>JAFCEA010000016.1 GCA_017609385.1 Candidatus Woesearchaeota archaeon
GCCATTAATATATTTATCCCATTCATCCTGGCTAATCAGTTTTTTATTTTTAATTATGCCTTGCATTTCCATATTTTTATCAAAAATTCAGAAGTTTAAAAATATGCCTTTTTTTTGACTGTGTTAATTTATTGTTATATCTAATTGTTCAGCGGCACATTTGAAAAAATAATACTTTAGCTTAAATCCTGGCGATCCTTCATGTACGCCCTCATCAGTTCTCTTTCCTTTTTTTTATTTCTTGTAAATAGTACGCCCTCATCAGTTCTCTTTCCTTTTTTCTTTTTATTTCTTGTAAATATTGTGAACATGCAAACTCATTCTCAATAATCACTCCACTCTCTTTTTGCAAATATTCTAAAAACTCAAAATGACTTTCAAGGGGTCTAGCATAATCACGTTCTATACTACTATGAACTTGATAGTCACTGAATATTTTCTTACCATCCACAATTATTATTGCTCCTAAAGTTTTAGGATACCCTCTATGTTCTATATATTCTATTGTCAATTCCCCGCCAAGTCCAAGTCTTCCTTCTATAGAAAGGGTACTATTTTCTTTTTTATTTGTTAATTTAAAACATGCTTCTAAAACCTTTTTTACTGATTTATTCATTTTTAATCTACATCCTTTAAATTTATTTAATGGGCATAGTTATCCTCAAGTATTATATCTATACTCCCCCTTTTTAACTTTCCAATTGTTTCTTTATTTAAAATTCTAAATGAATCAGTAGGAAAATCAAGTATTAAAGTTCTGTACATATCCAAAAATTGAACTCCACCACAATATTTTTTTTCTGGTGAATAATCCATTAATATAGCAATCTCACCAATTTTAATAGCATATCCATTAGGAATAGGAACATTCTCGATAACACCAACTTCCACATCCGGACCAAATCTACTATTAAGTTTATGTTTCATAACTTTTTTTTCCTCTTCAGTTAATATCCAAGCTCTTTTCATTTTTTTACCTCATTAAATTTTCTTAAATTACTTATTTATTAGTAAGTAGTAAGAAAGAGTTATTTAAATAAATTTTTAGAAGATTTTACTTAAAAAACGAAAGATTTATATAATATATACTCATATTAAGTATTTATTATGGCAATAGATCTAGTCTATGGAAAAAAAGTAAAATTAGATAAAAAAGATAAAAAAATTCTTGAAGCATTGTATGAAGATGGTAGAATGCCAATAAGCAAAATAGCTAAAAAAACAGGCTTACAAAGAGACAGCATCAATTATAGAATCAAGAAAATGTTGAAAGAAAATGTTATTTCTTTTATAATCCCAATCCTAAATCCTCCAAAAATGGGCTTCCCGACAATAAATTATGTAAACTTTGAATTACAAAGTTTTGATGAAGAAATTGAAGGAAAATTTATTGGTTTTTTAAAACAACACAAAAACGTAATTTATATTGCTTCTTTATCAGGAAGATGGGATTATCTAATAACAATAGCTGCAAGAGACCCTGGACATTTTCATGAAATCTTAAAAGAAATAAGATCAAAATTCTCCCCTATAATCAAAGAATATGAAACTTCTACAATAATAAAAGAACCAAAGTATGATAGAATGATTGGTTTAGTCGATTAATTCCAAAAGTTTTAAATAAATCATTGAAATTTAGAACACGAAGATTCATATCTTTTAGTTCTATTCTTTTAACCAACCTTTTTTCTTGGCTAATTTTTTTAGATCATGACCAGTATAGACTTTCCCATGTTTTAACTCAGGCATCAATTTTATAGCATCTAAATCAGCTTGTTGAACAACTTTATAAGCCCAATGATTTTCATCATGACATCCCTCTTTCTGATGACATTCTTTACAAATTGAATCAAAACCTTTAACATATTTAAATTTTGTATCAGGATTATCATGAATTCTTTTGATGGAATCTCTCCAATGTAGAATTAATTTATCAGAATGAAAATTATATGCAAATTCCCCTGTTTTTCTAATATCTTCTTCACTAAGTCCTTGTTGCTTCGCTGCTTCCTCAGCACTATTCCTTTTTGATTCTCTAAAATCTTTTATATACTTATTATCAGGCAGACTATAAAGCTCTGGTTGAGCTTCATGACCTATGTAACCCAAAACATGATGTGGTCTGAGCTTCATTATTTCCATATCTTTATCAAAAATTCAGAAGTTTAAAAATATGCCTTTTTTGGTTAAAAATTCAAAAAGAATAAATATAAGTAATCAAAACTAATTATTGGTGATAGTTATGGTAGAAAAAGCAAGAACCACATTAGCAAAGGAAAGGCAGGAAATGGCCAAGATATTGAGCATTGTTGAGCAGCTTATGCAGATGCATGTAAAGTCATTGCAGGATCTCGGAATTGACCTCACAAAAGAGGTTAAAAAAGAGAAAAAACCAGTTAAAAAGCCAAAAGTGCCAATAGAAGACATAGTATAATTGGCTATAAAAATTGCAGCAAATAAGCTCACTCAATCCCCCTGAAAATATCCTGAAACAGGTTAAGGATATAACGTGACTCAGGCCTTTCTTTAAGGACATTTTCTATAACTCTTCTGTTCTTTTTTTTGTAGGTACTCCAAGAGGCTGCAGACTCTTCTTTTGCTTCTGCAATTATGTCCATATATTTGCTTCTTACCTGGGTTTCAATGGGCTCTCCAAAAAAATCTCCTATGATATGATATGATTCATATTTATTTTTTTTAGCAGAAGAAAAATTGCCAATATTTAAGTAAAGTTTGGTCTGTTTAATAAAATACCAGTATTTATCATCTTTTCTGTAAGTTGTAACAGGAATAACCCTATTATCTTCATCTAATATCTGGCCGCATGAATCAGCAATTTTTGTTACTGTTGGAATTATGTCATTCTTTTTTTTTGTTATGATTCTAACTGCTTTTCTGTCTGCAATATCTTCTATATCTTTATAGTCACTCTCAATCTTATCAGCCTCTACCCTTATTTTCTTGTTTAGGTATTGCTCACAAATTAAAATAAATGCCTTCAGGCTTAAGCTGTCCCCGTGTTTTAGCCTTGCATTAAATCCTAAAACAATTCCTTTTATTTTATCTTCAAGGGCATAACTTAAAATTTCCCTTATATATGACTTGTTTATTTTAATTTTGATGTTTTCTTCATTCACATACTCTTTTGTAAGGTTTTGTTGTTTCATAATCTGGTTTTCTGTAAACTTAAAATCAGTTGTTGCTTCCATTTTCTTTTTTAGCTTATCATCAATCTTTAGTTTTATGTTTTCTTTTATTTTGCTTTGTGGACTGATAATATCACAATCAATAATAAATTCTGAGTTGATGTTTGGCTTTAATCCTTGGTTATATAGAAGAGTTTCATGGGTGAAATCCATAAACCAAGAAAGCAAAAATCTGTCATTAATAGATATTTCCTCATATTTTTCCTTGGCAGAATTAATTATTTTTTTAAGGTTTTTATCCTTTTTAAGGTGCCCTGATAAAGGAAAATCTATAATTTTATTTAAATCAGACTTGAAACCGGCTTTAAGATTACTAAGGTATTTTACTAATTTTTCTTTTTCTCTGTAATTTTGCGGGAAAGTTAACATTTTCATCTGATAAATGTATTAATTGTTTATAAATCTTTCCATTTTATTACTACTATTAAGTTAAAAGTATACAGTCAAAAATAAATTTACTAGTCTAGAATTTCTAAATTATACTTAAACCTGCGGGCCTTTGAAACAAAATTAAGCACTTTTCCGTCTTTATATTTGCCTGTTCCGAGAAAGTCATTTTTATGCTTTAATATCACAAAGCCCTTGTAATTGCCTTTTGTATCTATATCCTCACCTTTAAGCCACTGCATGGCCTGCTTATCATCAAGCTCAACAAAATTCCTTTTTGCACTCTTGCCAATTATCTGTGAGCCCTCAATGCTTAATCTTAACTCGTTGTTTTTAAGCTCTCCAAAATAGAGGCCGATTGAATTAATCCTTAGTTTTTCAAGGTCTAAATTAAACACTTCTTTATTGGCAAGAAATATCTTATTTTGGGTATTCATTAAAAAGGCAAGTTCTGTCCTGAAATCAGCACCCCATTGTTTTTTTATCAAAGCCAGTATTTCCTTAACTTTCTTTCTGTTCAATATTTTCAGTTCTAATGACAAATCAAACACCCCAGAGAGGATTTTCCTTTCTCATCATTTCTGCAATCTCTTTTAAGATGGTTATTTCTCCTTCTGTAAGGTGTTTTTTCAGCTCTTTTAGCTTTCTGAAATCACTCTCAGGAATTACAGAGTACAGGATATCACCTTCATTTATCTGCCTTCCTACAGTAACTTTATCTAAGGATATTGCAACCTGCTTTCCTTTCTCAGCTTCTGCAACATTCTTTTTTTCAGACTGTATGCTCTTTATTGTAGTTAAAGGAATGGTATCTTTCATTAGCTGCATATTGGTTTTTATTTTGCCATCAAGAACCTCAACTCCAACAACAGCAGGATTATTCTGCCTGAAGACATAGCCAGGCATTATTTTGATTTTGCAGGGCCTGACAAGCATTTCTATTTCTGCTGCCTCTCGCCTTTTTTTCTCTCCATCAACCCATTTTTCAAAGTTTTCTATAAGCTTATAGATTATATCACTTGTTAATACCTTTACTTTTTTTGATTTTGCATCATCATTAAGTTTAACATTAAAACCAATAACAACTGCTTTTAATGGGTCTTTCTCATAGTTGCTCTCTGCATCAATTATATCTTTTTTTGATATATTTCCAATTGACGCCTTTCTTATATTGATATTCTTCTCCCTGAATATGTTTATTAATGCCTCAAGAGAACCAAGTGAATCTGCCTTTAAGATAATGCCCTGCTCATCTGTTTCTATTATAACCTCTGAAACTAATTTTTGGATTTCCTGTTTTGTTTTCTCAAGAGAATCTTTTGAGCTAGCCATTAAAGGCATTCCTGCAACAACCTTCCCTATTTCAGGAGCAGATATTCTTATGCCAGCAGCAGCACATACCTTATCAACCTGTTTAAACCTTGCTTTTTTGTCTCTTATCTCTGACAATGGCATTGGTTCAAATAATGCCTTTACTTTAGTTACAATTGGATTATCTATTCCCCCAATAACAATAATATCATCTGTTCTTAGTGTGCCGTCATAGATAATAACATCAAGTGCCATGCCAAGGCCTTTTTCCTCTTTTACCTCTAATATAGTTCCTTTTGCTGGATTATTAATATCACATTTCAAACAGCTCTCAAGGTATTTCTGTGCAAGTCCTGTCAAGACCATCAATAGTTCTGGAATCCCCTCCCCTGTTTTTGATGAAACAGGGATTATTGCAACCTCTTTTGTGTGGTCTAATACGCGGTCAAAGCGCTCGCTTGCAAATCCAAACTCATGCAGTTTTTCCACAAGCTCGTAAAGCTTTATATCAATCCTTTTTTGTGTGTCTTGACCCTGGTTGGAAATGTTTTTTAAGATATTATCCTTAGTTGAGTTCCATCCAGGCAATAAATCTATTTTGTTTGCTGCAACAATAAAGGGCGTTTTCTGATGTTTTAATATCTCAACTGCTTCTGCTGTTTGCGGCTTAAATCCTTCATTAATATCCACAACGAGAATTGCAATATCAGCAAGATTTCCTCCCCTCTTTCTTAAATTTGTAAATGCAGCGTGCCCTGGAGTGTCTATAAACAACAATCCAGGAATTGTGAACTTTATTTTTAGTGAGTCAAGCAATGGTCCGCATATACCCTTTATTGTTTCAAGAGGAACAAGTGAAGCTCCAATTGCCTGCGTTATTGCTCCTGCCTCCCCTTTGATAATATTGCTCTTTCTAATGTAATCAAGCAGGCTTGACTTTCCATGGTCAACATGGCCCACAACAGTACATACAGGAGATCTTATAGTGTTCATCTTATTTATCAGGAAATTATATTCACTTTTAAAGCTTTCCAAAAAAGAGTAATAAACTAAAATTATATAAACTTCAAATACATAAGTTACAATATGGGGGATATAGCACAACTTGTAAGAAGTGAGGATATAGAATTTTTTAATAAAAATATCAAGCTTGATACAAATATAAGTGATTTTGGAAAGAATTATAAAAAACTTGCTGATTATATAGCTAAACAGTCAGAAAGATATTTAACAATAAAAGGTAATGGTCTTGAAGAATTTCTTTATAAAAAACATAATTTACATGAATTGGCAGGCTTTTTGATATTTATATTAGACAAAAGTATTTCTAAAAACATTGAAGATGAGATTAAAGTTCATGTTGAAGCAGACATTGAAGAAATTAACAAGAATTATGAAAAAGAAAAAAGTGATGATAAAACCACTAAAGATATTAAAAAATACTTTCCAAAAATGCCTGAATTTGAAAGGCAATGGAATGCTGCATTAATTCACGAATTTGCATTTTGGGTTGGTTTTCCTGGTTATGAATGGCCTGAAAGTAAAAGAGATTATGAATATGAAATAGCAAACCGTGCAACATCCTTTGTGATAGGAACAAAGGACCAATTAAAAAGATATAAAAACTATAGAGGTCTTAATGAAGAAATAATGGAAACCTTGTCCGGATTTGGGTAAGCTTTCCAAAAGCTTTATATTAATCTTAATTATCTTTTTCTTAATGAAAACAATACAAGAGGGCAGGGCAGGAATTAAAGCATATACAGCTGAAACAGTATCAAAAGAGTTGCCTGTGTTTTACAATCCTGTTATGAAGCTTAACAGAGATATAAGTGTTTTGCTTCTGAATTCAATTGAAAAAAAGAATATGCAGATTGCACTGCCATTGGCTGCAACAGGAATAAGGGGAATAAGGTTTCTTCTTGAACTGAAAAAAGGCAAGATAAAATACATTTCCTTTAATGATAATAGTAATGATGCAGTAAAGCTGATAAAAAGCAATTTAAAGCTAAATAAAATTAAGCCAGGCAAGAAAGTCAATATATCAAATCTCGATGCAAACCTGTTTATTTTAAATTCAAAAGGCTTTGATTATATTGATATTGACCCATTTGGCTCGCCAAACTTTTTGTTGGATAGTGCAATAAAAAGGCTTGCACGCGAGGGAATTCTTGCTGTAACAGCAACAGATACAGGTGCTTTATGCGGCAGTTATAAAAATGCCTGCTTAAGAAAATACTCAGGCAAGCCACTAAGAAATGAGTTCTGCCATGAAACAGGATTAAGGATTCTTGTTTCAAAAGTTCAGTCAGTTGGGGCACAGTATGACAAAGCCTTAACACCAATATTCTCATACTCAAAAGAGCATTATTTCAGGGTTTTCTTTATATGTGTTAAAGGAAAAAAGAAGGTAGATAAATTAATGAAAAATATTGATTATATTGTTTACTGCAGCTCATGCCTGTTTAGGGAAACAGCAAAAGGTATTTTTAACTCAAATAAGTGCCCTGTTTGTGGTTTAAGGTTAGATTATGCTGGGCCTTTGTGGCTAGGCCGGTTATGGGACAAAAAACTTATAACCAAGATGTGCAAGAATATTAATGTTTTAGAAAATAAGAAACTAGTCAAACTTTTAGAAATAATAAAAAAAGAATCAAAAATAAACTCAGTTGGGTTTTATGATGTTGCACAGGTAGTCAAGCATAATAAGTTGAAAAACGTTCCAAAAAAAGATTTGCTGATTAAAGGAATTAAAAAATCTGGTTTTAAGGCTGCTGAAACGCATATTAGGCCAAACTCAATAAGAAGCGATATAACAATAAAAGAATTAATAAAAATAATAAAAAAGATTAACCAATAGCCCTTCTGACATCAGTAACTTCAACAGAGCTGACACTTTCAATAGCTGCTATATTCTGCTCCAACCTATCTGTGCTTCCAATGTCTTCATTGCTTACAAATATCAGCTCAAGTGCCTTTAAGCCAAAAGCAACTGGCTTTTCCTCTACTTTTCCAACCTCGCCGCCATATTCTGCAATAAATACTTTAGCCTTTTCTTCTATTGCCTTTAAGTCTGTCTCAGGGCTTTTAGGCATTATCCTAAGAGTGATTACAACATCTGCCATTTTCTAGTTTGGGCCTGTAAAACCACATTCAGGGCATGTATATATTGCTGCTATCTCCCTGCAGTGCTTACAACGCACTATTTCAGCTTTACTGCAGTTAGGGCACTTAAATACTGCCACTCCTTCTTTATTTGTCATTCTTTTATTGCAAGAAGAGCAAATAAGTTGTTTTTCATCCATTTTAATTACCTCAATCAGTATAATACAATCAAATGGTTCTCCTGTCTAGCTTAAAAATCTTATGATTTTTATCTAATAGAATTAATATAATTAAATTACTATTCAAGAAGTATAGCAAAGATTTTTAAATAAGCAAAAAAACATTATTTATACAAAAATGTTCAAGAAAAATCTTAAGTATTTGGAACTGCCAGACCTTCCTGAATTCAAAAGCAAAAAACCCCCTGTTTCTAAACCAACTAAAAAAGAGAAGTTGGTTGATGTTGCTAAAAAGCCAGAATTAGTGAAAAAAGTTTTTAAAGGAGAAAAATCGCAAGAAAAAAAATTGAAAAAGAAATCATGGGAGAAGAAGATAAAGCCAGAGCACCATTTTATTTTAAGGGGTGGCCATAGGATTAAAGGCATGAAAGAGCTTAAAGAGTCAATCAAGTTCATGGACAATCACACCTTTAAGCATCATGTAACAAAAGACAGGAATGATTTTGCAGATTGGGTTAAGAACATTATAAAAGATAGGGAACTTGCTGAAAAAATGCAGAAATCAGGCAGCAAGCAGCATATGCTGACTCATCTGGAGTTTAGGGAAAAAGAAAAGGAAATTATGAATAAGGTCAAAATTCTTGAAAATGAGCTTAAAAAGAAAGAAGAACTTTTATCTGAGAATGAAGAAGAACTAAGAAAAAAGCAGGCTGAAATAGATGAACTGTCTAAAAGGCATGCTCCTGCTCAGGAAGCAGGAATTGAGAAAAAAGGAGTGGCTTTGATAAAAAAAGAGGAGAGCATTAAAAGAAAGGAAAAAATTATCAGGGAAGAGCAAAAAGAACTGGAAAGGAAAAGAAAGGATCTTGACTTAATTGAAAAAAGGGAGAATGAGATTAATAAAAAAGATGCAAGATTTAAAGCAATGAAAAAAGAGCTGGAGGAACTTAAAGAAAAACAAAAAAACATTGAAAAAAAGAAAGAGATATTGAAAAAGGAAGCAGAGCTATTTATAAAAAAGAGGCAAAGAATTGAAGAAAAAGAAGGGTTGCTTAAAAGTTTAATTTCAGAGAATCAAAAGATAAAAGAAAATTTGCTATTAAAGGAAAAAAGTTTGGTTGATCTGGAGAACATGTTAAGGAGAAAAGAACAGGAATTATCAAAAAAAGAAAGCTTGTTAGAGGAGAAAGAAGGAAAGGGGTTTCAGATTCCATCACCAGAGAGAATTGAACAACCTATAATGAGAGATAAAAAAGGAAAAGCCAAACTAATCAAAAAGGTCAAGGAAAAAAAATCTAAGAAAATCAAGGAGATTGAAAAAAAGGACGTAGGCTTTATGATAAAGGAGATTGGTGGTTATGTGGCAAGAGGTGACATAGCAGGAGCAAAACATGCATTATCAAAGGTAAAGAAGTCTTATAACAAATTAAATAAGCAGGATAAAGAATCCCTAAAGTATGATATCATAGCTCTAGAAACAGATATCAAGCTTGCTTCTCTTAACTTATAAATATTAAATAGAATAATAAAAAAAGAAATATATGAATCTTTGGTTCTCACACAAAAATGAAGTTAATTGGAATAATAAGAATATATTTTTGTTTATGAATATACATTCTTAAAATTTAGTTTAAAGCTTTATGAAGTCATTTAAAACTTTATGAACATCTATAAGAGAGTATATCACTAAATAAAGTTCAATAACACCTTTTTTAATTTTTTAAAGTCTTTTTTAGCCATGTAAAATTTAGAAATATTTATATAGTTAAACTAAAGTCCGTGGTTTATGCTTAAAAAACTAATTATAGTGTTAATGTTATTAATCTTAATAGAAAACTGTTATGCTGCTACTATCTATGGAAACATCTATGACCCTGACCTTAATCAGATAAAAGGCAGGGTTGAGGTAGAGGTTGATTCATCACCAAGGCAATATCAGGTTTCTACAGATGGAACATACTCCTTTTTCCTTTTGGTAGGTAAGTATACAATCAAAGCAAAATATGAACAGTATGGAAGAGTAAAGTATATTGCTGAAGAAAAAATAGTTGTTAGGGATGAAGGCAGATTTATACATGATATTGTAATGTATCCCAGCCCTGAAGAAGAGGAAAGACTATTAAATGAAACACTGGAAGAACCAGATAATGGTTCTAACAAAAAACAAGCGATTCTTCTTTTTGTGATTATTGGATCTGTTTTTATAGTCTCTATCTTGCTTGTTTTTTATCTATTAAAAAAAACCAGGAAAAAAGAGCATATTCAAGGGAAAAAAGAGGAGAGTTCTGAAAGGTTTGCTGCAATAAAAGATGAAAAAGAGGAGGTTGAGGCTCCTGAAAGCCTGGATGGAATAATTAAGATTATTAAAGAGAATAATGGAAGAGTAACCCAGAAAGATATAAGAAAGCAGATTCCACTCTCAGAGGCAAAAATAAGCCTTATGATAACTGAACTGGAGGATAAAGGCATTGTAAAACGGATTAAAAAAGGTAGGGGTAATATAATAATATTAAAAAACAGATTTAGTTCTGATAAAGATTAAGGCTTTTAACTCTTATATTTCTGAAAAAGAGAATACATCACTTTTGCTTCGTCTTGTATTTCCTGGGACTCAAGCCTTATCAAATAATCCAAAGCAATTTCTTTTTTTGTAAATATCCTTCTTGGCAATCCTGCTAAAGGAGGATAAATTATAGGATTTTCTTCTATCATAACAATTGGAATTTTTAAGGCATAGGACATTCCCATAAATAAAATAGCTTTTTTATCTCTGTTTCCCCCTTCTGGAAAATGGGCAACTGTCAAATCTACATTACCAAAATTTTTTAAATTACTAAAACTTCCGTACATAAGAATCTTATTTTCATTTTGACAAACTGTTTCTATCTCCTTAAAGTAGTTGATATTTGTTGCAAGGAATATTCTGAGTTTATTGTCTTTATTCTGTTTTTTTGTTATTGCTCTTGAAACATCTCTTCTTGGATTGTTATTCTTTAAAAAATTAATTGCGTCTTCTATGCTGTTTGGATTATAATCTGAAATATTATCCAGGAAATTATCCCTTTTTTCTGTTTCATCTGCAATGATTATATAATTTCCTTTTGCTCTTGAACCCCCTATCTCTGCATAGGTCATTGTGCCTCTTGATTTTCCTTTAGGAAAATAGGGAAGCATAATAGGGCATTCCTTTGCTCCCCCTATATCATCTACAACAAGGGTAGCTATTGAATGTTGCCTGTTCTTCCTTGGATCAGCAAATTCATACTTATAACCAAGTTCAGAAATAATTTTGTCCCTGAAGCCAAAAAAGCTTCCTGCTAAATATATCTTTTTCTTTTTCATTGTAACTTTAAAGTTCTAACACTTTAAATATATTTAGGTTTTTTAATAAATAGGACACAAAACATATAAAAGTTTTTAAACAAGAGGATAATATTCTTTATTGAGCAAAAGGAAAGAAAAAAATTTAATGGAAGATTTAGGACACAAGAAAAACTTAGTTTTCCGGTGTGCCAAAAAAGCTTCATCCAGCATCTAAAGATGCTGGTTTTCGCTTTTTTATGCATAAAAAATTAATATTTTTTCTTTTTCTGCTGGACAGAGTAGCCAACCATTGCAAGGATTATAACTACTGCTATCAATGCAACTATTAAAGTTGTGTTTAGTGGTGCTTTTTCTTCTTCTGGTTCTTCAGGCACTTCCTCTAGTTCTTCTTCTGGAATTTCTTCTGCTACCTCCTCCGGAATTTCCTCTTCTGGCACTTCCTCCTCTTCCTCTGGGGGTGTTGTTACTGCGGGTGCCTTTTCAGCTGTTATTGCAAATGTTGAAAAGTCTGGTGATTCAGCACTGTAATAATAATATGTTGAATCCTCGCTATCTCTTTTTGTTGTGAGTATATAATGATTATTTTTCTCTTTTGTTACTTTCCTTTGTTTTTTATTTTGTTATACAAAGATTGTATTTCTTTATAGACCCATTTTCTTTCCTTCACAGGCAGCCCATCATAAATCTTTAGTATCTTAAGGTATGTTTTTTTTGCAGAGTTAATATTTCCCTCTTCTATAGATTTCTCAGCCTTTTCCATCTTTCCGGTTATAGCTATAATTGTCTCTGGCTCCATGCCAACACTTATTTTAAGTACATTCCATTTTTTCTGAACAAAATAAACTGTTAATATTGCTATCACAATTATTGTTGTCCATAACCAGCTGATATTAAGTTTAAAATCCTTTAAATTGAATCTCAATTTTGGAAATATTGACTTTCTCTCTGATACATTCTCTGGCTCTTCTTCTGTGGTTTCTTCTTCTGGTTCTTTTGCAGTGACTTTTTCTGTCACTTTTCCCGTAGTTGGTGCAGCAGGTGCCTTTTCAGCTGTTATTGCAAATGTTGAAAATCCGGGTGAC
>JAFCEA010000133.1 GCA_017609385.1 Candidatus Woesearchaeota archaeon
ATTGGAGGCATTAAAGGAATCGGTCCAAAAAATGCACTAAAGTTTGTTAAAAAATATGGCTCTGACTTTGATGGCTTATTCAAAGATGTTAAATGGAATGAATTTTTTGATTATCCATGGAAAGAGGTTTATGATTTGTTTAAGAATATACCTATTGAAAAAGAATACTTAATTGAATGGAAAGAGTCCAATAAGGAAGAAGTTATTGATTTATTAGTTAATGAGCATGATTTTGCAATAGAAAGAGTTAAAACAGTTTTAGATAAATTATTAAAGAATAAAGAAAGCAAACAACAGAAAGGGTTAGGAGAATTTTTTTAAAATGCAATGGTATTTTTTTGCAATATTAACAGCTTTATTGGCAGCTGCTGCAGCTATTGTTGAAAAGAAAACCAATGGAATTCTCAACTGTCCTAGCAATATTTAATTTTCTTATAGCTTTAGTTTTATTACCATATATTAACTTTGAGCTTCCTATAAAAACACTTGGCTTAATGTACCTAGCGTCTATTTTTGGATCAATTGCTTTTTTGTTTGTTGCAAAGGCAGTAAGGCATATGGATGTTTCAATAGTCAGCCCTTTAATGACTTTTAGCCCAGCAATTGTTGTTGTTCTTGCATTCTTTATTCTTGGAGAAAAAGTAACTTTTATTAATAATTGGCTCTTATGTTTTGGAATCAGAGAATCATGGAACAAAAAAGATCTTCACAAAAACACTTAAGTCAAATTACGTTTATTATATATTCCTTGCACTAATCTTATATGGCTTTTGCTCTATATTTGATAAATTGATTTTGAGAACAGTTTCACCACTAACATATATTCCAATTGTACACTTTTTTATTGCAATAAATTTTATAATATTAATTTGCATATTCCATAATGGTTTTGAGGGGATAAAACACGGAATTAAAAATGCAGGAGGATGGATATTTCTTGTTGCAATTTTAGTAACTGGGTATAGGTTATCATATGCGCAGGCAGTCTCAATGACTTATGTAAGCCTTGTAATTCCAATAAAGAGGATGTCTGCATTCTTTGCAACAGCTGTTGGTGGAAGAGTATTTCACGAGAAAAATCTCACTCAAAGAATTTTAGCTTGTGTTATTATGCTTATAGGCGCATTTCTTGTTATTTTAGGATAAATTTAAATATTGTTCAAGAATCTTTCTTGCTATGCTAACTATAAAAGTGCCTCTAAATAAAGCTGAAAGATTGAAGAAATATTTATTAGACAATGGTCTTTTTGACAAAGAGTATGAAATAGTTAAAGATAAGAATTTCATCTACTTTCCAATCAGTGAAAAAAAGGATTTAGAGGAAAAGTTTCCTTTTACAGAATTTGTTAACAAAAAACTAGAGAAAGTTATTAGTATTACATTAAATAACTTATTGAAAGATAAGCTAACAAAAAAGGAGTTAATCCTTGTCCCATCTGCTTTTGATACTATTGGGGATATAATAATTCTTGAGATTAAGCAAGGTCTTGTAAAAAAAGAGAAGATAGTTGCAGAGGCATTATTAAAAATAAACAAAAATATAAAGACTATTGTTAAAAAAATTGGTATTCATGGTGGTGTTTTCAGGACACAAAAACTAAGGGTTTTAGCAGGGGAAAGAAAAAAACAAACAACCTACATTGAAAATGGTGTAAAAATAAGGCTTGATGTTGAAAAAGTTTATTTTTCTCCAAGATTAAGCAATGAAAGAAAAAGGATAATGAAACTTGTTAAGCCAGATGAATTAATTCTTGTTATGTTCTCTGGCTGCGGGCCATATCCATTAGTCTTATCTAAAAATACAAAGGCAAAGGAAGTTTATGGCGTTGAAATCAATCCTGTAGCACATAAGTATGCTTTTGAAAATATTAAACTAAATAAATTAAATAATGTTTTTCTTTATTGTGGTGATGTTAAAGAAGTTCTTCCAAAATTAGGTTTGGATAAATTTGCCTTAAAATCAAGATGGACTAATAAACATCTTGAACCTAAATTAAAGCAAAACCCTTCTATGATTGAGTTTTATACTCCTAAAGGGGATATTGAGTCTGATAAAACAATTAAAAAAATTGATAAAACCATAAAAAAGCTTGTCAAGAAACAAATAAAAGTTATGATACATATGCCCCTTAGATATAAAAATAAAGAGATTAGTCTTGCACAGCATCCTGATAAAATTGTTAATGCAATTGATTGCATGAGAAGGATAAATAAACTAAAAAAAGACAATAAAAATGTTATTGGGTATATTTTTCACCCTACAGAAGGGTATAATCAAACAAAGAAATACAAAGAAAAATGGCTGCTGCAAAATTTAAGAAG
>JAFCEA010000134.1 GCA_017609385.1 Candidatus Woesearchaeota archaeon
GCTGTTATCCCTGTATTTCCCTATGCAAGGCAGGATAAACAAGAAGGGAGGGAGGGTATAACTGCAGCAGCAGTTGCGAGAGAGATTGAGGATGCTCATGCAAATCATGTTATAACCTTAGATGTGCATAATACATCTATTGCTGGATTTTTTAGAGAAGCTAAATTTGAGGACTTACACGCCTCTAAAAACATTATTGCCTATATTAAGGACAATAAAGAAAGGTTCAATCTTGAAAATTTGGTAGTTATGTCTCCTGACGTGGGGGGAGCAAGAAGAGCCAAACATTATGCTAAACAGCTTAGAACACGTTTAGTTCTCGCCTATAAAGATAGAAACTATGACATACCTAACTCCCTTGAATCAATCCAGATAGTTGGAGAGGTTAAAGGAAAAGACGTTTTAATAGTAGATGACATGATTGATACTGCTGAAACTTTAATAGAGGTTATTAAGGCAGCCAAAGAAAAGAGGGCTAGAAGAATATATGCAGCTTGTAGTCTCCCTTTATTTAATAGGGATGCGCTAGAAAAAATAACAAAAGCTTATGAAAAAGGATATTTAACAGGAGTTATTGGCACTGATGCTGTCTATCATGGAGATGAATTCCAGGAAAACAATCCCTGGTACAAAGAGGTTTCTGTTGCAAGTTATTTTGCAAAGGTTATCAGCAGATTAAATCAAGGTAAATCAATAAGCAAACTGCTTGAATAATTTAATATTTATGATTTATTTTTTCTATAGAAAATAAATGTTTGATAGATAAAAGAGATATTACTGACAACACAATGCCTGTTATTATTGCCGAATCAACCTCTTTCTCAAAAAGGGAATGGAGGATAGGATAATTTAACCCTAAAAATGAAGAGTGTGCCAATCCAATAAGAAAAATTCCAATGCTAAATGTTAAAACAGTATGTGAAACGAGAATTAGGAAAAAACCAGTTATTGAACTTAAAACAGAGATATAAGCAAACCTATTAAAACCATATTTATCAGATAGCTTTCCTACAAGAAAAGAAAAAATACAAATAGTCACACCATAAATTGATATAATTTTTCCAACATAACTCAAACCAAAAAGGTCTGTTATTCTTATTGGAATTCTGCTAATCATTGATCCCATCATAAAGAAAGAAGAAATGATAAATGGAGCAAAAAGCAACATTGATTTCTTCTTAATCAGCTTTATTGGATGAATTGCGTACCTTTCAACAGTATCTATATCTGAAATGAATAAAAGTAAGATTGATCCAAGGCATGCAATCAAAAATAAAATAAAATAAATAACATTGTACCCAACTTTTTCAACAAAAAAACTCATGAAGAAAATTGTTATTGCAGAGCCAATAACAAGGAATGAAAAAGACAATCCTGAATAAAAGCCACGATTTTTATTGGTTGTTGATCTTGTGAGATAGGTTCCGTGTGATATCCAAAGCATTGATCCTGCAAAAGCAATAATAACAGAGGAGATGTAAAGCATTATTTCTGACCTTAAAACAATTGAAATTATGAAAACAGGATAAGCGAGTGATGAAAAAAATAATGATTTCTTTAGGCCGAATTTCCTGCAGAAAAAAGGTGCAATAAAATTTGCTGGTATTGAGGCTATGTAAAGGATTGAAAGCGCAATAAATGATATCATCTCAAAGTTTCTTGTGTAAAATATTGATGAGAGATACTGCTGCGATGAGTCAAAGCCGGCAAATATAAGAAAGAATGCAATTATAATAAAAATTATGCTTTTGTTTTTCATGTAAACCCTGTTTTCTACTATTATTAAAAAACTTTCGTTATTTAATATATTTTAGAACATCAGAAAAATTCCTACTTTCAACAACAAATGTTGCTGCTTTCTTTAGTTCATCTGAATCTGAATTAAAGGCTATTGATAGGCCAACTTCTTTGAATGCCTCAATATCAACATCACTATCACCTATGTAAATGCATTCCTCTGGTGAAATTCCCAAATCAAAACATAAATTCCTAATTATCCTTGCCTTGTTTTCCTTTCCTGCTCCGACTGGCCAGATAAATTCACCATAAATCTTTCCATCTTTTATAACAAGCTTGTTTGCAAATACATAATCAACCTGAAAATCTCTCTTAACGCGTTTCACAACATCAATGCTTGAAGAACTTACAATTGCACTTATTATCTTGTTTTTCTTTATAAAATCAAAGACTTCTTTAACACCTTTGTTGTATTCAAGTGAATCAACAAGTTCATAGTAAGGACCGGCATCCCTGCCTTTCCAAAGCTTTGAAACAACTTCCTCAACAAGCTTTTCATAATCATTGTGAAGGTGCTTTTCTGTAAGCTTTTTACCTTCCTCAAATGTTCCAAAAACTTTGTGAAGTTCTAGCCAGAAATTAGGCTTTTTAAAGATTACGCCATCAAGGT
>JAFCEA010000135.1 GCA_017609385.1 Candidatus Woesearchaeota archaeon
GATGACTTAAGAAGGGGTGGCCCAACCTTTCATAGAATATATGCAGAAAAATACAAGGGCTATGATAATCCAAAAAAACTTGGGGAAAGCATGGCAATAATAGCAGGCGATCTTTTAGCAGCTCTTGGAAATGAGATAATATCTAAATCAGATTTTGATGAGGAAAAAAAGCTAAAGCTATTGCAAAAGTTCAACAAGGTTGTAAAGCTGACTAGCTATGGTGAGATAGTTGATGTTTTGTCTGGCCTAAAAACCAATGTGACAGAAGAAGATATATCAAAAATGCATAAACTAAAAACAGCTATCTATACAATACAAGGGCCCTTGCACATGGGTGCAATAGCTGCAGGAGCATCAGATGAGCAGCTAAAAACACTAACTGGCTATGCAAT
Source organism: Candidatus Woesearchaeota archaeon (assembly GCA_017609385.1). GTDB lineage: Archaea > Nanobdellota > Nanobdellia > Woesearchaeales > CG1-02-33-12 > CG1-02-33-12. Next base: position 393 of record JAFCEA010000135.1, read on the forward strand.
TCCATTGGGCATGGCATTTCAACTAAAGGATGATATTCTAGGATTATTTGGCTCAGAGGAAAAGCTTGGCAAGCCAGCTGATTCTGATATAAAAGAGGGCAAAAAAACACTTCTTATTTTAAAGGCAGTAGAAAATGCAGATAAGGAACAAAAAGAATTTATTAAAAATAACCTAGGAAATAAGAATATAACCAAAGAAGAAATGATGAAGATAAGAGAAATAGTAAAACAGACAGGTTCTCTGAATTATTCACAACATCTTGCAGAAAAACTAGTGAAAAAAGCAAAGAATGCAATAAAAAATTCTGATTTTGAAAAACATGGAAAAGATTTCTTTTTGGAAATAGCAGATTACATAATCAAAAGAAATTACTAAAATGAAATCACCAAACTGTGATTTGTATGAAACGCACATAGAAAAAGCATACGCCAAGGTCAATTTAAGTTTGAATATTATTAACAGGCTCCCCTCTGGATACCATAACATCAAGTCAGTTTTGCAGCAAATTGAACTGCATGACAGCATTGCGTTAAGGGTTATTAAGCAAGGCATTAAAATCAATTGCAACAAAAATATCTGTTCAGATGAGAGAAATCTTGCTTACAAAGCAGCAGAGCTTATGATTCAAAATAAAGATTATAAAATAAATCAAGGTGTTGAAATAACTATTGAGAAGAATATTCCTGTTGGAGCTGGCCTCGGCGGTGGAAGCTCAGATGCTGCTGCTGTAATTAAAGGAATGGACAATTTATACAGGCTTGGAATGAATAAAAAGGAAATGATTGAAATTGCAAAGGATATTGGAATGGATGTTGCATCTTCTATTCTTGGGGGTACAGTTCGCGTAACTGGCCGAGGCGAAAATGTCAAAAGAATAGAAACCCTACCCAATAACATTTACTTTGTTTTAGCAAAGCCAAAGTTTAGTATTTCAACAAAGCATGCTTATGAAACTCTTGATTATGAAAAAACAGGCAAACAGCTAAAAACAGCTGAAATGCTTAATGCAATAAAGGGAAAAGATATTAAAAAAATTGCATACAATTTGCATAATGATTTTGAATATTCCGTCTTCAGGGAATACCCCATTATTAATGAAATCAAGCAAAAAATGATAGAAAACAAAGCATTAAATGCATTGATGTCTGGCTCTGGACCAACTGTTTTTGGAATAACTAAAGAGAAAGCTGTTGCAGAAAACATACGAGATAGCTTGAAAAAAGACCCTTATTTTAAGAAAAATCTTGATTTTGTTTGTGTAACACAAACCCATATTATTTATTAATTTAAAATTGTTGCCTTTTTATAGTGATGATAAATGGAAAGCTTTATAAACATAATTTATATTCCTCTGGTTTATGAACAAAAAACAACTTGGATACCTTTCTAAACTTTTTGGTTGTGTTTTAATTAAAAGTATTTTGAATTATCAGAACACAGAACACCCAATACCTTTTATTATTACTGAAGGTATTCTTATGGCATTTTTTGGTTCTAGATCCATTAGTCTTGGTTTAAGAGAGAAGTTATACTCATTAATCAGAAATTATGAAATTAAAACAAACAAATCAAAATATCCTCTTGAAAACAGCAAAGGAGTGATTATAGATGATTCAAATGGACTAGAAATGTTATTGAATAAAACAGCAAAAAAAGAAGACTTAGAGTGGGGAACCCTGTTAAATGCTTATGATGACAAAGGCAGAGCAGTAATCTATAATATATCAGACTCCAAGGTATTAAAAAATTTTAAAATTCCTGGTAAGGAATTAAGCAGTAAAAATGAGATGTATTTTAACATAACCAAAGCAAATGAATTAGGTTACAATGGGTGCCACCATTATCATCCGGGTAATGATGAGGGATATAATTTTGCTATTAATAATTTTGATAGACTTTCCGTACTCAACTGGATAAATCTATTAACTTTCAACATGCCTGAAGGGCCTGAGATCATTGGATACAATAATGGATTTGTTTATATCCCAAAAGATAAAACCAAAAAAGAATTATTGCTGGCAAGTCCAAAAAAGATAATGGAATACTTAAGTTGATTCTTCAGTTTTTTAATCAAAACCTAATAATTTTAGGAAAGATTTATAAAAAGATTTTTTCAATAACAATAATATAAACTAATTGGTGAAATTATGAAAGTTATTTGTGCAGAAAACATGGGATTTTGTTTTGGAGTCAAGAGGGCATTGGATATGGTTTTAAATGAAAGAAATGCTTATACATTAGGGCAATTAATACACAATCCGCAAGTAGTTGAATTGCTTGAAAAAAGAGGAATAAAAGAAATAAAATCAATTGATGAGATTGAAAACGGAACATTGATTATCATGAGCTTGCTTGGGAGTTTGACAAAAAAGGGTATAAGATAATTTTATTAGGTGATAAAGAACATTCTGAGGTTAAGGGAATTGTAAGCAATGCAAAAGATGTTACAAT
>JAFCEA010000136.1 GCA_017609385.1 Candidatus Woesearchaeota archaeon
ATCAACATGCCAATATTAAGGCCTTTGCTATGCTTTGACAAAAATGAGACAATAAAAATAGCAAAGCAGATAGGCACTTATGAGCTTTCAGAAAACAAAAAATGCCTTTTTGTTCCAAGGCATCCATCTACAAAAGCCAAACTTGATGTTGTAAAAAAAGAGGAGTCAAGGCTTGATGTAAAAAGTATAACCAACAAACCATAATTTTAAATAAAGACTATTTTTCCTTATAAAAATGCTTACAGAAAAAAATTATAATGAAATAAAAGAGGAGCTTGACAACTGCAAGAGGCCTTTGTTCTTCTTTGATGATGATCCAGATGGGCTTTGTTCTTTTCTCTTGCTTTATAGGTATAAAAGAGAAGGAAAGGGTGTTGTTATAAAGACTAGTCCTGAGCTTAAGCCAGTTTTTATAAAAACTGTTGAAAACTACAATCCTGATAAAGTGTTTATAGTTGATAAGCCAATGGTAAGCCCTGATTTTATTGATGCTGTAAAAGTTCCAATAATATGGATAGACCACCATGACATTATTGAAAACAGCGGAACAAAATACTTTAACTCAAGAAAAGACGGCTTTGGAGAGCCAGCATCATGCATCTGTTACAGGGTTGTAAAGCAGGATCTCTGGATTGCAGCATGCGGAGCAGTTGGAGACTGGTACTTGCCTGACTTTATAAAAGAATTTTCAAAAGAATATCCTGATTTACTGTCTCCAGAAATAAAAAAGCCAGAAAAGGCATTATATGAAACAAAACTTGGAGAGCTTATAAAAATATTATCCTTTATACTTAAGGGAAAAACATCAGATGTTTTAAGCTGTGTTAAGATACTGACAAGAATAAAAAAACCTTATGAACTGCTTAATGAAGAGACTGCCCAGGCAAAATTTATAATTAAGAGATTCAAAAAAGTAAAAGAAGAATATGACAGTCTGCTGGATGAGGCATTAAAACACAGCAGAACTGATAAGATGATTATTTTTACTTATTCAGATAAAAGAATGAGCCTTACAGGTGATCTTGCAAACGAGCTTCTTTACAGGTTTCCAAAAAAATTAATTTTAGTTGCCAGGGAAAAAAGCGGAGAGATGAAATGCAGCCTTCGCTCATCAGGCCATGTTTCAGTATCTGAAATACTGAAAAAAGCATTGGAAGGCATTGACGGCTATGGAAGCGGGCATGAGCATGCCTGCGGTGCATGCATAAAAAAGGAAGATTTTGAAAAGTTTGTTGAAAACATAAAAAAAGAGCTATAATAAGCACTTCAGGACTTTATGAAAAAGTTGGGGGCATTAAGATGGGTAAAAAATTAATTATTGCAAGATATGAGAACAGGGAGAATATTCAGCGTTTAAGAATGGTAGGTTCAATCTCAGAAAAAATTATTGATGAAGTTTTTTTACCACATAAACCATCCTCTTACTGCTCAGAGGAAAATGCATCACATGGTGAGGTCAGCCTTTTAGTAGAATCTGAGGATAGTTGTCTAGGCTTAGTTAAGGAACTGAATGCTGAATTAAAAGAAAAGAATTATGGGGGTTATAATATAGAATACAGGGGAGTTATTTCTGTTCATCCTAAAGAATTATCATCTTTAAAAAAACCACAGGATTTATATGACCTAGTTAGGGAAACATTAATTAAGGAAAGCAATGAAGAGATAAATTCAGAGGAATTAAAGCCATTGGATTATCAAAAAACATTGGAGAAATTAACAAAATAAATCAAACATCTTATTTCCTGTGCCTCTGGCCTTCGTAAAACTCCTCAACCATTCCTCAACCATCTTTAATGTGCTGCATTCTTCTGCAGACCTTTCTAGCCTTAAATTTATCACTCTTGGAAACCTCAGGGCGTACCCTGAATTATAAGTTGGGCTTTTCTGGATTTCCTCATAGCTTACCTCTACAACAATCTCTGGCCTTACCTTAACACTTTTTCCTTTTTCAGATATTATCAATGGCTTGAGTTCTTCTGTAAGCTGGCTGAATGAAACACCAAGCTCTGATTTTTCCTTAATACCTGTTCCAACCTTTCCTATTTCAAGGAAATTATTGTTTTCA
>JAFCEA010000017.1 GCA_017609385.1 Candidatus Woesearchaeota archaeon
TGGAAATGCCAGAAGTGCCATCATGAGGTTGCTAAATCAGAAGATTAATTTCTAAACAGTTAAGCTATATATTTTATTATATGCTTCTCTTAAATCTTTTCCAAAGGAGATTATGCCTTCCCTATGCCCGCCCATAACAAGAATTTTTTCATTTTTAACATCAGTCTCTTTAAACAGTCTTTCTATTCCTTCTGCCATCTCTGGAGTGCCATATTCAATATCTCTTGGGGTTGTTGGAACTTTATATATCAGTTTTTCCCAGATATTAAGATTATGTATATGTATTACTGCCCCTGCTTCAGGATTAACAGAATAAACTGCTGCATGGCTCAATGATTCAGAACTTGCTTTAATAGGGCCTTTGCATCTTAAACTGTTCTTTTTAAAATCAAAATTAATAACCCTTGTATAGTGCTCTTCATTTAATGATTTAAGATTGCCAGTTGCAGAACCTGTGATAATAAAATTAGTAGAATTTCCTATTCTGGTGCTGATATTTCCAAAACCTATTCCATTACTATAAGCCCCAATTAAACCCAGCTTATACAGTTTCTCTCTGTACTGGTTAATTTCAATCAGTTCTTCAGCAGGAATTGGCACTGACTCAATCCATTCACAATCAAACTTAATATACCCTTCTTTACCCATCTTTCTTATTTATATACTGCTACTATTTAAACATTACTACACTTTCTGCATTACAAACTTTTATCAACTTATTGCAAAGGTTTTTTATATAATTTATTTAAACCAATCTAAGATGAAAGCAATAATTGTCTCAAAGAAAGATATGGCAGGAATGAATATAAGAGAGTGCCTTCTAAGACTATTTGAATTCAGTGAAACCGGAGAGGAGTTTGAGGAAGAAAAAGTATATGAAACTGAATTTGAAGGAGAAAAAATAAAGCTTTACACAGCAGAAAAAGAATCAATACACTGCGAGAATATTGATGAAAAAATTAATGCTGATTTCATTGTTTTTGCAACAAAGCACCAGAGCAAATCCGGAATTCCATCTTTATGTGTTCATATACAGGGCAACTGGGCAAAGGCAGAGTTTGGTGGCTCTAACAGAAAGCTTTGCATTGCAGATGCAGATTATTTAAGAGAATGCTTGTTTAAGCTAAAAGAGCTCGCAAAAAATAATAACTATGAAATAATACAGGAATGCACTCATCACGGTCCATACTTAGCAAAAACCCCCTGCATGTTCATTGAAATAGGCTCATCTGAAAAGCAGTGGCCTGACAAACAAGCAGGAAATATAATTGCAAAGACAATAATGTCAATTATCCCAAAAGAACCAAAACACTATAAAACAGCTTTTGGAATTGGCGGACTGCATCACTGCCCAAACTTCATAAAAGTAATGGAAAAATCTAACCTCGCTTTTGGCCACATCTGCCCAAAATACATGCTTGAACACCTGGACAAGGAAATGATAATACAAGCAATTGAAAGAAACACACATGAGTGCGAAGAAGTTATCTTAGATTGGAAAGGATTAGGCCCATATAAGCAAAAAATCTCAAAAATGCTTGATGAATTAGAAATAAAATACAAAAAAACAAAAGATTTAAATAGGTAAGAATACACAATATAAGCATAAACATGAATAAAAAAACTTTTTCTTGCAAAAGATGCTAAATCTATTTGAAAATCCAAAAAGGTGGTGCAGTAATGCCTTACAAAAAGATTTGTATGAGATGTGGTGCAGAACTTAAAGAAGACGAGGATGTATGTCCAAAATGCGGGAAAAGATACGATGATAATGAGGCCTATGTTTAATAAAAATTATTTACACAAGAATTAATTTAATTTATTTCTTCTCTGGTTTTGCTTCTTCTTTCTTTTCTGGAGCTTTTTCTTCACCAGGTTTTAGTTCCTCACCAGGCTTTGGTTCAACTGGTAATAATTCATTTATTATAACAGCTGGTATTTCTGCTTCTACAAGTTTGGCTTTTATTTCTCCTCTTTCCTTGCCCTCCATCTTGGAGATTATTTCCTTTGCATTGGCAATGAACTCCTCACGCCTTTCTTCAATCTCCTTTGCTAACTTTTTCTTCTCTTCCTCAAGCTCTTTCAGCTCTTCTGCTGAAAGCTCTGTTTTTTCTTCCTTGATTTCTTTATCAAACCTGCCTTCATTAATTTCCTTTATTGCCTCTACAGAAGGCTTTCCCTCTACAAGAATTCCCATTGAGCGGCATGTTCCAATAACTTCTTTTATCTTTTCCTTTAATGTTTTTCCCAATAACGAGTTCTCTTTCATTTTTGCAATTTTTATTATCTGCTCTATCTTAAGGTCTGCGACCTTGTCTGTTTTTGGGCTTGAGCTTCCCTTTTCAATGTCAGCTTCCTTTATTATAAGCGAAGAGCATGGTGGTGTTCCAACTGATATTTTATATTCTTTTGTATCTTCATCTACTATAATCTTGACAGGAACCTGCATCCCCTTAAAACCAGAGGTTTTTTTGTTAATATCAGCTATTATCTGGCCTATATTAACACCTAATGGGCCCAAGGCAGGTCCTAGTGGCGGTGCTGCTGTTGCTTTTCCGCCTTCAATCAATGCTTCAACTGTTTTATTTGGCATTTTAAAATTATAACTTATTAATTATATATAAAGCTTATGATAAAGAAATCAATCTTCTGGCTTTTCCTCTTCTCCCTCACGTCTTATTACCTTAATAGTATCCATTTTTACGGTTATCGGGATTGGAACTGCTGCTTCTAAGAGCTCGATAACAACATCTTCCTTTGCCCTGTCTATCCTTGTAACCTTTGCGTTTTCCCTCTTAAACGGACCGGATATTACCTCAACAATATCATTCTTCTTTATGTTCATCTCAACTTTCTTTGATTCCTCGAGCATATGCTCTATATCCTTATAATCTACTTTTTTTGGCAGGATTCCTCTGGCGTAAGGCACATTAAATGCTGCCTGTTCTGCCTCTGCTCTGCTCTTTGCCTCAACAAATATATAACCCCTCATTCCATGAGGCCTTATTATAGAGTAAATGTTCATGCCCTTTTTCTTGGCATTGCTTGTAACAAAATCCATTACCTGATCTTCCCTGTTTGCAGTAGTTCTTAAAATAAAAATATTTGATTTATCTTCCACTTGAAACACCTCAGAAGAATAATTGTTTTATCATGCTTATTATAAAACCAATTAATCCTATAATTATCATCCCAAGGCCAGAGGCCTTGACAATTGTCTTAAATTCTTCATTAGAAGGTTTCTTTGTTACTCTGAATACCCTCTTGCATTCAACAACAAAACTTTTAAATTTAAATACCAAAGACTTAAAATTCATTTTCAGTCAACAAACTCTATTCCTAGCTCTGTTTCAATCTCCTGCTTCTTTCTCTCTGAAACCTTTATTCCTGATCCAAAGATCTGTGATGACTTAACACCTGTAACTATTAGCATGGCTCTTATTGTATTTTGTAAGTCTTCTGATATCTGTGCACCCCAGATCAGTTTTGCATCCTCATCCAGTTTTTCAGATATTGTTTCAACAACCTTTCGTGCTTCATCAAGGGTCATGTCAGGACCACCAGAAACATTGATTAAGGCGCCATTTGCTCCTGATATATCAACATCCAACAATGGGTTTGATACTGCTTTTTCAACTGCCTCAACAGCCCTGTTCTCTGAGTCTGACTCACCGACACCAATTAAGGCAACTCCGCCGCCAGTCATTACAGCTCTTATATCTGCAAAATCAAGGTTAATAAGCCCGGCTTTTGTAACCATTTCTGCAATTCCCTTTACAGCATTTGTCAAGATTTCATCTGCAACCTTAAATGCAGTATGCAATGGAAGGTCAGGCGCAAGTTCTAATAATTTATCATTAGGTATAACTATTAATGTGTCAACAATGTTTTCCATCTTCTCAAGCCCAATTACAGCATTTTCATACCTTCTTTGACCTTCAACTGAAAATGGAATTGTTACAACACCTACAGCAAGAGCACCTACTTTTTTGGATACCTCTGCTATTACTGGTGCAGAGCCTGTTCCAGTTCCACCACCTAGGCCGCAGGTTATAAATATCATATCTGCACCCTGAATTGCGTGCTTTATATCCTGCTCATTCTCCCTGGCAGCTTCTTCGCCAATCTTTGGATTAGAGCCAGCACCAAGTCCATGGGTGATATCCTTGCCAATGAGTATCTTTTTATCAGCTGTTGTGTAAAGCAGATCCTGGGCATCTGTATTAACAGCTATTGTTTCAGCACCAACAACTCCTACTTCGCTTATTCTGTTGATTGTGTTATTACCGGCACCCCCTGTGCCAATGACTTTTATTTTAGCTTTTTGTTTTGACAGCATGTCCTCTAGTTCAGCATCAAGTTCAACACTTTTTTTAGTTTGTTCAGGTTCTATAATATCTTCTTTAGGGTTATCCTTGATAAAATCATCCAATTTCCCCACCTCATAGATTATTATTCTATTACTTATATTTAAAGTTGTCGAAAAACTAACTCTTATTTTCTTTTGGTTTTTCCGGCAGCTTATTTTCCTTTGTTTTGGTTTGTATTGCCTTAAACTTAATCTTTTTAATTAAGGGTATGAGTTCCTTAATGTTTTTTGTTAATTTTTCCTCAATAGGCTTTGGCAGCTCCTGTTTTATGTTTAAGCTTACAGTTGCATTTCCCTCTTTAATCTTTGCCTTTATGTCCTTTAGATTTAGTTGCAGCTTTAGCAGAGCCTTTAGCTTTTCCTCATCATCTTTTATTATCTTATTAATCTTGAAGTCATAAACCAGTTCCTTTCCTGCGAGAGGATGGTTAAAATCAACTAAAGTGCGGCCTCCGCTGACTGTTCTTATTATGCCCATCAGGCCGTCTATATTAACCTGCAACCCAGGCATTGGGTTGATATTTTGCTTTATGAACTTGTTTGTAGCTATGAGCTGTATTAATTTTGCATCTTTTTTTCCAAAACCCTGCTCAGGCTTTAGCTCAATGTGGTATTTTTTTCCTAGTTCCTTGCCCTCAAGCTGTTCATCCAGGCCATGAATTACATGTTTTTGGCCAATGCAGATTATTACAGGGCCGTAAGATGCCCTTGCATCATGGATGTTGTTTTCCTTTGCCTCTTTCTCACTGGTTGTATCAAAAACAAAATTCATGTCTTTTATTTTTCCAGTATATTCAAGCTCTACAAAATCTCCTTTTTTCATCAATTTAATCCCTCATTAACAGAAGAAACACTCTGAGAGTATTTATTATGTTTATAAAGTTATCGAATTTTCTCAATAATTTTGTCAGCAACCTCTTCTATTGTAAGGTTTGTTGTGTCAATAACATAATCATAATTTTTTTTGTCAAAAACATCCAGATTATAATATTTTTTGTATCTTAACTTGTCAGATTCGCGCCTTTTTCTTATTTTTTCAATAGCTTCATCCAAGTCCTTGTATTTCTCATCATTCCTGCTGTGATTAAGGACTCTTTCAGCTCCTATTTTTGGTTCAACATCAAGAAAGAATTTTATTGACTTTGGTATGAAATGAAAAGATGTCCTTCCAACCATAACAAAGTTGTCCTCTTTTTTCCCCTTTTCCTCAGCAAATTTATCAGGCTCTAAATCTGTTGAGGGATCTTTTTCCCCCAATCTATTTAATTCCTCTAGACTAATGCCCTTTTCCCTGGCCATCTCCCTTCTCAAATCACCAATGCAGTAATACTTAAAGCCAAGTTTTTTTGCAACGAGAATTCCAATACTGCTTTTTCCAGATCCGACTGCGCCGGAGATTGTGATTATCATTCTTTTAAAGCTTATCCTTTAATAGTATTTCAACAACAGCTGCAAATGCAGGCCTTGTAATAAAGACACCGACTGAAATACCTATAATAGTTGTTATTGCAAAGCCTTTCAAAAGCCCTGCTCCTGCTCTCATTAATGGAAGCATGGCAACAAGGGTTGTGAAGTAAGCTGCCATTATAATAAAGAATGCATTTCTAATCCTCTGTTTCCAGTTAAAAAACACCTGCTGTTCCTTTCTCAGTAATTCATCAGCTATAACAATCAGATGGTCCACTCCAGTACCAACAACTATTATTATTCCTGCTATTGCTGCGATATCAATATTCCAGCCGATTAATGCAGCAACCCCCAGGATGATAATAACCTCCCCTATAAGGTTTACTATCATTGGCAGTGATACCTCTATCCGCCTATATCTTAAGAATACGATTAATGATACACCTAGTACTGCCAGAAATCCAATGAAAAATGCATTTTTAACAAACTTCTCTCCAAGAGCTGGTGAGATAGCATCTGTCTTGACAACCTCGAGCTTAACAGGCAATGAACCAGTAATAAGTATTGTCTGCAGTCTTTTCATATTCTTTAATGATTCAAATAATGCCTCCTGCTCTGTTGTGCCAATGCCTGAGCCAGATATCTGGATGTCTGTTATAGCCCTTCCTTTCAGTTCAGCCCCTATATTTAAGGAATCAACATACTGATTATCCAGATAGAGGTCAAGTGTTTCATTAAGATAATCCTGCTTGCCCTCTCTTACAACATCTAAATTTTTTGTGAGTTCTGCCTGTTTTTGAGCTGCTTCTGGACTTAATGAAATAGAAAACCTGAATCTGCAGAACCATTGGCCGTTGGTTTGGCTACAACCTGTATTTGGATCAATACCAGAGCAGTCAGCGCTTCTGCAAATATAGGTTATATCATTTCCTCCTTTGAAAACAACATTATCTCCTATTTTTGCCTCAAACTTTCCCTGTTTTGCAACCAATTCCTTAACCTCTTCTTCATTAGCACCTGCTATCTCAGTAAGTATATACTGGTTGCCTGAAAGGTCAGAAGTTGTTCTTACAACAATATCACTAAGGCCATAAACATTAAGCCTTTGCTTGATATTAGAAAGAACAATCTCCATTTCATCTGCTGATATTTTTTCCTCTGGCTCAAGAAGAACCCTAGTTCCGCCCTGAAGGTCAAGCCCCTTTCTTACATTTGTTGTTGGTGCATTATAAACCCTTATCCCAAGATCTATTGAATTATTATAAATCTTTGTTATTGTCTTTGGAACAGTTATGATTTTTGTTTTGTTTATTTTCTTGCTAACCTTTGTTCCATTAACAATTATTGTTGCATTGACTTCTTCTGTAACTGTTTTATTTATTGTTTCATTCAGAATAATTGTTTCTGTGTTATATTTCGTTATTAATCTGTAAATGCCTTTGTTTGTTTTTATTCTTACTGTCCTGTTTGGCTTTAAGCCTGCTTCAAATGAATAGTAATCCAATACATTGTTGATTGGTTTGTTGTTCATTGAGATTATTATTTCCTTGCTCATAGGGCTTGCTGTAGGCTTTGGGCTTTCTATTCCAGCCAGGCTTGCAGAAGAGTTTATTATAACATTCCTTATAGTAACACCTTTATTTAGGGGATTGGGGTTTATAGCTACAACAGCAAATAGAATGACAGCTAGAAGGATTATTACCCTAAGGTTTGTGAATATCTTTTTTAGCTTACTCATTCTTGATTCTCCTTTCTAAGTATAATCTCAATATGCCTGCATTCTGTACCCAGGTGTTTAGGATGTCCATTAAAAGCCCAATTATTAATATCAGCATAATCTGCCTCAGGGCATCTGACTGCGAAAATATATATGCAATAGTTACTGCTATAACTGTTGTTGAGGTCATTGTAAGTCCTGTTTTCATCCCATTAACTATTCTGTCTATAATTTCTCCACCCTTTCTCTTTAAGACCCTTGTTGACAAAAGGATGTTTGTATCAACACTATAGCCAATCAGCATGAGAAAAGCAGCAACCCCTGCAGTAGATAACTTAATACCTATGAGGTTAATAACTGCCAGAGTAACAACCATGTTTGAGAATGCAGAAAGCACTATTGCAAGTGAGGGTATTGGCAGTCTAAAATAGAAAAAAACAACAATTGCCATAAACAAAAATGCAAATAATATTGCAATAAATGTTTCTTTAAAGAAACTCGTTCCAAGAGATGAGCCCATTTCCTCAACACTGTAGTCAAGCTCACCAAACCCTGTTTTTAAGCTGTTTAATAATTCCTTTGATTCTATGTCTGAAGAACTTATTGTAACCCCTGTTTTTTCACCCAATCTTGTTAATGTTCGTACAGAGATATCTGATCCCGGGAATTCAGATAATAAATATATTTTTAGGTTATCAACATCAATATCCTTAGAGGGGATGGTTATTGTAATGCCCCCTTTTAATGATATATCCTTGTCTACAAAGTCACCTGTTGCTGTGTACTTATAGGATATGACTCCAATAGAAAGTATAAGTATGACAATAGGAATAAGCAATAGCTTCTTATAATTCTTATCGTAGAACTCTAATAGCCTGGAGATTTGCCTGTTTTTAGCAAATCTGTAATTATTATTTTCCTCTGACATAAAAACACTGGAAAAAAGCCTTATTAATAAATGTTTTGGAAAAAACTAAAACCAAGGATATTAATAAAATTAGTAATAAAAAAGTAGTAACAAAATGGAAAAATTTATAAACTTTATCTTATGATTAATAAAAGGCAAAAAAGGTTATTGTAAATCATGACGAAAGTTCAAGATGTCTTGACCTTGCAAGCTCCCTGCACAATCTCAACAGAATAGAAACAGCTGCACCAAGGAATTTAGAGGCCATTATCTTTGACAAATCAAATTTTTAATTGCTCACATTTAATTTCAATATTATTTACTACTTTTTAATAATTAAGACAGAAAGGTTTATATATTTCTTATTGTATTATTAGTTATATGAAGATTCCAGATTCAATAAAAAAACCAAGCAAGTTTATTATAGACTGTCTTTTGATATTTATAGTGGCAAATCAACTATCACATCCAGCAGTGCTTTCAGTAGCTACAACACGCTTTGCTAAAGGAAAAACATCAGAGAAAATTCAGATTGTTTCTAAGGATTTGTATATTAATCAATTCTTATTTCTTGGTCCCTCTCTAAATGCCCGCGACTATCTTAACCTATCTAGCAGCATAGTTCATAAGTATGCTAAAGAGGAACATATATGTAGGCATTTCGCAAATGCCACATATGATGTTTATCAAATCCTAATAAAGAATAATTATAGAACAGACCTTTCAGACAAGGTTAGAATAGCCGCTACAATTGAACATGAGTGGCTTAATATATTAGAAGATGAAAAGTGGATTCCTTATGAATCAACCTATCCTACACCATCCTTATCTAAAGACAATATAGAAATATATTCAGATAAATCAAAATTAGTAAAATCTTTTATAAACACAAAAAAGGGTGCGGAAGTTGTAACAATACCTGGCACTAAAACATTTGTTCCTACACTTTCCTCTTTTTTAACACCCGGTGGTCTTGCAGGGGGGGTTTATAGGCAATATAAAAAACTGGCGGAAAGTTCTAATAATTAATCATATGAGATAAAACAGCGAAGACTAGATTAAAAGATTTCTATCTTTGAAAATAAAAAATACTAACCCCTTTTCCATTTTAAGAAAATGTTTGTATTAAGCCAGATATGAAATGGCCCCCATCAAATGGTGGAATTGGTATCATATTGAATATGAACAAGAACATGTTAAGCTGTTTTGTGATAACCAATGCAAGCCTCTGCTTGCTTGTTAATGATATATGCTTTTTTAGAATGAATGAAGAGCCAAGCCATAATATAAGATTTATCAATGGGCCTGCAATTGCTATTATTGAATTCTGCAATGGTGTTCCACCTATTGTGGAAACAAATCCAGGTACAAATATTATGAATGGTGAGTGGATAAGCCTTAAAACTACTCCCAATAACAAGCCCCCATAGTGTGCATGAAATGTTGCACTCAGGCCAAAACCAAGAGCAACAAACTTGTGGGCCATTTCATGAAGAATTATCGCAGGAGCAGTACAAAGTGCTGTAAACTTGAAGTTCTCAAT
>JAFCEA010000137.1 GCA_017609385.1 Candidatus Woesearchaeota archaeon
AAATAAACTAAAAAAAGACAATAAAAATGTTATTGGGTATATTTTTCACCCTACAGAAGGGTATAATCAAACAAAGAAATACAAAGAAAAATGGCTGCTGCAAAATTTAAGAAGGCTTGAAAAAGAAGGCCTCTTAGGTTCATTATACTTAGAAAACTGCATAAATCCTGTTTTTGGAACAAAAAAGAGTATACTTAATGTTATTAAAAAGTCAAATCTAAAGCATATGTGTTTTGATTTTGCCCATTTTATAATTAGAAATAAGAATTTAACAGTAAAAGATTATAATAATATAATCTCAAAAATAGATGTTTATAATCATGTTAATAACCATGATCCTAATAGTGATGAGCATTCATGCGGATTAAGAGAAGGAAATTTAGATTTTAGAGAATTTGCTGAATATATTAATATTGGTTGTATAGAAGTATTTAGCAAAAGTGAGATAACAGCAAAAGAGCAGATAAAAGACTGGAAATATTTCCTTTCAATAAAACCAGGGAAGAAGTTTGACAGGATTATAATGCCTTTGCCAAAATCAGCAGGATCTTGATCTGGCTTTAAAGTCAATAAAATCAAATGGAATAATTCACTTTTATGATTTTCTGAAAGAAGATGAATTTGAAATGGCCAAGGAAAAGATAAGAAAGGCCTGCAAAAAAGCAAAAAAGAAATGTAAGATATTAGGGATTGTTAAATGCGGCCAGCATGCTCCTCATGTCTTTAGGATATGTGTTGATTTTAAAGTCTATTAAAAAAGAAGAATTTCATAATAAAAATTAGTCATAACCCCCTTCTGATATATAATGCTTTAATCTATCAATAGCTTTTGTTTGTAGCTCTTTTGAAGATTCCCCAATTATGTTGTATCCTTCATTTGTTTTCAAAAAATATACTCTCGCACCTGTTGCTCCTTTAATTTCATTTAGTTTATCACCCAAGTACCTATAACCCTTTCCGGGGCTAAGGTTTCCTCTTTTTAACTCTCTTATTAAGTGATCTAATTCTCTCGCAACATCCTGATTTCTTCTAGATTTGATAGATCTTTTCTTGATAGCAGGTATTTTATTTATGGAATTAGTGATTATTATTTTCTCTAAACCGCTTATACCTACAGCAAATAAAATAAAAGATGCTAATATAAGAGATGCTCCTGCAAAAAATCCTGCCTCAGAGGGCGTTGCTGATGCTCCAATAACAGCGCCGGTTATATTTGCCTGAGAATTAATTAAAAATGATAATCCTACAATCAAAAGAACTATACTTGCTGCTATATAAGACTATACTTGCTGCTATATAAGGCTTTTTCTTTTCCATAAGTTCATATATATTTTAATTATATATAAATATTTTGGCTAAATTTAAGGTTGTGGTATGTTGAAATGAATAAATGGAATAATTTATATATTAAAATCACTTTTCTTAGTATGGCATGTGCTGTGACTTAGTGAACACCAACTGACGAAAGGATGATGAACGGAAGTAACTTAGGAGCACATGCCTTTTCTTTTCTAAACTAAACAGAGTATTTATAAAGATAAAATTCATACTAAAGATTATGTTAGAAAGTTACCATCCAAAAATTATAGATAAAGAGGCATTTATTAAGTATTATTCTAATAATAAACTAAGGAAATTTATCGACGACATGGAAAAGATATGTGAAACTTTTAAAGGTCTTGATGCTTCAAAAGACATATACAGGATGTTAAAGCCAGGGGAATTAAGTGTGTATGCACAAGGCCTTGCCCAAAAGGGAGCAGCATATATGTTGAATTTACCAATAGGAAAAAAAGCCAAATCCATTCTTACAAAGGCAGCAGATGATTTAATACAAAGAAATGAATCTAAAAAAGGTTATAAAAATACAATTCTTGTTTTAGAGGAATTAGTACATGGCTATAAAAAACTGTTTAATGAAAAATATGAAGAGTTTATAATTATTAACTCTCTAGAGAAGTATCTTAGTTAGGTATAAGATGTGCTGGCTGAGAGCAATTTCCATTAATAACCAAATATCTGACTTCTTGTTTGTTTAAGTTATTTATAATTTTATCTCAACACCCTTTATTGACTTCAAATCCTTTATTGATTTTTCAGCAGGGATTGAGGTCCTGGAGAGATTCCAGAATATTTTTGTAAGCCATTCAATCCATTCTTTGTCTCTAATTTCGTAAAAGGCATATGTTTTTTTGTCAATCTCTTTCCGAGTATAGTCCTGTGGGTTGAGAATTTCCTTGAATCTTGCCATATCATTGTCAATTATGAAAGCCCGCAGCGGCTGCTCGCACTGCCTTATTTCTAGCATGTCCTTTCCCAACCTATGGTTTATCTCAAGCATCTTCACAACGTTCTTGTAGCTTGTTATGTCAACTTTGCTGAGAATTTTTATTGAAACTCCCCTTTTTGCAATGTTTTCAAAAACATTAATAATATTTTCTTTGCCCTGCTTTAGATTTGACCAGGAAAGGTTTCCTGAAAATATGAGAATCTGGTTTTTTGCGCTTCTCAGGATTCCTGAGATATCCTGCTTTACAGTTATCGCTCTGCTGCTCAACAAAGGCGCTTCTCTTTTTTGTATCAACAAACTGGTAGATGTTGAAGGGCGAGAAGTCCTGTTTTGTCCTGCCTGCCTTTATCTGCTCGAATAGCCTCTCCTGCGCTTCAGAGGAGTTCATCAGCTCATTATTGTTCCAGTAGACAATCTTCAAAGCACCCCTAGTGCCCTTTCTGAAAGTTCTGACTGCAATCGCACCAGAGCTCTGGCTGAGCATTTTCACATAGGCATCTGCAGTCCTCCAGTTCCTGCCTATCAGCGATGCAATCTCGCTCATGGTACAGGGCTTCTTATACACAAATTTCAGGATTCTTTTCTCGGTCTCGGAATCAAGGGCCATGGCAGTAGGGAGAAGTTTTCCACTTAAATAGTTTTGTGTCTGCAAAGATAATAGTTGTATTATAACAATTGATAATTATAATAGATTTTATCGTGTTATTAATTTAATAAAATACAACACTGTGTAATATATTTTACAAATAATTATTTACATAATACAAGTGTATCTTTAATTTCTAAAATATAAGGTAATGATTTTGAAAGAGCCTAAAGAGAAAAACCACAACGATGAGAAATCAGAGCTTGAACTGTTGTTAGAGAAAAATGCTTATGGTTCAGGGCTTACTGATGAAGAGGAGATAAGGGCTTTTTATCTGATTTCGTTTCCTGTTTTTTCAGATGTAGACTGCTGGCTCTGTCCCAAGGAGGATAAGGAAAAGGTGATATATGACACAGGACTCTGCCAGAGCCATGCTCTTTATGCCCTAGCAACAAGAAAATAAATATTTTTGGGCTAAAGCCCGAATATAGTTAACAGCCCAAAAAGAAAAAACTAACTCACAGATTTATGCAACACAGCATTTTTAGTCAATAAAAGATATTAATATTGACTAATTATAATAAATTAGGTAAATATGAATAATAAAATACAAGGAATAAACGGAAAAAAAGAAACCTTGGAAGGAAAGGTTAAAAAATATAATAAAATTGACCTAGAAATTCCTGTATTATTTTATAATTCTAAGGAAACGGATCGTGAAGCCTATTATGCCATACTTAAATCCGGAATACCTTGTGAATTTCGTCCACCATCTGAAGAGCCTACCCCATGGTTACTTGTTGGTTATACTCATTATGATGGCCTTGGAGAGATAATGGAATATCTTGGAAGCGAAATGGCTCAAAAACTTAAGGAGAAGTATAAGTCTTAAATGGATTATATGATCAAATTTTATCAGCTAAACGTGGATATTGGCATATTTTGAAAATGAACAATAAAAAATCATTAGGAAATTTCATTAAATTTTTCTTTGGATATAGTGAAAATAGACCTTATAAAATTAATAAAATACAAAAAATAATTAAGGAACAGGGATGGAAACTTCCACTGAATAAAGAAAAAATAGAAACCCTTGAGAAACTAATGGAAAAATATCATTTAGGGTATTTTATAAGAAAGAGTAGGTTTCATGTTCTTTATGATTACCCCTGTATGGGTGGTTTTGAAAGAAGATTACGTTATTCAGAAATAGAAGGACCGTATGAATCTGCTCCTAAAGTTAAAAAGGAAGAATATGCTTCTGAATCTTCGGAACATGTTTTGGAATCACTTGT
>JAFCEA010000018.1 GCA_017609385.1 Candidatus Woesearchaeota archaeon
TTTTCGAAATCTTTTTAAATAAACTCTAACTTCTTTGCTAGATTACCAAATATCTTGCATGAGGTAATAAAAACTGCAAGTTTCTTTCTAAGGAAACTTTCACGAGGTAAAAAATGGCAGAATCATTATTGGTTTCAACAGACCAGTATCTAAAAGCTGGAATCCATATAGGAAC
The DNA here is from genome assembly GCA_017609385.1 of Candidatus Woesearchaeota archaeon. Classification (GTDB taxonomy): domain Archaea; phylum Nanobdellota; class Nanobdellia; order Woesearchaeales; family CG1-02-33-12; genus CG1-02-33-12. The sequence goes on from JAFCEA010000018.1 coordinate 176, forward strand.
AAAATTCAGGACAAAATACATGGAGAAGTTTATCTATAAGACCAGACCAGACGGTCTCTCAGTCCTGAACCTGCAAAAAATAGATGAAAGAATAAAAATATGCGCTAATTTTTTAGCACAATACACTCCTGAGGAAATTATAGTTATAAGCAGAAGGGAAAATGGCTGGAAATCAATCAGAATGCTTTCAAAGCTTACTGGAATAAGGGTTTTTGCAGGAAGATATCCTCCTGGAATACTAACCAACCCAAATCTGGATAAGTTTATTGAAGCTAAGATAGTCTTGGTTACAGACTCCTGGCCTGACAGAAATGTAATCAATGATGCAATGAAAATAGGAATTCCTGTAATAGCATTATGCGACACAAACAACCAAGCAAACAACATTGATTTAGTTGTTCCATGCAACAACAAGGGAAAGAAAAGCCTTGGATTGTTTTTCTGGATTCTTGCAAAAGAATATATGAAGAAGAGGGGAATGATAAAAAATGATTCTGAGTTTAAAGCAACAATTGATGATTTCACAGAGGAATAATTAATTTACTCCAAAGATTCCCTTTTCTTTTATTTCAAATAAAACTTCTTTATTTGTTAAGGATTCATGCTTTCTGATAATAGCCTTTTTTTTGCTGTTTATTTTTTCCAGCTCTATGAGGCATTTGCTCCAGTTTCTAAGCATATTACCACCAACAAGGGTTATTTCTCCATTTTTGCTTAAGTCTGCATAAACCTGCTCAGTAAGTATAACCGGGATTCCATTCCTTGCAATCTCAGTTAAAATTCTTAACTGAATGTCCATTGATTTATTGGCTTTATAAGCATCCTCTTTTAGTTTAAGCCTATAGTAAACCCCAATAGTGTCAACTATAACCAAGGAGATTTTCCCGGTTTTAATCAACAGTTTCAGTTTATCTATTTTATCTGCCTGTTCATTAAAACTTTTAACTCTAAACAAAATTATATTATGCAAAATCTCATCAAAATCACTGCCTGCAAGCTGTTTTAGCCTCTCTATTGAAAAACCATTTTCAGTATCAACAAAAACAGATTTTTTCCCCTGCTTTGCCTGCTGAATTGCAGCCAGCATTGCCAGGGTTGTCTTTCCGCTTGCAGCAGGGCCATAAATAGTTGTAACAATCTTATTATAACCCCCATCAAGCAGTTTATCAATAATCTCTGAACCAGAACCTATTTTTTCTTCCATAAATCAATAGTCTTTAATTTTCTTTATATAGTTTTCTTATTTTTTTGAAAAAATTTACGGAGTATGTCCCATTTTTAAACTACACAACCTTTATAAACCCATAAAATATCCTTATTTATGTAGGGTAAGTACTTAACTTTCGGCCTTTTGGCTGAGGAAAGTCCACCCACTATATGTGGCCACTCTTGGCCATTGAGGAGGATGATGCTTGCGAAGTTTTTGGCAACAAAGATGAGTTAACCAGCAGACGTTCTTAATGGAATTGATGAAACGGTGAGTCCTGGCTTGTGCAAGTCATAATGACGCTTAGTTAAATGTTAAGGCAGTCTTTACAAATGTGGACTGACAAAAGGTGGCTTATTCTTGCCCTACGCTTTATAGTAATGTTTTTATATAACCTTAACCTTACCTAAATAAAATGGCACGAGATAATAAAATAAGTCTTCCATCAAGCGGAGGCGGATTAATCAGGTATTTTGATGAATACAGAAGCAAGATAAGCTTTAAGCCAGGCCATATCATTGTTCTGGTGGTTATAATAATTATTATTGAAGTAATTCTGCATACATGGGGAGATAGTTTTTTGGGCATATAAGGTGATTTTATGTTTCCTGGAATGAATTCAAGAAAAGCTGCGCAAATAATGAAAAAAATGGGAATACAACAGGTTGAGATTCCTGCAACAGAAGTTATAATAAAAACCCCTGAAAAAGAAATTATTATTACAGAACCGCAGGTTAGCAAGGTCAATATGATGGGAAAGGACACCTTTCAAATCATGGGCAATATAAATGAAAGGGAGCCAGAAGATGAGGCAAAGAAGGCAATCAGTGATTCAGAAGGGGATTTAGCAAAGGCAATTCTCAGCTTAAAAAAAGATTAATCATAATTTAATATCCTTTATCTTTTTCTCAATTATTTCTGGTTTGGATATCTTACTTCCCCTAACTTCAAATTCCCTTTTTGCTATGTTATAAACATTGCCGTTGAATTGCTTTTCTATTTTTTTGCAAAATTCCGGCATTACTGGTTTTAATAAAGAGCAAATAATCATGCTTATTCTAAGACAGAAACTTAAGACATTACGAGCCTCTTCTTTGTTATTTTTTACTATTTTCCATGGCTCTTTTTCCTGAAAATATTTATTCCCAATAGATGAGATTGCAATTATCTCTGATAAGGCCGTGGTAAGTTCAAATTTATCATAAGAGGACAAAATACTGTCAATTTTCTTATTTATTTTCCCCATCACTTTTTTATCTACAAAATCATTGAATTCTCCGTCAAAGTTTTCCTTTAGGAAATACATTGTTCTGTAGAAAAAATTTGCTATGTTACTTACAAGAATATTATTGATTTTTGCCTTGAATACCTTAAAATCCAGATCCAAGTCAGTTATTGTGCTTGGGAGGCAAGAAGCGTAATAAAATCTAAGGTGTTCTGGTTTTAAAAAGCCGAGGACCTCTCTTGCTGTTAAGAATGTTCCTCTCGATTTGGACATCTTTGCTCCATTCACTTTTAGAAAGCCGTGGACAAATATTCTTTTTGGAAGGTTTATATCAGCTGCCATTAAAACAGCAGGCCAGAAAAGGAAATGAAAATAAATTATGTCCTTGCCGATAAAGTGAATTATTTCTGAATTGTTCCATGCATCAAGAACTTTTTCTGCTCCCCCCACAAGTGTTGAATAGCTAGACATATATCCTATAGGTGCATCAAGCCAAACATAAAAATATTTATCTGAGTCAGGGATCTTAAAACCAAAGTAAGGCGGGTCCCTCGATATGCACCAGTCTTCAAGACCCTTGTCAATCCATCTTAAGCATTGATTCTTTACAGAGTCTTGCAGATTGCTTGTATTAAGCCAATCTTTTAATTTCCCTGAAAAGGCGCTTAACTTAAAGAAGAGATGATTTGTCTTTTTTACTTTAGGATGTGATCCACATATTGAACACTTTGCATCTACTAGATCTATTGGCTTGTAAATTGCTCCACAAACCTCACAATTGTCACCATACTGATCTTCTGCACCACATTCCGGACATGTTCCCTTGACATATCTGTCTGGGAGAAAACGCTTACATTTGCTACAGTACGGAAGATTTATATCTTTTTCATAAATGAAGCCTTTTTCTTTTAGTCTTCTAAATATCTCGTACACTAAATATCTGTTTTCATCAGAATTTGTTGAGTAATAAGAGTCAAATTCAATATTAAAATCTGAAAAGTCCTTTATGTGCTCTTCTCTTGCCTTTGTGATAAGCTTTTCAGGAGTTATTCCAAGCTGTTCTGCCTTTATGCTTATGGGTGCTCCATGGGTGTCATCTGCACAGCAGTAGACAACATTCCTGCCCATTTGCTTGAAGAACCTTACGATTATGTCTGTCTGAATGTACTCTACAAGATGGCCTATATGTATACTTCCATTTGAATATGGCAATGCACTTGTTATGAGTATTTTTTTATCTTTCATTTTCCTTATTAAACTGCCCATTGAGCAATAGAATTCCCATTAATTGACTTTATTTAAAAAATTATCGTTTAAATTAATTTTATTTAATTTAATCATAAACTATTTATATTTCTATGTTATATTAAATTAAATGGAACAGTTCCAAGAGACAATAGAGAAGGCTAATCAAAAGCTTAAGATAGCAGATCACATGATTTTTATGACTTATCCCTTGGTTAGGGATAATAGGTTGTTATTATCAATTATTCAAAACATTTTCCTTGCATTAACAAATGCAATGTCATCTATACTCTATTATGAGAGGTTGTTTAAGAGGATTCCTGCTTTTAATGATAATTTTGATTCAAAATTCACTATTTTCAGGACTAAATGTGTGGACAGGCTTAATATTGACAAGAAGTACATAAAACTTATATCAGAAATAAAGGATATAATAGTTGAGCATAAAAAAAGCCCAGTTGAATTTGAAAGAAACAATAAGTTTGTTATATGCTCAAGCACATATCGCATGCGGACAATATCTATTGAAGAAATAAAAAAATATATAACTGAAACCCGGATATTTATTCAAGAAGCTAATAATATAATAAGTAAGAATGAAAGAATCTTTAGATAAAGCAGTAGAAGAATTGAAGAGAGTAGAACATCTTGTGTTTGTAAGTCTCAAATACACGAGAACAGCTGATGTCCTGAAGAGTATCATTCAAAGAATGATAAATGCGTTTTCTTTTGGATTTGAGGCTCTTTTAATATATGCAAAGGAAAAGAAACTAATAACTGATTACCATGAAAACCTTGCTCTTAGATGTAATATACTCAAGGAAATATACCCTGATGAAAAGAGATTGCATGAATACATTGATTATTACCTTAAATTAAGAAAGATTGTGCGGGCAGAATACACCAAGAGGGAAGAATATAGAAGACATGTAACCATGAGTGTTGTTATTGATGGCGAGCCAATTGATGTAACAATGGATTCAGTAAAGGAAGACTTTGCAATGTTAAGGGAGTTCATTAAGTATGTAAAGGAGCTTATCTTTGGAAAACAGGAAGAAGAATATTGATTTCTGCTTTATTTTATGATTTCATTGATTTTTTTGTAAAAACTTTCTGCAACACTAATAATATGTTTTACATCGTCTTCATTAAACTCAGATTCTAATCCATAGAGGCCATCATGCCTTTGTTCCCTTGCATTGTTGAATTCAAATAATAAATCATTTCCAATTTCATCAGCATATTTGTTTTTTAGATAACTTTTGTTTTATATTTTTAAGAGCATTAATTTAATAGCAAGATTTATAAATTATATATGGCTTGCTTGTTTTATGGCGGTAGTAGTGTAGCCTGGTAGCATAAGAGACTGTGGATCTCTTGGCCCGAGTTCAAATCTCGGCTACCGCCCTTTTCAGTAACCTTTAAATATGACCTCTAATTCCTTTCTCTAAAATAGCCCGAGTTCAGTGAGCGATTTTAGGGTTACGTGTTTTCGTAATTCTCGGCTATTTTATCAAAAATTGTCAGAATACTGCAAACTTCAGTTTGCAAATGAATGACAATCCTCTGACAATTTCCTCAAATACTATGGACTTCAGTCCACAGTATTTATCAGGGTGTTATTATGGCAGATGAAGGATTCAAGCATATTGTAAGAATAGCAAATACCGACATAGATGGCAATAAAAAGATAGCAGATGCTCTGAGAAAAATCAAGGGAATTAACTTTGCATTCTCTAACATGATATGCAAGCTTGTTGGTGTTGACAAAACAAAAAAAACAGGCAACCTGCTTGATTCAGAAATAAAGAAAATAGATGAAGCTGTAAGGAAACCAAAAGAATTTGGTGTTCCTTCATGGATGCTTAATAGAAGAAAGGATTATGAATCTGGCATGGATAAACATTTACTATCATCAGACCTTGCTTTTACTAAAGACAATGACATAAAAATGTTAAAGAAAATCAAGAGTTACAGAGGCATGAGACATGCATTTGGACTTCCAGTTAGAGGCCAGAGAACAAGGTCGAACTTTAGAAGAAATAAAGGAAAGGTTACTGGAGTACAGAAGAAAAAGGCTAAGGCGGGGAGGGTATAAGAATGGGAGCTCCTAAAAAGCAAAGAAGAAAATATTCAACTCCAGTCCACCCATGGCAGAAGGCAAGAATGGGGGAAGAAGCAGTACTATTAAAAGAGTATGGTTTTAAAAACAAGAGAGAGATTCACAAGATGATGTCTATTTTAAAGGGATTTGCTGATCAGGCAAAGAATCTTATTACATCAAAAACAAAACAAGCAGAAAAAGAAAGAATAGCCCTTCTTAATAAATTATCAAATTTAGGACTTATCACAAAAACAGGAAATGTTGATGATGTCCTTGACTTAAGCATAAATGATATTATGGACAGAAGATTGCAAACTCTTGTTTATAAAAAAGCAATGACAAGATCAATGAAACAGGCAAGACAGTTAATTGTCCATGAGCACATTACTGTTGGAAATAAAAAGATAACAAGTCCCTCATATCTTGTTCCAGTTGAAGATGAACAATCAATTAGTTTTGTTGCAAACTCTAAGCTAGCTGATTCAGAGCATCCTGAGAGGGCTGTAATAGTAAAGAAGACAAAAAAACCAAAGAAAACATCAAAAAGGTTTAATAGAAAATGAAAGATGCCCCAACATTCCATAAAACTAGTCCAGATAGAAAAAAACCTGGAAGAACAGGTATTGCTCATATATATTCCTCATACAATAATACAATAATTCATATAACTGATATAACAGGAACAGAGACAATAGCAAGAACCTCTGGCGGCCAGATGGTAAAATCTGACAGACTTGAAAGCTCACCAACAGCTGCTATGATGGCAGCAAAAAAAGCTGCTGAGATTGTATTAGAAAAAGGAATTAATGTACTTAATGTTAAGATAAAGGCGCCTGGAGGTCATAACGGTCCAAGTAGTCCAGGACCTGGAGCACAGGCTGCTGTAAGAACCTTATCAAGAATGGGTATAAGAATAGGTATTATAGAAGACGTAACTCCCATGCCTCATGATGGATGTAGGAAAAAGGGTGGAAGAAGAGGCAGAAGGGTTTAGGAAGGTGATTAATAATGAAAACAGAGCTTTTAAAACTAGATAAAAAACAAGGAAAGCTTTCATTTATCCTGAAAAATGCTAATGCTACATTTGCAAATGCCATAAGAAGGAACGCTGTTGAAGAGGTTCCTGTAATGGCAATAGAGGATGTTGAGTTTAGGAATAACAGCTCTGTTCTTTATGATGAAATCATAGCCCATAGGCTTGGTCTTATACCATTAAAAACAGACCTTAAGTCATACAATCTTCCAGATAAATGCAAATGTAATAATAAAGGATGTGCCATGTGCCAGCTTAAGCTAACACTAAAAGCCAGGGGCCAAGGTGTGGTTTATGCATCAGAGATAAAATCAACTGACCCAAAAGTCAAGCCAGTTTATCCAAAGATACCAATTACTAAACTTCTCAAGGGCCAAAAGCTTGAGTTTGAGGCAACAGCTATTTTAGGCAGGGGAAAAGACCATGCAAAGTGGTGCCCTGGTCTTGTTTATTATAAAAACATGCCAATTATTAACATAAATAAAAAATGTAAAAACCCAGATTTGGTTGTAGAGCAATGTCCCCAGGACATTTTTGAAGTCAAAAATAACAGATTAGTTTTAAATAAGGACAATTTATTGAAATGCCACTTATGCGATGCATGTGTTGACATATGTGAGCCAAAAGGGGCAGTAACAGTTGATAAAAATGAGAATGAATTTATTTTTTATGTTGAATCATGGGGGCAGCTTAAGTGCAAAGAAATAATAGAAGAGGCATTAAAAACAATTAGAAATAGTTCAAACGAATTCATCAAGGAAATTAAAAAGAAAGCAAAGCCACAAAAGAAATCAAAAAAGAAAAAATAAACTCTCTCATGCGGGGGTGTCAGAGTCTGGTCAAATGAATACGGTTGAGGGCCGTATGCCTTAGTGGCTGCGCGGGTTCGAATCCCGTCTCCCGCATAATGAAAAAATGACAAAAAGAACAGGACCAACAAACATTCACTTGAAAGAGCTGATTATAGAACTCAAAAAGAATTCAGCTAGTCATAAATCCAGTCTCTGGAAGAGGATTGCAGAAGAGCTTACAAAGCCTACAAGACAGAGGAGAATTGTTAACCTCTCAAGAATAAACAGACATACAAAAGAAAATGAAAATATAATAGTGCCTGGGAAGGTCCTTGCATCAGGAGAACTTGACCATAAGCTTACTATAGCTGCATGGCAGTTTTCAAATCATGCATTGGATAAAATTAAAAAATCCAACTCAAAGGCAATATTAATTAGTGAGTTAATTAAAGAGAATCCAAAAGGAAAGGGTATAAAAATTATTGGATAAGTTAAAATGATAGTAGATGCTTCAAATATGATTTTAGGAAGAATGGTTAGTTATGTAGCTAAAAAAGCCCTTTTAGGAGAAAAGGTTGATATTGTTAATTGTGAGAAAGCTGTTATAACTGGCAATAAAAAATCAATCTTTGAAAAATACAAACAAAGGAATGAAAGGGGCCCAAGGCCTACAAAAGGACCTTTTATACCAAAAATGCCAGACAGATTTGTCAGAAGATGCATAAGGGGAATGCTGCCTTACAAACAGGAAAAAGGAAGGAAAGCATTTAAAAGAGTTATGTGTTACATTGGAATACCAGATGAATTTAAGGACAAGAAAACAGAGACTATTGAGAATTGTAATGTTTCAAAGGTTCCAAGCCTGAAATATGTTTATATTAGTGAAATATGCAAGTTAATGAAGGAGAGAAAATGAAGATAGTTCATACATCTGGAAAGAGAAAAAGGGCCATAGCAAGAGCAACTCTAAAAGATGGGAAGGGAAATATCAAGATTAATAATCAGCTTCTTGACATTCTTGAGCCAAAATTTGTAAGAATGAAAATAATGGAGCCATTGCTTCTTGCAGGAGATTTAGTAAAAAAAGTAGATATAAATATTAATGTTGCTGGCGGTGGAATAATAAGCCAGGCAGAAGCTATAAGGCTTGCAATTGCCCGTGCTTTGGTTGAATACTCAAAGAGCAATGCATTAAAAGATAATTTTTTAAAATATGACAGGCATTTGCTTGTTGCTGATACACGCAGGAAAGAAGCTGCAAAACCAAACAGGCATGGTCAGGCAAGGGCTAAAAGGCAGAAGAGTTATAGATAAAATTGGAGGAATAAAAATGATAATACCTGTTCGCTGCTGGAGTTGTGGAAAACCAGTTGGTCATCTTTGGGAGGAATACCGGGAAAGAATAAAAAAAGGTGAGAACCCAAAAAAGGTAATGGATGATTTAGGCCTTGAAAGATACTGCTGCAGGTCTTTATTCCTTGGTCATGTTGACTTGATAGATACAATAGCAAGGTTCAAGAAACATTAATTCTTTTATTTTATATAAGTTTTAGTAAAGATTTAAATATAATCTTTATTTTTTTAAATAAATGCCTGATTTTAACAGGATTTCAAAGAAGTGGAGGGCTCGCTGGGAAGAGAAAGATATCTTCAAGGTATCTGAAGACCCAAAAAAGAAGAAGTTCTACTGCCTTGAGATGTACCCGTATCCTTCTGAAAAACTTCATGTTGGCCACTTGAGAAACTATTCCATAGGTGATGCTCTTGCAAGATTTAAACGAATGAGCGGCTTTAATGTTCTTTACCCAATGGGCTATGATGCATTTGGGCTTCCAGCAGAGAATGCTGCAATAAAACACAAGGTTGACCCTGAGAAATGGACTCTTGACAATATAAAAGCAATAAGCGAGCAGCAAAAAGCAATGGGAATGAGCTATGACTGGAGCCGCAAGCTTCAAAGCTGCACTCCTGATTACTATAGATGGAACCAGTGGATATTCCTTAAGTTTCTTGAGAAAGGCCTTGCATACAGGAAAAAGTCATCTGTAAACTGGTGCCCTGACTGCAAAACTGTATTGGCTAATGAACAGGTTGAGCAGGGAAAATGCTGGAGATGCAAGTCAGTTGTTGAGCAAAAAGATTTAGAGCAGTGGTTCTTCAAGATAACAGATTATGCTGATGAGCTTCTGAATGATATTGATACACTGGAAAACTGGCCAGAGCGAGTAAAGACAATGCAGCGCAACTGGATAGGTCGAAGCGAGGGAATTGAGATTGACTTTAAAATAAAGAATTCTGATGAGAAAATAAGCACTTTCACCACAAGGGCTGATACTGTTTATGGCATAACTTATATGGTTATTGCTCCTGAGCACCCTCTTGTAAAAAAGCTTATCAAAGGAACAGAATATGAGGAAAAGGTTAACAAATTCATTGAGGAAGTGAAGAAAGAGGAAATATCTGAAAGAATTGATGAGACAAAGGACAAGAAAGGAATTTTCATTGGAAAATATTTCATAAATCCTTTCAATAAAGAGGAATGTCCAATATATATAGCAGATTATGCTGTTATGGAATATGGAACAGGGGCTGTTATGGCTGTTCCTACTCACGATCAAAGAGATTTTGAGTTTGCAAAAAAATACAATCTCCCATTAAAGGTTGTTATAACACCAAAAAAGAAATTGTTAAAAGAAGATGAGATGACAGAAGCTTATATTGATGAAGGTATACTTGTTAATTCTGCACAGTTTGATGGACTTGATAATAAGAAAGCAATAGATAAGATTTCAGATTTCATTGAAAAAAAAGGATTAGGAAAAAGAGCAATCAATTATAAAATCCGTGACTGGCTTATTTCAAGGCAGCGCTACTGGGGAACACCAATACCAATCATTTACTGTGAAAAATGCGGAATAGTTCCAGTTCCTGAAAAAGATCTGCCAGTGTTGCTTCCAAAAGATGTAAAATTTGAAGGCAAAGGAAATCCGCTTGAGACTTCTAATAATTTTGTTAATTGCAAATGTCCAAAATGCGGTGGAAAGGCAAGAAGAGAAACAGATACAATGGACACTTTTGTTGATTCTTCTTGGTATTTTTTAAGGTATTGCAGCCCTAAATTTAATAAAGCACCATTTGACAAAAAAACTGTTGAATACTGGATGCCTGTTGACCAATATATCGGAGGAATAGAGCATGCAATCATGCACTTGCTTTATGCAAGATTCTTTACAAAGGCATTAAGAGACCTTAAACTTTGCAATATTGATGAGCCATTTAAAAGACTAATGACACAGGGCATGGTAATAAAAGATGGCGCTAAAATGTCAAAGAGCCTTGGAAATGTTGTTGACCCTGCTGATATTATTAAGGGTTATGGCCCAGACACAGCCAGATTATTTATCCTGTTTGCAGCACTTCCAGAAAAAGAGCTTGAATGGAGTGATGTTGGTGTTAAAGGCGCATTTAAGTTTCTTAACAGATTTTATTCTTTGCTTGAAGATAACAAGAAAAATATTTCCTTGGATAAGATTGATTTGAAAAACCTTAACAGCAAAGATAAGTATATGTTAAGCCTTATGAATCATTTGATTAGAGATGTAACTGAAAACATTGAGCAGTTTAAATTCAGCCTTGCAATAAGTCAAATAATGCAGTACATAAATACAGTAGCTAAATATGCAGGAGAAAAGTCAATAAACAAAGAAGTGTTTGGTGAACTTGTAAAAACATCAATCCTTGTCATGAGCCCCTTCACTCCATTTATATGCGAGGAATTATGGGAAATGATTAAATGTAAGGGTTTTGTTTCACTGACAGAGTGGCCTAAATATGACAAAAATATGATAGATGAAAAAGCAGAGGGCTCAGAGAAAATGCTTGATAATGTAAGAAAAGACATTGCCTATCTGCTTAATCTGATTAAAATAGAA
>JAFCEA010000019.1 GCA_017609385.1 Candidatus Woesearchaeota archaeon
TATGTAGCTATCTGGCTTTAGTTTTTTTCCATACTCTATAATCTCTTTTATTTGATCAAAATTAAATCTTGATATAACTGTTCCAAGGCCAACATCAAGGTTTGGATAGTCTTTCTGCAATTTTTTAAGGCCATTATATGTTTTAATGAGCTTTTTGAAATTGCCTTTAACACCTCTTATCTCATCATGTTTTTCAGCAATGCCATCAAAGCTTGGTTTTATAGTAAATATGGCATTGCATTTGTTTTTCTTCATAATTTCAAGTATCTTCTTTGTCTGCTTAATAACCAAATCAGATGCAATTGCATTTGTTGGTGTGTGTATTACCCTTGGAGTAAGATATTTGCATGCCAAATCAACTATTTCTGGCAAATCATTTCTCAGAAAAGGCTCGCCGCCGCTTATATTAAAGAAATAAACATGGCCAATGCTCTTGAATATCTTCTCTATCTCCCAGAGCTTTAGCTCTTTTTCTTTCAGCTTTGGCTTTTCCTTGTAGAGTTTCCATACATCACATGTTTTGCACCTTGATTGGCACATATTTGTAACAGAGAAAGTAAGATTATCAGGAATTGGAGGCTTGATAAGGCCAATCATACTCAATTTATACTTAACAACCTTTGGAAAAAGCTCAATAGCATAAGATAGTATTCCCATTTTAACCTTTTTATAAAATAAATTAGTTAATAAAGGTTTTTGTTTTGGATTTTACAAAAATAGAAATCTTTATATATAAGCTACTAGTAACACTAGTATTATGAAAAAAATAGTCTGGAAAAATAAGTCAAATGAACAACTTTGTGTTACTATTCCTAAAGGCTCTGGAATCAAGGAAGGAGATATTGTAAATATTGAAAAAGAGAAAATAAAAAAAATTGTTTATTCTTATGTAACTGCAGACTTATTTCATTATGGGCATTTAAGGTTATTACAAACTGCAAATAATCTAGGAGATTTTCATATATGTGGTGTCTTGACAAATGATGCTATAAAATCATACAAAAAAGAACCCATTGCAGATTTAAAGGAAAGGGTGGCTATAATATCTTCTCTTAGATGTGTTGATATGGTGATGACTCAAGGAAACAAAGATCCAACAGAAAATTTAAAGAAAATTCATGCTCAATTCAAAAATGCTAAGATAATTCTTGTTCATAGTTCAAACTGGAAAAAAGTTCCAGGAAGTGATTACATAAAAAAAATAGGGGGAGAACTTGTTCAGCCAAGCTTTTATGACAAGCTTTCCACAAAAAAAATTGTAAAAAAACTATTTGATATGTATAGTGGTGAGAAAAAATGAAAGTTGTTTATACATATGTATGCGGGGACATACTTCATGAAGGGCATAGTTTATACCTTCAGAATGCAAAGGCGTTGGGTGATAAACTTATTGTGGGTGTATTGACAGACAGTGCAATCATGGAGAAAAAGCCAAGGCCTGTGGTACCCTTCAAAGAGAGAATGAATCTAATTAAATCACTCGGGTGTGTGGATTGTGCAGTCCCTCAAAATGAATATTCTCCTTTTAATAACATCAAGGCAATACAGCCGGACATTCTTGTTGAGAGTACAAGCCATATAGGGAACCCTTACCTGAAGAAGCTTAAGCTGGCATTTAAAGGAAGGATTATAATGTTTCCATATTACAATGAGCAGTCAAGCACAGCGATAAAAAATAAAATAAAGGAACTGAAATAAAATATGACTTCTGAAAAATTTAAATACTGGAGAAAAAGAATTCTTTTCACAACTTGGATAACTTATGCTTTATTCTATTTAGGAAGAGTAAATATGTCTATTGCTATTCCAGGCATTATTGAAGAATTTGGTATTTCTAAAACAGCAATGGGTGCTGTTTTGACAGCTCTATTTACAATGTATGCTATTGGCCAGTTTGTAAATGGCCAGCTCGGTGATAAATTTGGAGCTAGAAAAATGATAAGTCTGGGCATCCTGCTTTCTGCTATTGTAAACATAATATTTGGGTTTACAAATGGTATTCTAGCTAGTATGATATTATTATGGGGCATCAATGGCTATGTTCAATCAATGGGATGGGCACCAACTGTCAAAACAATTGCTAATTGGTTTCCACGAAAATTAAGAGGACGAGCTTCAGGGATATTAGGATCTTCTTATATAATCGGTTCTGCTGGTTCTTGGGCTTTAGCTGGTTTTTTAGTAGGCATATTGGGATGGAGATGGGCTTTCTGGGTTCCAGCTCTAATAATGATTATAGGGGGTATTCATTGTTTAATTAGGCTAAGAAATGCTCCAGAAGAAGTTGGTTTACCAACAATAGAAGAAGAAGAAAATGGTATTGTTGAAGCAGAGGTAAAAAAAGATTACCATCTGGGATTTCTTTATACAATAAAATCAGTATTAACAAGAAAAAGAATATGGGCTGCAGCATTTGCATTATTTGGTTTGAATATTATAAGATATGGTTTTCTTAGCTGGGCTCCAACTTATTTATTTGAGGTTCAAGGTGCAACAATATCCTCTGCTGCATATAAAGCAATGATAATACCTATTGCTGGTTCATTAGGTGCTATATATGCTGGATGGATGTCTGATAGAGTATTTAAATCAAAAAGAGCACCTATGGCAATGATAATGCTTTTATTTCTGGCATTATTTTGTTTCCTTTATCCAGGAATACCAGCAGGCAGTTGGTTGTTAAGCTTAATATTCTTGGCAATAATAGGGTTTTTAACATATGGGCCTCACATTCTTATAGTTGCTTCAATGCCAATGGATTTTGGAACAAGAAAAGCAGCAGCATCAGCAACTGGCTTTATTGATGGCTGGGGATATATAGGAGCTGCTCTGACGGGGGTTGGAACCGGATTTTTAATAGATCACTTTGGCTGGAATTATGCATTTTATTTTTGGGTATTAGGAGCACTGGGTGCAGCAGTGATAATGGCTGTACTCTGGAAGTATGGGCCTACTAAAGGAGAATATCATTAAAATAATCTAAAAAGAAAAACCATAAATAAATTGAATTTGTTAAAAAGAAATTAAAAAAATTACATTAAAAATCCATATCTTTTTATTTTTTCTACATCCATTTTTCCTTGTATTAATTCATCAACTGTGTTACAAAGCCTAAAAATTCTTTCCTTTCCCTTCCTAATTGCTTTTAAGAAAAGTTCATCTTTATATTTAAGATTTTTTGAATACCTATATTCTAATTCTTCCATCCTCTCTTGTGGTGTCATTCTTCCTCCCTTTACATTACTTAATTCAGCATAAACTATAAATTGTTGGTTCCAAGTAATAGGAAGCAATAAATTCGGGTCTATGTTGCCAAATTCCTTTTCAAATTCCTTTTTTTTATCCTCTAATTCAGGCATACCGAATTGTTCATACACAACAAAATGAGATCTTATTGTTTCTGCGATTCTATAAAGTTGTTTATCTTGCTTCTTTGCCAAGGCTATTCCAAGTCTTCCTCCCTCTTTTTCTATATACTCTGCTCCCCTTAATTCATGGAATAGTTGGTCTTTTTGTAAAGGCCTTCCTATATCATGTAAATAAGCTGCAATTTCAATTTCCTTTCTGTCAATCCTAAATTGGAATTCATCAGGATAGTAATAAATAGCTCTATCCAAAATATCCCTTATGATAATAGCACTATCATAACTATGTGTTAAAAATCCTTTTGAGTCTTTCAATGTGTCTGGGTGTGTAGCTATAATACCTTCTAATATTTTCTGCTTTTTTGCTTCTTCTAGAGATATTATTCCAACTATTGTCATTTTACTACCATTAAATGATAACTAATATATAAATCTTTGGTTTTTCTTAAATGTGGTCTATAATTTTATTAAAATATTAAACAAAACATATTTAAGTATAGTGTTAATTCACAAACTAAGTAAAATGTCAATAAAAGCAAAATCCAAGGAATTTAGAAGAAATAATAAACATTTATTCAAAAGGCAGGACCTCAATAGTACTATTTTCAAAAGAATCTTTAGATGGACTGGAATATTAATAGCAAGACCACTGGCAAAGTACACAAAAATCACACCAAACCAGATAACATATATTGGTCTTTTGTTATTTGCTATAGCTGGGTATTTCCTTTATTTAGGAACTTATTATTATCTTATATGGGCAGGGATAATTATTTTGGTTGCAACATTACTAGATTATGTAGATGGGACCTTAGCCAGGATAAAATCAATGTCAAGCGATTTTGGAACTTGGTTGGATCATACTTTTGGTGCTTTTAGTTATATTTTTGTTTTCTTTGGAGCAGCCTTTGGCATCTATAACCGAACAGGTAACTTTCTGGCATTGGTTTTTGCATTTTTAAGTATATCCTCTGTTTTAATGAGAAGCCTTATACATGAAACTTATATTGGGCTTTTCCCATTTGCTAAGGATATAATAGAAAAAGAAAAAATTAGAAAAAAGTTTTTGAAGAATTTTGCACTACAAACTCCCATTGCTCAGTTAATTATTGTATTAGGAGCATTTTTTAATCAAATGTATTTGGTTTTGGTATTCTTTGCAATATATGGATGGATATACTGCATTGGACTTTACTTATTTTTATCAATAAAAGTCAAGAAATATAAACAATAAAATTTAGTAACAATTAACATTATATTTTTTTCAGCTTTTTTACTTCCAGTAGGTCTAAATTAATCAGATAAAAGAAGAATGCTATTATATATTTTCTTATTGTTGCAATAATCATAACATTCATGATTAAAGCAGTGCTAATGCCTGTTAAGATGCGATACAAATAAGTGCCTGAACCTTCTCTTAAACCCAATCCTGAAAAACTGATTGGAATCAAGCTGATTATTATCACAACGGCAGATACAAAAATAATATAATGCCCGGAAATTGGTTGATTGAATGCCTTGAATATAAACCATAAGCTTAAAAAAGATGTAACCCATTTAATTATTGTAACAATGAAATTCAATAAAAGGTACTTCTTTTTTTCATTCATTATATATTGAAAATCTTTAGAGAACCCTTTAAAATATTTAGAATAGCCACTAAGAATATACTTCTTAATTAGATCTCTAATTTTGTTTGATAGTATGGCATAAATTAATATAAACATAATTGAGATACATGCTGCCAAAACAACTAGAAATAATTTCAAATTAAAAAACCAGAGAATACCTATCAAGGCAATTATCGAGACAATAACAAAAGTGATTATTTTATCTAAGACAGCAATAACAAGCCCGGTTCCGTACCCTACATTTTTATTTTTCAAAAAAAGAATTAAAGAGAATTCCCCCATTCTTCCAGGAGCAACAGTTCCCAGAGACTGGCTTAATGTTACTGCTTTCCACAAATACCCAAAAGACACATTTTTATTAAGTGCCTTTAATAATATTTTGATGTTAATTGTTGCCAAGGTCTGTACTACAAAAGTCATTAAAAATGATGGAATAAGCCACAGCGGATTTATTGTTTTTAATGTATCCCAAAATTGAACTATACCAACCCTCATAAAAAGCAGAACAAGAATTGCTAATCCTATTGTAATCTGGATTGTTCTTTTTAACCTTCTTTTCATCCAATGCACCTACTTCTGTTAAATTGTATTAATTAATAAAGGTTTTTGTTTTGGATTTGTCAAGGAAATAAAAAGGTTTATATAAAAAATAATAAAACATAAGACTTAAGATGAAAACCTTAGTAATAGAAATCCATAGCTTAAACAGATTCCAGATAACTAAACAGGATACCCCTTTTCTTTATGATCTGACTAAAAAGTATGGATTAGGGAAGGCAAGGCCGTGTTTTGCTTATGACATTCAAACTTGTTTTTGGACAGGAACTTATCCTGAAAAAAATAATCATTTTGCAAAATATGAATATCACAAAAATTACGACAAGTTTCATTTCATTGATTTGTTTCCAAATAAACTCAGAAATATTTCTTATAATCTCTGGAAATATTTAGGGGGAGATGATTTTTTTACAAATTTATGCTCGCGTAAATATACCCATCATTTTAAGATTGCAAGAAGATTTCATTTTTTTCATAAAAAGGTGTTTGAGGTTCCAACACTATTTGATATTTTAAGAAAAAATAACAAGAAATTCCTTTATTACCAGTGGCCAACCGTAGCCACAAACAATGGCTGGAAGTTAAAAATCTTTCCGAGATTAGATGATATAATGATATCAAAAAAATTCATTAAACTAGTTAAGAAAAATAATAATCTTGACTTTTATTTTCTGCAACTGAGGGATTTGGACATTGTTGCTCATAAATATGGCCCTTACTCAGAACAGGCAAAGAAAAAGCTTCGAATCATTGATCAACTATTAAAAGATATACTCAATAATTTTTCCCTTGAGAAAGATAACATTCTAATATTCTCATATTTTGGCATGGTGCCTGTCAAGGGAAAAATTAATATAAAAGAAGTTCTGCCACAATTTAGAAAAGGATACTATTACTTTCTTGACTCAACAGAAGCAAGGTTCTGGTTTTTCAACAGCAAAATAAAAAAACAAGTTATCAACATACTGAAAAAAATAAAAGAAGGCCACTTATTAACTAAAAAAGAAAAAATAAACTATCATGTTAATTTTAGGGATAACCGGCACTTTGAAGAGTTATTTTTATTGAAGCCGGGCTATATTATAAGCCCCGATTTCTTTCACAAAAGACCAATAAAGGGAGCACATTCTTATGGATTAAAATGTGAAGAAGAACAAGGGATATTCCTGATAAATAAAAAATCCAAGAAAGAAGCAGAACTTGTTGATATGATGCCCACTTTGCTTGATTTTTATAAAATAAAGACAAAATCTGATGGGAGCTCAATCTTATTAATTTAATTAAAATTTCTGAATGTAATTATCATATTATCCTTATGCAATGTTGCAAATTTTTTCAGGCAAAGCCTTAATTTATGTGCATCTCTAAAATTCCTTAATAAGCTGTCAAATTGTTCTAAATCATCTTTACCTTTCAAACAAAAAGGATATGCTTTTTTGAGATAATAAACTGATTTATTAAAATAATTCCTGTCTATTCTGCCAGGTTTTATGCTTAGCATTGCAAATAATCCTGAGAAATATATTTTTATAACAGGATCCCTGTAATCAACCAATGCCTTTAAATAAAGATTTTTATTGTTAGACAAAACCTTAAAAAACCAACCTAGATTTGCTCTTGCTTGGAAAAGTATAGATAAAAAATTAAACAGAAAGTCTGGTATTTTAGACCCTAATTTTTTATAACTAAGATGGTCAACATGCTCTCTTAAATAGATTCTTGAGACTTTTTTATATGCCTCATCCCATCCTTCAATGCCTGCAAATTGCTCTAAGAAAAATTTGATTACAGTTAATAAGTCAGCTATTGAATCCATCCATAGTTTTTCTGGATTTTTTATATTGCTTACACCATTTTTATCATATTTTAGTCTAATTTCAGTAAAGTAACCTATCTTATTTACTAGTTCCTTATTTTTATTATAGAATTTAGGATATGTTTTCTTTAGTTCCGTATTCATGCCTCTAATACAATCTATTAATTTAGGTTGATAATTTCTTATAAGGATATTAAGTGCCTGACAGCATATGCTATATGTTTTTGTGGATTCCATGACTAATTTATGTTTAAGTTTTCTGTCAGCTGTTTTGATTTCTTTCAAAGAAAACCACTCTGCAAAAAAACCTATCCTATTTAGTAAAAGCCTAACTCCCTCATACTTGGGCAAATTTTGCTTCTCTAATGATGGGATTAGTTCTCTTACATCTTCGCCATAAATTAATTTAGATGCATACTTTAAATCATAAAACCTTAGTATGGGCGCTACTTTCTTCAATCTATTTTTCTCAAAATACCTCACATCAATATCTATCTCTTCATCATAGTTAGATATCTTTTTTCTGATTTTTTGGTAAATTTGCTTCATAAGTCTATTGCTTAACCTTGAATCTGTGATTACAAAAATATCAAAATCACTTACCAGTTTAATTTCCTTCTTAACTTTTTTTATGATTCCCTCGCCTTTTCCATAGCCTCCTGCAAGAATAATAGAACATATATTTGGAGCGCTGTCTTTTAGAACATCCACTATTATTTCTAATTTCTTATTAATAAAATCATCAACTTGTTTATTATGCAATGTATATATTCCCATTTTTACTTTACTGCAAACCCAAAATAATTATTTTTATATCCCTCAAATTAATAATGTTCCTTTCTCTTATTGTTTTAAACCCCTTTTTATTTGTATTGCTCCAACTGGGCATATTTTAACACACTTCAGGCATCTGGCATCCATACATTTCTTTCTATTAATCTTAAGGTGATTGTCTATTGCCCCTACTGGGCATACCTTAACACACAGCATGCATTTTGTGCATTTGGATTTAATAATCTTTGGCCTTAGACCTATTATCCAATTAAATAAAGGTATTAATGTTTTTTTTGGAAAAATCCTTGAATAAACATAATCAATAATATGCATTAATTTAAAAAAGAAGCAAAACATATTTTGAGATAAAACTCTTTTTTCTAGTCTTACAGGTGTTTCCTTAAACTTTCCGATAATTTCAATATTTCTGCCACATAGCCCTTGTTTCACAGCTTCATTTATATGCCTTATTTTTTTGTAGTTTACGCCTATTATTTTACAACAAACCTTATCTACAGCAACCACATCCTCTCCAGCAACAATTGATTTTATACTGATAGGTTTTCCGTAACCAGCTGATTTTGTTACATTTGTTGCATCAACAATAGTTAAATCAGGCTTGCAGGTTTTGTTAAGGTCAACTATCGCAAGGTCCAAATTTTTAAGATGAAATTTTCTTCTTTCCTCTTTATTTAAAATTCCCATAAGATTTTTCATTCCTGCTGTAACTGTTGTAAGTGAGTGCATTTTAAGCTTTGGAATATTAATTAGCACATCAGCTTCTAAAACTGCTTTAGGAATCATCAGTTCTTTAAACAAGCCATTAGGCACTCTCACTTTTTTACATTTTGCATTTTCAAAGTTAATGAGCTTAACATCAAGTTCTCTTGCAAGTTCTGGCACAGAAAGAATTTTAAAAACCTTTTTAGTATCAAACTCAAATCCGGACTGCTCTCCTATTATAGGTATCCCCCCACATTTTTTAACTTCTTCAACTACTGCCTTTATAACATCAAAATCAGTGACAGCACCCCTGATAGGTCCAACAAAATTTGGCTTTATAATGACCTGATAACCTTCTTTAACTGTTTTCTGAATCCCACCAATCAATTCAATAGCTTTCTTCGTACTCTTTTTAATAGACTTTCCATCTAATTCAGTATTTACTATTGATACTTTAGACATGACTTATCACTTTCTATTCATATCAGCCAAGAAGCCAAAGAATGTAATCTGAATTCCTACAAGTATTAACAGCATGCTTAATATGACCCTTGGAATTCCACCTGCATTACCTACAGTTATTATTTATAGGATAAATAGGCCAAGTAAAAAACCAGCTAAAATAAACATTAATCCAATTCTGCCAAAGAATTTCAAGGGCTCAAAATCCCTATAAATTCTGAATATGTTTATCCAGGCCTTTACTGCATAGTCAAAAGGGTTCCTGAATAATTTGCTTGGCCTTGTCTTGTTTGTCCTTATAGGCACTTCTGCAATTTTCATCTTTGATTTTCCTGCCCTTATCAGCTGCTCTTGTGTGTAAGTAAAGGTGTTTATTAAAGGAAGCTCTGCAACCTCACTTGTAAATGTCCTGAATCCTGTTGTTGTATCGGTAATTTTTGTTTTAAGCAGATTTGAGAAGACCCTTGCAAAAGCCCTGTTCCCTAATTTATTCATGAGAGAGGA
>JAFCEA010000020.1 GCA_017609385.1 Candidatus Woesearchaeota archaeon
AAGAAAAAAGCTTTAATGAATTTGTGAATCTTAACTTAACCAAGTTTTATGCTCCTATAGGAAATAAAATTGAAGATTCAAAAGTAAGAGAAAAAATTTGGAGAAAAGCAATTAATGATGGAAATAATCTGTTAAAAAAGGACTGAAATAATAGTACTATGCTTCATTATATGAATTATTATTTATTACTGTTAAGTTACAATAAATAGAAAGATTTAAATATAAGTTAAAATATCTAATATCAAGTTTAGGTTTAAAAAATATAAAATTTGCAGGTGAACACAAATGGGAATTTTCAATTTTTTGGGAATTTTCAATTTTTTCAAAGACAAATATAAAGAATTTAGAGAATTAGGAGAAGATATTCAATATTTTGGTGAGGATGGTCATATAAAGAAAGGAAACATTATAGAAATAACACGGAGACCGCCCTTAAGATTCTTATTTAAGGAAGTTACAAAACCATTTTATTTTTGGGGAGGAAAATACACATTTTTAAAGGATATAGATGGCAGCGAGATTGGTGGTGAAAACTTAGATTCCAAGATAATAATACTTAATAAAAGTTATGTCTCAGTATCAAAAGGGGTATTAACAAAGGGTGGAAAACTATTACCAGCAGACGAGCCAGATAATGTTACGTTGGATAACATATTATATCTAAGGGAAAAATCTGATTATAGTGAAACGCCTTCTGAAACACTTTAAGGCATTTGCATTAAAAAACCAAAACTTTATATATAATAGATTTATCCTCTTTTGTTGGAGAAAAGGAAAGACGAAAGCAAAAGAGCTGTTTTCTCTATGAAAAATTTATTGGGGCGATGTTAATTGGCAAAGAAGATTAAACCTGTTCTGCCAAGCTTAAGAGAGAAGAAAAGATATTTGGTATTTGAGGTTATCTCCAAAAAAGATATAAAATCTTTTTCAGAAGTTTCAAGCCTTATTTGGCAGTCTTCACTTAGCTTTTTAGGCGAAGTTGAAACAGCAAAAGCAGGGATTTGGGTTTTGCCAGACAAATGGAACCCAAAAAAACAAAAGGGCATGATAAAAGTAAACAATAAATATGTTGATAAGCTAAGAACAGCACTAACATTAATAAAGAGTTTTAAAAGACAGCAGATAATTGTAAAAAGTGTTGGTGTTTCAGGAATGATAAATAAAGCAAAGAAAAAATACTTTGCAATGTAAAAATTAATATGGGGTGTTAAAATGGAACAAATGCAGCATCAAATGATGGGTTATGATAGGTCAATTGCAATGTTTAGCCCAGACGGCAGGCTACTGCAGGTTGAATATGCAAAGAAAACAGTAAGGCAGGGTTCAACAGCTGTTGGAATTTTATGTAAGGATGGTGTTTTACTGGTTACAGACAAAAGAATAGTTGATCCACTTGTAGTTTCAGAGGCAATAGAGAAGATATTCCAGATTGATGAGCATATTGTGGCAACAGCTGCTGGAATATTGTCTGATGCAAGGGTACTGATTGAGATGGCACAACTAAAGGCACAGCAGCACAAGGTAACATATGATACTCCGATAGACACACTAACTGTTGTAAAGGACATATGCAACCTAAAGCAGATATGCACTCAGCAGGTAGGACTAAGGCCTTTTGGTGTTTCAATTCTTGTAGCAGGAATTGATAATGGAACTCCAAAACTCTTCGAGACAGATCCTACTGGCATATTTTTCCAGTACAAGGCAACTGTAATTGGTGAGAAAGAGCCAGAAATAGAGGAGATATTGCATAAAAAATACAAAGATTCAATAACAATAGAGGAAGCATTTAAGCTTATAGTTAGCGCACTTTGCAAGGTTTTGGGCAAGGAGTTTAATGCAAGCAGGATAGATGCTGCTTATATAAAGACAGATGAAAAAAAGTTTAAGAAGATGACAAAAGCCCAGATAGAAAAAAGCTTTAATGAATCTAAATCAAAAAAATAAGGGTGCTCATAATGGCTCAAGGACAACAGACATATGACAAGGAAAGATTCTCCATTAATCTTGCAAGATTAAAAAAAGGTGGAGAAAACTTTGAGGTTGTAATAAATTCAGATAATGCAATAGCATTCAAGCAGGGAAAAGATATATCCATAGAAGATGTAATGATAAATGAGAAAATATTTGCTGATGCAAAAAAAGGATTGCTTGCATCTGAAAAATTAATGCAGCAATTATTTAACACAACAGATGTCAAGGAAGTTGCAAAAATCATAATAAATGAGGGCGAGATACAGCTAACAGCTGAGTACAAGCAGAAATTAAGAGAAGAAAAGAAAAAAAGAATCATAAATTTCATACATGTAAATGGAGTTGATCCCAAGACAGGTCTGCCTCACCCAGTAACAAGAATAGAGAATGCATTTGAGGAAGCAAAAATACATATTAATGAATTTAAATCAGAAGAGAAGCAAATAGATGAAATATTAAAAAAACTAAGGGTTATTTTGCCAATAAAGTTTGAGGTTGACGAAATTGAAATAAAGATTCCTGCAGCTTATGCTGCAAAAATGTACTCTGTTGTAAAGGGTTTTTCAAAGATAATCAAAGACGAATGGCTTAATGATGGTTCATGGAAATGTGTTGTTGAGATACCTGCTGGTTTAAAACAGGATTTCTTTGACAAATTAAACAGCATGACTCACGGTGAGATTGAAACAAAGATATTAAAGACAAAATAAACAACAAGGTGAAAAAATGGGAAAATTATTAGTAGAAAACAAAACAATAGTTACCCCTGGTGAAGAGCTTGCAGAAGGTATGGATTTCTTGCCAGCTGAAGGAACATTCAGGGACAAAGACAAAATAATAGCTTCAGGGCTCGGATTAGTTAATATCAATGGAAGACTGATAAAAACAATTTCAATGGCCGGAAGGTATATACCAAAAAGGGGGGATACAATTATTGCAAAAGTTACAGACATATTAATGAGTGGCTGGATTCTTGATATAGCTTCTGCTTATTCAGCAGTTCTTTCAGTTAAGGAAGCCAAGGATTTTATAAGAAGAGATGCAGATTTGACTAAATATTATGATATTGATGATTATATTATTACAAATATAATAAGGGTTACATCACAGAGATTGGTTGATGTATCAATGAAGGGTCCAGGTTTAAGAAAGCTTATTGGAGGAAGAATCATAAAGGCTAATTCTAATAAAGTCCCTAGGATTATAGGGAAAGGGGGCTCAATGGTTAGCATGATAAAACAGGCAACTGAGTGCAGTATAACTGTAGGACAAAACGGGATTGTATGGATTAGTGGCTCACCTGAAAAAGAGATTATTGTTGTTAAAACAATAAAAAAGATAGAACAAGAAGCCCATATAAGTGGTTTGACTGATAGGATTAAAACATTTTTAGAGAAAGAAACCAATAAAAAAATTAATATTGAAAAGGTGGAATAAATGAGTTACACTAAAAGAAATGATGGAAGAAAGTTTGATGAAACAAGACCTATTGAAGCAAAGGTAGGTGTTATAAAAAATGCTGACGGCTCTGCTTACTTTAAGATTGGAAAGACAGTAGCATATGCTGCTGTCTATGGTCCAAGGGGGATACATCCAAAGTTCCTGCAGAATCCAAAAAATGGAAAATTAAGATGCTTCTATAATATGATGCCTTTTTCTTCAATGGGGGAAAGGGTAAGACCAGGAGCAAACAGGCGTGCAAAAGAAATAGCAATGGTTACAGAAAAGGCACTCTTGCCGATTATAGATCTGATTGAGTTTCCAAATTCAGTAGTTGATGTATTTATTGAGTTGCCGCAGACAGATGCTGGAACAAGATGTGCAGGAATATGTGCAGCATCAATGGCTTTGGCAGATGCAGGAATTCCAATGAAAGATATGGTAGCATCAGTCTCGATTGGTAGGGTTGATGACAAACTTGTTGTTGACCTTGACTATAGTGAGGAAAGCTATGAAGACGGAACTGTAGCAGACATTCCAATTGCTGTAATATCAAGAACAGGTGAGATATCTTTATTGCAGATGGATGGAAAACTTTCAAGGGAGGATTTAAAAAAAGCCATTGAAATGGCAAAACAAGCCTGCAGCAAAATAGATAAGATACAAAGGGATGCTTTAAAAAAGAAATATGAGGTTAAAAATGAATAGAGAACAAAAAGACTATATTTTAAATTTTCTTGAACAGGGAGTAAGGTTTGATGGAAGAAAACTAGAAGAATATAGGCCTATAAAAGTTGAAAGGGGGTTTTCAGAAAATGCAGAGGGCTCTGCCAAGGTGACTATAGGTAACACAGAGGTTCTTGCAGGTGTTAAGCTAAGTGTTGATGAACCATATCCTGACACACCTGATGGAGGAACAATGATGATTAATGTAGAACTATTGCCTTTATCAAACCCTAATTTTGAACCAGGACCTCCTGGAATTCAGGCCATAGAGATTGCAAGGGTTGTTGACCGCGGCATTAGAGAATCAGAGTCTATTGATACAAAAAAGTTATGTATTAAAAAAGGAGAAAAAGTGTGGTCTATTTTAGTGGATATATGTCCAATTAATGATGACGGGAATCTTTTTGATGCATCTACACTTGCAGTTGTGGCTGCTTTGCAAAATACAAAGTTTCCATCATATAATGGGAATATTGTTGATTATAAGAAAAAAACAAAAGAGTCATTGCCATTAAGAAAACTGCCTGTCAGCTGTACTGTCATAAAAATTGATAATTATTTTATTGTAGACCCAACTCCTGAAGAGGAGAAAAAGATTGATTCCAGGCTGACAGTTGAGGTTGAGGAAGACGGAACTTTATGTGCATTGCAGAAAGGCGGTGATAAACCTCTTACAGCAGAGGATATTGACAAAATGGTGGGGATTGGGATAGAAAAATCAAAGGAGTTAAGAAAGTTTTTGTAGGTGATAACCATGATTGCTAAAAAATCCAATGAAGAAATGCAATACACAAAGTATGAAACAGCCAGAATGCTCGGCGGAAGAGCATTGCAGATTGCAATGGGCGCTCCATTTCTTATCAAACTCAATAAAAAAGAGCTTGAGGATATTCAATTCAACCCTGTTAAGATAGCTAAACTAGAGTTTGAGAAAGGTGTTTTGCCTATAACAGTCAAGAGGCCCTTGCCTGAAAAGAAAAAAAGCTAGTTCTTTTTTATTATAAAACGAAATCTTTAAATACCTAAAAGAAAGCTGTTTTATTAATGGGTAAAGGTATTCAGGAAGCAAAAAAAGGGGTTGAGGAAGAAAGTTCCCTGGAGAAAATAAAACTTCAACTGGAAGAAAAAGGCCATCTCAGTTTTGATATTGAAAAATCAATCAGCACTTATTCCAAAAAAATACAATTTAGTAAAAAAAGCTTTGAATCAAAAAAAATCAGGAAATTCTTTTTTAAAGAGTTTTTTGACAGAATGGGCTATGGATTTGGCTCCCAGCAGTTCATAAACATATTGTTATTTCAGACAGGAGCTTCTTATTTTGTCATAGGTGTAATCAATGGCCTAAGAGTCATTCTTAGTGTTATTTTAACTTCTTTTCTTGATGAATATTCAAAAGTAAGGCAAATAAGCAAAAGGTTTATTGGCACAACAGGCATAATCTTTGGATTCTCTTTTATATTTATGGCGATGGCAAGGTTTCTCCATTCAGTACCACTATTTGCTCTTGCACTTCTTATTGGGAGCATAGGTGCTGTTTCATATGGTGAGCTTTATCAAAACATGTTTAAATATGCTCTTAAAAAAGAAAGGAGTCTCTTACTGAGGAATATAGCACAATATGGCTTGATAATAACAGGAGTAAGTATTTTATTGGCTGGTTTTTTAATGGACAAATTTCCTGCAACAGGCACCCTGATTTCATTGTTTGGTTTTGAATTCAGGGTTTTTGGCTATCTTATTGCATTTGAGATTGCAGCAATTTCATCAATCATATCGGGTTATGTTTTATCTTTTATGAAAGAAAAGCAAATTAAAATTATTGAAAAACGGAGCCTCTTAACACAACTACAAATACAATTCAATAATCTAAAAGATAATATCTCTGTTTTTACTAAAAATAGAGTAATAGTTGTATTGATTATTGCAACCATAATCACTGTTTTTGTGCAGACATTAGGTAATTCTTATTATGGAATCTATATATATGAAACATTCAGATATGGCTATTTTAAGGGGTTTACAAATGTTGCTATAATCTTTCTCATTGCTATAATGACGTCATTCTTTGCACCAGTCATTGCAAGAAAGAATGCAAAGGAATATGGAAAGTTTCCAATGCTTGTTTTTGGCACTTTATTGATGGCAATAATGCCCCTTACATATTACTATAATCCAAACCTTGTGTCTATCTCAATAGGCACCCTTATTGGTTTTATAGGCGCTGCAATCATTGGTGTATCTCATGGACTATTAATAATAGATCTTATGTCAGAAAATGAAAGGAAGATATATTTTTCAACATACAATCTCTTAGTCATTATCCCTTATTTGGTTATAATACCTATTGGGGCTTATGCTGCACAGGTTTATGGCCCTAGAACCCTGTTTTTGATTTTAGGTTTAATCCTAGCATTTATTGTTGTTCCGCTTTACTTTTTAATAATAGTCATGCATAAAAAGGAAAAGATTTAAATAAAAAGGTGTTGTTTATGAAAAGCATGCAGAAAATAATAAAAAATAAAAAAGGGGTCTCACCTTTGATTGCAACCATTCTTCTAATAGCCTTTGCAGTTGCCCTTGGTGCAGTTGTTATGAGCTGGGGCAGAAATGTAGAATTTTTAAATGAAGAGCCAAGCATAGAAAAATGCGCTAATGTTAACCTAAAGGTAGAGGAAGTGGAGGGTGTTCCACAAGCTTTTTATGGCGGCACTGACTCAGGGGGGTTTATTAAGTTTACAGTATCGAATATAGGAAGTTATGATATTGACCAGCTTATAGTTTGGGTTATTGGAGAAAAAGATACAAATATAGTTGAGTTAAAGCAGTCTTCTATAAGGGTTGGTTATCCATTGATTAAGGAGATTGAGCATGACTTTGACAGGTATGGTGAGGTAAAAAAACTAAAATTCATACCAAAAATTAAGATTGGGGATTCTGTCATAACATGCGCAAAGAATTCATTGGAAGAAGAAAGGATAAGCCCTGTTAGTTAAGATTTAAGTTTTATTCTAAATATATTTATTATTTAAACAATAGGAAATTTTATATATAAAGGAGATTTAAGTAAAGTCATGGCAACTGAAGAAGAGTTAGCAAACATGTCGCCTGAGCAGCTGCAGGAACTCCAGAAGCAGAACTGCATATTCTGCCATATTATTTCAGGAAAAGTGGCCTCAAAAAAAATCTATGAGGATGACAAAGTTCTGGCAATCCTTGATATAAATCCTGCTAATCCCGGACACATACTTCTATTAATAAAAAAGCATTATCAGATAATGCCACAAATTCCAGATGATGAGATTAGCCATATGTTTATGGTTGCAAAGGCAATTTCACATGCATGCCTAAAGGCATTAAAAGCACAGGGCACAAACATATTCATTGCAAATGGCATGGTTGCAGGCCAGAAAGCCCCGCACTTTATGCTGCATGTAATACCACGGGCAAATGTTGATGGAATAAAGATTTTTGACTTGCCTGAAAAAGATATTCCAGATGATGTGTTAGAACAAATCAGGGCAGGATTAACTAATAAAATCAACGAGCTTTCTGGTATTAAAACAGAAGAACCTGTTGTCTTGGATAAAAAACCTGAAAAAATTGGAAGTAAAGCTGAAAAAGAAATAGATGAAGATAAAAAGTTGCAGAAAAAAGAAGAACCAACAAAAGAAAAAAATCAAAAGAAAACAAAGAAGAAAAAAGATAACAAAAGAAAGAAGCCCGAGATTTATCTTGATGAAATATCAAATTTGATGATAGAAAATGAGCCAAAAAAATAACTGTGGATTTTGCCAGATTATAACCAAAAAGAAAGATGCAAAAAGGATTTTTGAGGATGAAAAAGCCCTGGCTATTCTCAGCCCTAATCCATGCTGCGCAGGCCATATTCTTTTAATGCCAAAAGAGCATTTTTCAATAATAGAGCAGGTTCCTGATTATTTAATAGCACATTTATCAAAGCTAACTAATAAGATATCAATGGCTGTTTTTGAGGTCTTACAAGCCAAGGGAACAAACATCCTGATACAGAATGGTGTTGCAGCTGGCCAGAAAACAAATCACTTTATGATTCATATAATAGCAAGAAAAGAGAATGATAGTCTTGATTTTCAGTGGCAGCCAAAACAGCTAAACCAGGAGGAGATGTCAACTATTGAACTAAAGCTCAAGGAAGAATCAAAGGGAATTGGTGATTTTGAAAAAGAGGAGAAAAAGCCGGTTAAGATTGATAAGGAAATAGAAAAGATTGATAAAGAAGAGAATTATCTTATTAAACAGCTTGATAGGATACCATAAAAAAGAGGCTGAAATGAAAAAATTAGTTATAATCTTAATGATTTATCTTATTTTTGTTCTTTCTGCAACTACCTCTAGTGCCCTTGTTGCAAAATGTGATGATTCTGGTGCTGTAACAATACGCTCTGAACAGAATATTGATGGTAAGGTGTATGCTACTAAAGACCGTAAAACCTGGTTTGAGGTTCCAGGAGAATGGAATGAGGACTTAACTATCTTTAAGTCAGAAGACATGATTCTTAATGACAACTTTAACTACAGGCTTAAGATAGATTACCCTGGATTTAATGATGTGGTAGATACCTATTGCCCAGGTTATAAATTTAGCTGCAAAGAATTAAACATATCAATTAATACTTGTTACAAAAGAGCTGGTGTTTTTTCTGCTGGTTTTAACTCAGTTAATCATAATGGAATTTATGACTTAAAATATATTTTTGAAACTGATAAAGGCCGTTTATTTGTTCATAGTCCTTCAATATATAGCAAGGAAACCGAGGATATGGTAATAGGCTACCTGGGGGACAATAATTATTTTCTTAATCTAAAGACAAATTTTGAAATAATAAAATTTTCAATTACACATGATAAATGCAGCAGGAAAAATGATAAATATTATAGGTATGTTGAGATGTATTGCAATAAATCCTCCTGTATAGCAGACAAGGATTGTGAGGTTAGTGAATACTGTGATAATAGAGATTTTCTTTGCAAGCCTCTGAAATGCAGTATTTGTGAAAAAATCTCAGAACATGAATGTATTCCAAAATGTGATGATAACAAGCCATGCACTGATGATGAATGTTTTGAGGGTGAATGCAAATTTACAGCAATAGATGGCTGTGAACTTAATGATTCTTGTATTCCTCATGGATATGTAAAGCTAGTTAATGATATATCATCTTTTTGCAACAGTTCTAATGAATGGGTTCCACAGAAAAAAGATAATGAAACCTGTAATTATGATTATGAATGTTTAAATGACTGTATTGATAATGTTTGTGTTAAGCAGGAAAAAGGGGCCAAGGGCATTATCCAAAGAATAATAGATTTTTTTACTAGTTTGTTTGGTTTTTAAAAAAGAAAATTATTTAAATAAAATAACATAAAAACATAAAAGGTGAAAAATATGGATAAAAAAATAATTGTTTTATAATCTTAAGCGGATGCAAGATTGCTGAAAACCAATCAGAAGAGCCTGTTGGAACAGGAGAGGAAGAACTAAATGAGACAGTAAAGACTGAAGGAGAAACAGGGGAGATAAATGTTACAGAATCAGAAGAGGAATTAAATGAAACAATTGAGCCTGAAGAAGAAACAGAAGAGATAAATGCTACAGAATCAGAAGAAAATGTGCTTACAATTGAAATTGACCATCTTACACTCAGCCAGAAAGATGTTGTTATTGAAAAAGGCACAACTATTGTGTGGGAGAATAAAGAGAACAATAAGCATAAACTTACTATTTATGGACTGGTCCAAAATACGTTTACATCTGCGCAATATTCAAGAAGCAGATAAGGGGAACAATAACTGTCGAATAAGGTCAAACAAGCCTTCCCATAAAGATATTGTGCTTTGTTCTTGTTATTTTTATTTTTACAATACCTTTTTTAAAGCAGTTTGGGACAGAAATAGTTCTGTTTGAAGCTACAGCAAGCATTTCATTTTTTAATCTTCCTGGGCAGATAATCTCTGCTTTGATTATTTCTCCTTTTTTAAATGGCTTTGGAAGTTTTTTTGTTTTTTGAATATTAAAATCTTCAGGTCCAAGTATAAGTTTTGTATTGGTTTTTTTCTCTAAATTCTTCATCATTGAGTAAAACTTATCCCATGGTAGCTGATTGCATGGGTTTCTTCCAAACCTGTAGTTAAGGAAATTCTGTATTCCAATGAAATATCCTTTTCTATCACCTTTCATTTTTTTTGCAAATTCTATGAGCTTCTCCATCTCATTATTATTAAAGCCAGGCACTAAAACAGGTGCAATTGCAAGTTCTATTTTTTTTGCAGCATAAGAGGCAATCTTCTTTATTTTTTCAAGATTATAGTTGCATCCAGCAAGTTTTCTCGCAAGCTTTTTATCCATGGCATTTAAAGACAGGTTGATTCTTGTTAGGCCTGCCTTTGCTAACCCATCAACAAGCTCTTCTGTTAGCAAGACCCCATTAGTATCCATTGATATTGTTTTAACTTTTTCAATAGATGAGAGATCTTTAATTAATTCAACAATTTCTTCATACAATAATGGCTCTCCCTGTGTCCCAAGATGTACCTCTATATCACATCCCTTAAAATCAACAAGTTTTTTGAATTCCTCAACTAAATAATCTTTTTCAACAACAAAGTCAACCTGGTTTTTGCTTGAAATGCCAGAATCAACAGAGCAGAATATACAGTTTAAATTACAGCTTGTAATTGGCCTAACATCAATAATAGATGTATTCCTGTCAACAATTCCAAAGCTGTTAGAACCTATTAATGGTATTCCAGAGTTTTTATGAACATATATTGTTTTTTTGCCAGATATTGTGTTTTTAAGGTCTTTAAATCCTTCAGCTA
This sequence comes from Candidatus Woesearchaeota archaeon, assembly GCA_017609385.1. Lineage (GTDB taxonomy): Archaea > Nanobdellota > Nanobdellia > Woesearchaeales > CG1-02-33-12 > CG1-02-33-12. The sequence continues at coordinate 10,999 of JAFCEA010000020.1, forward strand.
GTAAGCTATTAAATTTTCTTTCGGCCCTTTTTTCAGGTGTTTTTTCAAATATAATAGAATTATC
>JAFCEA010000021.1 GCA_017609385.1 Candidatus Woesearchaeota archaeon
AAGCGGCAGTTTAATGGCCTTGCCTCATAAACAGAGCATTTTTCATTTTTGCGCAACAAACAGGGCATGTTAATGCCAAGATCATAGCTGAACTTTATTGGATTATCTGGATCTCCAAATGGATTTATTCCAACAAAATTCTTGAGAATATAACTAATTGGCTTCTCTAAAAAATCAGATATCCTTATTAAATCTCCAACAGTTACATTTATCTGGGCATAGAATGCATTACAGCACTTCCCGCAGTTCCTGCACTTAAAGCTTGCCCTCATTTATTAAAACCTGTATAGGTTTAAGAATGACTTGATTGTTGTATGGAGATGGTTAACATCTTCAGCAACCTGTGCCTGAAATCTTGCAGTATAGCCCTTATAGATGAATTTGTCAAATAATGTTCTCAGAAAAACATAAGTTGGCTTTCCTTCCCATTTATTTTCATAGTCTGTTGTAAGGAATCCATCAAAAACCATCTGTATCTTGCCCTGGTTTAGCTTAACCTTATGTTTGTCTTTTTCAACCTCTACTTCTTTTATATCTGACATCTGTATCCTTAGCTTTATCTCAATCTTGGCATAATCTGTAATTTTTTTCCATGGCATTATCCATAGTTCAATGAATTTCCCCCCTGGTTTTACATATTCTATATTTTTTAACTCTCTTTTGTCATAGCCCTTGTCCCTAAACCATTTATCTATGGTTAAATAAAATTCATTTACATCAAAAAGACCTTCATAGCTAAGCCTTAATTCATCAATAATTTTTTCTCTTTCAGCCATTTTTACCACACATCCCCATATTCGGAACCTTTTGTTCCCATCTTAAAGCATTCTTTTGCAATATTCTGAAGCTTTAGCACATAGTAATATAGTTTATCAGTATATATATTATCAATTTCTGGTTTGATAATGTATTTTTCATAAATATTATTTAGCCATATTAAAAAAGGAGTTTTATCCCAACGATGCTGGTAGTCTGTCTCAACCTTTGAATTAAAGTATATTGTTAGTCTTGCCTGATTCATTTTTTTCTTCTTGCCTTCTTCAATGACCTCAATAGTCTTCATTTCCCATGTATGAAAATCAACGGTTATCCAGAATTTAAAATAATCTGTTTCCTTTCTCCAGCAGTTCCAAGTTATCTCATCTTCTACACCACCCATTGGATTGGGCTTATTTTTGTAAGTAGGCTCTTCAAAATAATAACCCCTTCTTGTAAGCCAATCCCTCATACTTCTATAAAGAAGATCCATATCAAAGATTCCCTTAAACTTAAGAATTTCTTGTGGAAGGTCATAGTCTGTCATAAATATAAATTTAGTATTTTTATATATAAACCTTTCGAATTACTCGCCGATTCCTTCCTGTGGCCAAAATTCGCCTTCATGCTCTTGCTCTTCAAGACCGCGCGTAAGTTTCCAATATTCTTTAATAGTTTCCTGAAGCCTGTAAGCATCCCTATAAAGTTCAAGCTTGTGCTTTTCAAAATTTGACTTCATAATAACCTTCCGGTAAAAATCATTAAAATGCTTTAGAAGCCAGTGTTTTCTCCATGTCCCTTTGTAGTCTGAAACCACCCTAGCATAAATCTGTATTTCAAGGTCACAAAATACCAACTTTAATTTTCTACCCTTGTAAACAATTTCTGTATCCTTAAATGGGGGTACGCCATGCCAGTCAATATCCAGCTCATATTTGTAATAAGTGCTATTATTAGGGATTTTTTCGCATCTCCACCAAATCCATAATTCTTTGTTTCCATCAGGATTTATTTTTTGACCATGAAATGTCTCAGGAAATTTTTGATCACTTGCACTGCCATATCCCTCTTCAACTACCCAAAGATGGAGATATTCATATAACCCCTTGAGGTCAAAAACTCCTTTGTGCTTTACCCTGAACTTTGCTGCTAAAGTAGTCATAAAAAGAATGTTGCAAGAATTATTTATAAAACTTTCGAAAACAAGTATTGGGTTTTAGGTGCTGTTTTTCTTCAAATATTTACAGACATTATTAATCTTAATTTTTTTCTGTTCCCTTGTCTTTAGGTTTTTTATTGTGATTAAATCTTCCTTTAATTCATCCTCTCCAAGAATTCCAACATAAGGTATTCCAAGCGAACTTGCATAATTTATGGCCTGACCTATCTTCCTCGTCTTAAAATCCATATCTGTATTCAATCCTTGATTCCTTAAAGAATGAGCAATCTTTAAACATTTGTTTGTAGTATTAATTGGTATTAAATAAAGTTCTGTATTTGATAATTTAAGAGCTTTTTTATAATCCCTTAAAATCATTGCAAGCCTCTCAAGTCCAAATGAAAATCCAACAGCAGGAATCTCTTTTTTGCCACCGATAAAGTCACCAATTAAATTATCAAATCTGCCGCCTGCAAGAACAGCTGATTTAACAACAGATTTGTTCTTTAGAAAAACCTCTATTGTAGTTCCAGTATAATAATCCAATCCGCGGGCCAAGCTTGGGTCAAACTCAACAAAATCCAAGCCCATGCTTTTTGAATAATCCAGCACTTGTTTTATTTCATTAAGTCCTTGTTTGCCTTTTTTTGAGGAAATAATCTTTGTTAGCTTTTTATAAGTTTCATTATTGTTCTTTGCTTTGGTTATGGCAGAGATTAGTTTATCAACTATCTTCTTTGATATAAATGATAACAACTCTTTTTTAACACCTTTATTCCCAATCTTGTCTTTCTTGTCAAGAGCTATTATTGTTTTAAACTTCTTGTTATTTTGAACATCTACATAATCTAATATACCATCAAGCAGCTTTCTGTTGTTAATTTTTATTATAATATTGCCCAATCCTAGCTCTTTAAATGTATCAGCTGCAAGAGCAAGAAGCTCTGCCTCTGCAGTCATATTCTCAACTCCCAAAATATCAACATCACATTGCGTAAATACCCTATACCTGCCCTGCTCTGGCTGGGTTGGACCATCTCTGAAAACCTCACCAATTACATACCTTTTGAAAGGAAATTTAATATCCTTGTTTGATGCAACAAACCTTGCCAAAGGTAATGTCTGGTCAAACCTTAATGCAAGCTCTCTCCTGCCCTGGTCTTTAAGTGTGAATATCTCTTTCTGAATTTCTTGGCCGCCCTTGAATTTTATGGTTTTTGCTCTTTCAATTACAGGGGTTTCAATAGGAGCATAGCCGTATCTCTCAAAAACTTTTCTAAGGATATCTTTTATCTCATTCCTAAGTATGGCATCCTGGCCATACCAGTCCTTTACTCCCTTTGCAATCTTGAATTCTTGTTTGGCCATTTTAAACATGTTTTAGTCTTTATTAAATCTTAATAAATCTTTTGATTTTTCCCTTGTTTTTAGAAACTTATTTATATTAATAGAGCAGAGTTTGACATAAGATGCTAGTCGGTGTTGTTGGAAAGACCAATGTTGGAAAGAGCACGTTCTTTAAGGCCCTCACCCTAGCGAATATAGAGATAGACAATTATCCATTTGTAACAATAAAGCCAAATCATGGCATTGGGTATGTCAAGATAGAATGTGCAGACAAATTTTTTCAATTAAAGTGCAATCCAAGGGAAGGTTATTGTATAAACCATATAAGATTTGTTCCTGTTGACTTGATTGATGTTGCAGGCCTTGTTCCAGGTGCTTATGAGGGAAAAGGCATGGGAAACCAGTTTCTTGATGACTTAAGGCAGGCAGATGTTTTAATACATATTGTAGATGCCTCTGGCAGCACAAACGAGCTTGGAGAGCCTGTAACTCCTGGTTCATATGACCCCTGCAGTGACATAAGATTTCTTGAAGTTGAGCTTGATATGTGGTATTTAAGGTTAATAAAAAAAGGGTGGGACAAATTTGCAAGGGGTGTACAGCAGGAAAAAGAGCATGAAGAAAAGATTGTAAAAGACATTGCAAAACATCTTAGTGGTCTTAAAGTGGATGAAGAGATGGTTGAAGAGGTTTTAAGCAAACTTAATTTAGATAGAACAAACATACTATCCTGGGGAGAAAATGATTTAAAAAAAATATCAATAGAGCTGAGAAAGAAAACAAAGAAAATGGTTATTGCTGCAAATAAAATTGATGTCCCAACTGCTAAGGAAAATCTATCAAAGATGAAAAAAGAGTTTCCTGATTATATAATTATTGGGTGCAGTTCAGAGTCAGAACTTGCATTAAAAGAGGCCTCAAAAAATGGCTTGATTGAATATGTTCCTGGTGATAATGATTTTAAGGTTCTAGAGCCAGATAAACTAAATGAAAAACAAAAAAATGCTCTTGATTTTATAAAGAAGAATGTTCTTGATGTTTTTCAAAGAACAGGTGTTCAGCAGGTAATTAATGCTGCTGTTTTTGATTTGCTGAAATATATAGCAGTATTTCCAGTAGGAGCAAAACTTGCTGACTCAGATGGCAATATTCTGCCTGACTGTTTTTTAATACCCCAAAAAACAACTGCACTTGATTTTGCATACAGGCTTCACACAGACTTTGGAAACAATTTTATAAGAGCAATTGATGTAAAAAGCAAGACAACTATTGGAAAAGAACACCAGCTAAAAAATGGAGATGTAGTTGAAATTATAAGTGGAAAATAAATCCGAAAGAATTATAAATAATATAATTATTTAAGACCATAAGAGGTGATGTTTTGGTAAATCTAAAAGATTTTAAATTTAAAGAAGAAATCTGTGAAGATGCCCATCTCCAGAAAGACCTTAAAACAGGGTATCCAGAACCACTTAAAAGATATTGGTTAAAACTTGAAACACCAAATCAGTCTATTGAGGAAACCTATTTCTGGATACTTAATATCCTAAAGACCGACCTTGGCTATGGAGACATTGAGAAGCTGATGGATGTTTTTGCAGCATCACAGCATTCTGCATTCTTTGGTGTTGCAATGCAACGCACTGGTATTTACCAGGATAAGGTTTCCCAGTTCCTTGCAACAATAGGCAAAATGGTCAAGGAACTATTCCAGCTTGTCAGGGAAATAAGGATTCTTGATGAAAGGCTTGATTATTATAAGGATAGCTATGATAAAGCTAGCAAAAGCAGGGAAAGTGCTGAAATCACCTTAAAAGGCATATGGATTGATATGGTTGAAGGCGGTGCTAAAAGCCCTGCTTCTGTTTATGGAATGGCTCGTGAGTTGGAATTTACTGTTCTGCCAGACCTTTTCTTTAGCACGCATCCTGCAACAAGCAAGGATGTTGATGAGATTGTTAATAAGCTTGAATTTAACAGAAAAGTGAGAGAAGTCTTGAAAAGAAAACTAAGGGCTTTTCTTGAATGGAAAGAACACACTTACAAAGAGCTGAAAACAAGAAGAAAATTCACACTAAAGTTTCTAAGACAGCATTATGATGTAATAAAGATGTATATGAGCTGGGTAAAGCCATACCTTAAATACATTAAGATGCTGCGCTCATCTGAAAAAAAGATGGAGAGTTCAGAGCTTATAGGTGCTTTTGAGGGCTCAATGATTGAGATTGAGATTCTTGCAAAGAAATTTCCATTTAGTGTAGAAACAGGAAAAACAATAAACAAGGAATACAAGTCCTGCATCTTAATAAACTTTGACTACAGCACTAGGCCTGAGATGAAATTTGTAAGCGAAGGGTATCAAAGAGGACCAATCCATATAGGAAATGTTGAGATAAAAATGAGGTCATATGCCTGGAGTGAAAAAGAAATTGAAAATTACAAAGCGTATCGGGCTAAGGAAGATATGGAGCTTCTTGGAGAGGTTGATCCTTCAATCTCAGCCGCAATGGAAGCTTTGGGTGAGGAGTTTGAGAACTATCTAAAGGAAGCAGGAGAAGATATTAAGAAAAAAGAAGAAAAGCCAAAACAGGAATCTATATTTGATCCATTCATATCAGTATTCAGGGGATTTAAAGAGATAGGAACATCATTTACAGGAACAAAAAGTTCTGCATCTGATAAACCAAGCTTATCCAAATTTGAGGAAAGTAATGAAAGGAATGCAGCTGGTGGTGAAGCAACACTAACCATGTGGCTTATTTATAAGAACTTCAGAAAGGCCCATGGCATGATTGCCTGGTAATTAATATGGCTACAAGATTAAAAGAAATAAAAAAACTCTCCCCTGAAGAAAGAATCAAAAAACTAAAAAAAATTGAGGAAGAAAACAAAAAAGAGATTAATGAGGCAGAAAAACTTATTAAGGATTCTATCAAAGAGATTAATATTAAAGAAGAAATAAGGGATTTGCCAATTCCACAGGTTAAGGCAGTTGATATAGAGAGTCTTTTTTCGCCAGAGGAAAAAGAAGTTTTTGCAGCAAAAAGATATGAAAATGCAAGGCAGAGGCATGCTGAAGAAGAAACAGCTGAAATTCCTTTAGAGGAAACACTTGAGCAAGAAAAACCAGAGATAACAGAAGAAGAGTTAGAGGCACAAAGACAATACCAGATATTAGAACTGAGAAGAGAGCCAACAAAAAACATTGTGCAGGAATTACAGAACATATATCATCAAGTAAGGGGAACAGGAGAGGTCACAGGAGAGCAGATGACAAGGGCTTATGTTGCAAATGTTATTGCAGAGGAAAGACAGAGAGAGATTGAAAGAGGTACTTATGAAAGAAAGGATGAGGAAATATCTAGTCAACTTAGCATAGCAAGACAAATATCTAAATCAATACAGGATAAATATAAAAAATGATTTATGGATACAACAGCCCAATGGACAGGCAGTACATGGATTATGGGAAAAAAGAAGAACCAACCCTTGGTATTAAAGAAGTAGGAATAGCCATGGCAATGGGTATTGGTGCTAGAAATATACCAGAGATCACAAGCAAAATAAGGGCAGGAGCAGGCAATCTTGAAATACAGTTTATGGGTGCAGGGCGTGGCTCACAGCAGGGTGAAACACCAGGAATGTTTGGAAAATACCACAGGCAGGCTTTAAGAGAATTAAGCAAGGCAAATGAGATTAACCTAACAACCCATGCCTCAGTTGGGATTCCAGGGCTTGCTGGTCAGGATCAGCAGGGTAACTTCAGTGATGAGCAGAGAAAAATGGCTCTTGATGAAGTCAATAGGGCAATTGAATTTGCAGCAGACACAGCGCTTGGCGGATCTGTTGTTATACACACTGGTGAGTTTCAGAGGCCAATCTCTGAGGAGCCATGGGCAGAAGAGGGAAAAAAATTCAGGGGATTTGAGGAAGAGCCGGAAAATGCAGTGATAAGAGTGGTAAATAAAAAAACAGGCCAGGTTTTAACCCAGATAAGGAAAAATGAAAAAGTGAGCAGGCCTAAGTGGCTTAGGAATGAAAATGAGGAGTATATTAATTATGATGGAGAGGTTGTTCCTAGAGGAGAAAGGGTTCCTGAATTTGATAAAGAGGAAGGCACATTTAAAGTTGAAGAGAAAGGATGGGACTCATTTATAGATGAAGCAAAAGAAATGACAGATGAAAAAAGAAAAGAATTAGGAGATGATTTTAATGAAGAAAGACATACAGTAACACCTGAAGAGGCATTTCTTAAAGCAACAACAGAGGGGCAGGCGAGAATAGCAAAAGGGTGGGCCCTGAATTATTCAGAAGGATTAAATAGAGAATTTGAGAGGTTGAAGCAATTAAAAGAACGAAAGAAAATACTCCAGGAAAACCTTAAAACTGCATCAGAAGATGAAAAATGGAAGATAAGGGAAATGCTTAAAGAGATTGAACAAGGAAGGGGGAGACAAGAACCTGGAATAAAAGATTTAGAGCAGTCAATAAAGGCAAGAAGAGAGATGGTGACAGGACAATTACAGCAAGCACAGGATCAGGAAAGGCTTGGAGAAAATGTGATAAGTGCCAAGAAATTTGCTCTTGAGAGAAGCGCTGGGGGGTATGCATTAAGCGGTATGAAAGCAATGGAGGAAACAAAGAAAAAAAAGCTTGAAAAGCCCCTTTTTATAACAATGGAAAACATCTTCCCAGAGAGCTATGGTGGGCATCCTAAGGAACTTAAAAAATTAGTCCTTGACAGCAGAAGAAAAATGGCCACAATGCTTATGGAAAAAGGCAGGTCTGAATCAGAGGCAGAAAAACTTGCAGAAACACACATAAAAGCAACTTTGGATACTGGCCATCTGAATTTATGGAGAAAATATTTCAAGGGCAATGATAAGGAGTTCAAGAAATGGATTTTAGACCAGACAGAGGATTTGGCAAAATCCAAGATTATTGGAAATGTTCATTTAGTGGATAACTTTGGCTATCAGGACGAGCACCTTGCTCCAGGACAGGGGACTACTCCTGTAAAGGAAATGATTAAAATATTAAAAAAACATGGCTATAAAGGGGCATACACTGTTGAGTGCGGCTCATCTGCTACAACAGATGTGTCTTATTTCCATGGTATGATGAAAACATGGGAATATTTGGGCTCTCCTGTGTACTCATTTGGTGCTGCGCGTGATGGCCTTCCACCAATGCAATGGCAAAATATTCAGTCTTCATATTTTGGAAAGACCTACCCGCCATCCTTTGTATTTGGAGCATATTCCCCTTCAAATGAATGGACGCTGTGGAGCGGTGTTCCAATGGAATAAACAAGTGAAGATAATTACTATTTAATAAGGGTCAAAAAAGTTAATAAACATTAACATTTAATTTAAAAAGGGGTGCTATAATGAAATTTACATTAAAGAAACAAAAACCAGGGATTGCTCATTATAAAAAAGAGGATTTTGACATTGCCTATGAATTCTCAAAAAGGCTTTATAAAGAGGTAACGGATTTTGTAAAGGCAACTGTTTTGTTTGGAAGCTCTGCAAGGAAAACAGCCAGCCAAGGGGATATTGATGTTCTTGTTATAATAGATGACTTAACAATAAGGCTGACTCCAGAGCTTACTGAAGCATACACTTTAATAACTGAAAAGCTTGTCACAGAAATCTCTCCAATGCTTCATATAACAACATTAAAGCTTACTGCTTTCTGGGAATATGTAAGGTCAGGAGACCCAGTTATAGTAAATATGTTAAGAGAAGGCATTGCACTTTTAGACACAGGATTTTTTGAGCCAATACAATTTTTGCTAAAGCAGGGCAGGATAAGGCCAACCCATGAAAGTGTATGGAGTTATTTTGCAAAAGCACCCTCAACATTATATAATTCAAAGTGGCATCTTCTGCAAGCTACAATTGATTTGTATTGGGCTGTTATTGATGCAGCCCATGCTGCACTTATGAAGCTTGGTGAGATTCCGCCAAGTCCAGAGCATGTAGCAGATATGATGCAGATACATATGGTAAACAAGGGCCTTATTGATAAAAAGTATGCAGATACAATGAAGACAATGAAGAAATTCTACAAGCTTTCAAAGATGATAAACCACAGGGAGATAAAAGAAATTTCTGGCAAAGAATATGACTCCCATTATAAGGAAGCACAGGACTTTGTCTATAAAATAAGGGAATTTATTGAAGAGGAATAATCTCTTTCTTTTTAAATTTTAGCTAATCTATTATAGAAATCATTTTATAACAGTTAGATTTAACAGTATAAAATAGGTGATATATAATGAAACAAGAGCCAAAAACATTAAATGAAATGTTGAAGAACGTTATTGATTTATATGGTGATAGTCCTGCATTTAAAACAAAAAAAGCAAAAGATGAAAAATTTAAATCCATATCATACAAAGAACTTTATAATAGGATAGAAAGCTTTGGTACAGGATTAAAAACTATTGGTATAACTTGAATGGATAATAGCTGATTTAGCAACTATTGGGCTTAGGGCTGTAGATGTTCCGCAACCAGGAGGCATTGGTTCTCATGATATATATTTCAAGCTTAATCATTCTGACTCAAAGGCAGCCATATTGGAAGGTGAAAAAGAGTTCTCTAACTTTTATAATGTTGAGAAAGATCTGACTGAAGTAAAAAATATAGTATTGATTGATAATGTTAATATGTTTTCAAAGGATGAATATGCTCCTGAATGGGTAAAAGCTTTTGATTTTGAAAAAGATGGAAAAATAAGCAAAAAGTTCTATTCTGAACTTAAATCAGTTATAGAAAATAAGAACAAAAATATTTTTTTATCAAAAAACGCAAAGGTTTTTTTAAATAAATATTTGGAAAATAATATTGAAAGTCTTTTGGAAAAGATAAGTTATAATAAAAAGAATATAAAAGAAAATATACTAAAAAAAGCTGTTATTTTAGATGATAAATTCTATAAAAGGCATAATGTATTTTCATTCAAAAAAATAACAGATATGGGCAAAGATATGTTAAAAAAAGGGGATAAATCCTTTTCTGAAATATCTGAAAGAGCAGATCCAGATGATCTTGTAACAATAATATACACCTCAGGAACAACAGGCAGTCCAAAGGGGGTTATGCTTACTAA
>JAFCEA010000022.1 GCA_017609385.1 Candidatus Woesearchaeota archaeon
TGAGCCTGTGGGGATTTGAACCCCAATGAACCGGTCCGAAGCCGGTTGCACTCTCTGGCCAAGTTTAGGCAAGCCAGTATCCAGGTTATGCTACAGGCCCAAAGAACTAAATAAAACTATTTATTTAAAAAACTTGTTAAAAAGAAATCTATCGAAAAGGATCCTTTCCATCTCCAACCCAGATATAAGAACCCATTCTTTTGTTCCTTAATCTAATGTATTCATGGATTGTATGTTTTAATTTATCAATTAATTTTTTTAGCATTTATTCACCTTTACAATAAAATAAAAAATATTTATTTTTTAGCAAGTGTTATTTCAATTGTTGAAACCCTGACCTGCCTTCCTTCCTTGTTTGTGAACTCCTCTGAGTCAATCTTGATATCACCAACATTTGCCTGCCCATTCAAAAACCTTTTTGATGTAACTTCTGCAACATCAACAGCCCTTGAAATAAACTTTCCGCGAGCCTTGATAACTATTTCACTTGCATCCTTTGTTGTAAACTGCATCACAACAGCAGTCACATAGTTCATAAAAGGCTTCTCTCCAATAAAAATTGTGTTGTCTTCTGCCATTTTAGCCCCCTCATCATTGAAACGATGAACATCAAATGTCTTTTTTAGTATTCATTAATCTTGTTACATAGCCTGCAACGACATTTCTTATCTTAGCTGATTTAATGTCTGCAAACTTACTAACTAATTTCTTGTTCTCTTCAAAATTTTCTTTAAAGTCCTGCCTATGTTTGTCCACTAATTTATTAGTTACTCTTTTTATCAGTTTAGTCTTTATTCTCCCCATATAATCACTTGCCTGCCTAAGAAGTATAATTGCCTTTATAAACTTAACTAATGAACCTTTAAAAACAAAACTTACAACCTCTTTTTAAATAGTTCAGAAATTATTTTAGCGCCTGTTTTGCTGGTTAAATTGCTTATATCTAGTTTAGGGTTAATTTCTACTAAATCAACGGCTTTTAAATTCTTTAAATTACTCAATCTCTGCAGAAAAAAGATTAATTCCCTGGAACTCAGTCCAGAAGGCTCTAAATAGCCTGTTCCAGGCGCAAAAGCAGGATCCAATACATCTATATCAATAGAAACATATACTGAGCCAAACTGAAGTGCAGCAGACATCACAGCCTCTGAAACCTCTTTTATATCCTCGTTAGCTATCTCTTTCATGGAAAAAAATTTTATCTTATTTTGCTTTAGATAATCATACTCATTCTTATGCCAGCTTCTTAAGCCAACCAGAATAACATTGCCCCTCTTTAGATGATTCTCCTCGATAAGCACTCTTAAGAAATCCTCATGCGTAGGAGGACTGAAATTGTTTTCGCAGTCAGGATGAGCATCAAAAACAATAATTCCAGGATTATCAAACTGTTTTGAAAAAGCCTTAAAGCATGCATAGGTTATTGAATGATCACCGCCAATTATTACAGGCATTTCATCATTCTGCATTATATGATTATAGATATTTTCATTTGTCTCACTTATGTTTGAATTATTTACATTAACAGATTCCACACTGAACTCTGGCTTAACACCTTGTTCGTTTAAGAAAATCTCTTTAAGTTCATTAACAATCTTGTCTGGAGCAAGCTCTGTGCCAGATGTTTTTCCAAGCCCTCCTGCTGAAAAAGGGATCTTAATTATTTTCATGCAAATAGGATATTTATTCAATTATTTAAATATTGTTAAAATGCAAAACTATAAAAACAATCAAGATTAATTTAAAGCCATGGAATACAAGCAGGTTATTCTTGTGAGAGAAGACTTAAAACTTGATAAAGGTAAGATGGCAGCACAGGTAGCTCATGCATCTGTTGAGGCTGCTCTCAGATCAGATAAAGAGATTGTAAAGAAGTGGCGATTGCTTGGAATGAAAAAAGTAGTCCTTAAAGTAAAAAACAAGGAAGAGCTTTTCAAATACAACCAGATTGCAAAAGACAACAAACTTAAAACAGCTGTAATAACTGATGCAGGAAAGACAAGAATAAAACCAGGAACAATAACCTGCCTTGCAATTGGTCCTGATGAAGAGGAAAAGATAGATAATGTAACAAGAAACCTTAAGATGATGTAATATTTTTTATATCTTTTATTACAGAAATATTTAAATATAAGCTAATTCTAATTGTTTTACTAACTACAATTTATTGTATTTACTGAAAAGGAGATATACTATATATTGTATATTAGAATAATCATGAAATGTATATTCTGCGGTGCAGCTACTCGTGTAACTGACAAGAGGGAATCCCCTAACGGAACAAGGAGGAGGAGGGAATGCCTGAAATGCAAAAGAAGGTTTACTAGTTATGAGAGGCCTGAACAAAAAGAAATCATGGTTGTTAAGAAAGATGGAAGAAGGGAGCCATTTTCAAGAGAAAAACTAAAAGCCGGAATAATGAGGGCATGCGAAAAAAGGCCAATCTCCATTGAAAAAATAGATAGGATTGTTGATAATATCAAAGAAAAATTAAGAAGCAAAGGAAAAGAGGTTAAATCTGAAAACATAGGGAAGATTATAATCAATAAATTAAAAAAATTAGATAAGGTTGCTTATATCAGGTTTGCTTCTGTTTATCATGATTTTCAGGATATTAAAGATTTTAAAAAAGAAATAAAGGGGTTGAAAAATGGTAAAGCACATTAAAAAAAGGAGTGGAAAAGTTGTAAAGTTTGAAAAGGAAAAGATAATCAATGTAATATTCAAGGCTGCAGAAGCTGTTGGTGAAAAAAACAGGAAAAAAGCAGAAGAACTTGCTGATAAAGTTGTTAAAATTCTTAGGAAAGATTTTGTCACAAAGATTCCTAATGTGGAAAATGTTCAGGATATTGTTGAAAGGGTTTTGATTGAGGGAGGAGATGCAAAAACTGCCAAAGCATATGTTCTCTATAGGGAACAGCACAAGAACATAAGGGAAACTGTCAAGCTCTTAAGGGATATCACAATAGTTGATAATTATCTAAAACAGCTAGATTGGCGTGTAAGGGAAAACAGCAATATGGCTTACTCTTTACAGGGCCTCAATGTCCATATAACCCAGATTGTAATATCAAACTATTGGCTAAGTAACATTTATCCTAAAGAGGTTAGAGAGGCTCATCTAAACGGAGATTATCATATCCATGATTTAGGGACTCTTGGGCCATATTGTGTTGGATGGGACCTAAGAGACATACTAATAAGTGGATTTAAGGGCGTAATTGGCAAGATAGAAAGCAAACCATCTAAGCACTTTAATGTTGCACTTATGCAGGTTGTAAATTTCCTTTACACACTGCAGGGAGAATCAGCTGGTGCTCAGGCTCTGTCAAACTTTGACACACTCTTAGCACCTTTCATAAGGTATGATAATCTCAGTTATAAGCAGGTTAAACAGGGGGTGCAAGAGTTTTTGTTTAATATGAATATTCCAACAAGGGTCGGTTTTCAATGCATGTCAGAAGATACAGAGATTTTAACACATCAAGGATGGAAAACTTATGAGGAGATTGAAAAGGGAGATATAATAAAAACATTTAATATAAAAAAAGGGATTATAGAAGATAAAAGAGTAAAAAATGTGTTTAAAAAAAAATATACTGGAGTTATGTACAATCTGCAAAACCGTATACAAAATCAACTTATTTCTCCAAATCATCGTGTGGTAAGAAAAAAATTTCAGAGCAATGAGTATGTTCTTGAATCTGTTGAAGATGTAATGAAGCTGAAATCTCCATTTATAGTCCCCATTGTAGGTAAAAACATCAAAAAAGATATAAATATCTCTGATGAGAAAATAAAGCTTACAGCCTGGATAATTGGAGAAGGATGCATGGAAAAACCTGGCAAAAATTATAGAAGCTGTTATAGGATTAGCATTTATCAGTCAAAAATTAAAAACCCTAAAAATTATAAAGAAATTAAAAGATTATTGAGCCATTTCAAATTAAAATATTCTGAATACACCCAAAGGGGATTGGGGAATCCTGTCCAGAGAATAAGATTAAATGCAGAATCATCAAAAAAAATACATCAATGGTTTGATGGTAAGGAGAATATGGGTTCTATTCCAGAAATCTTCTTGAATATGAGCCAACGCCAATCTGATTTGTTTATAAACACTTATATGAAGGCAGAGGGTTTTGAAAACTGTAAAATCGCAACATCAAACATAGAAATATTGAACAGTCTGCAGATGATTACAACAAATGCAGGTTATGGCTCTACTGTATTAGAAAAAAAACCAACTATAGGAACAAAAACAATTTATGTTTTAAGGTTGATTAAACACAATGAAACATACATAAATAAAATAAAAAAAATAAATTATTCTGGTGTAATCTGGTGTCCTAATACTGAAAATGAAACAGTTATAGCAAGAAGAAATGGAAAGGTTTTCATTACAGGCAATACCCCTTTTACAAATATAACCCTTGACTTAAACTGTCCTGAGTATATGAAAGAGGAAAATATAATAATCGGTGGCCAACTTAAAAAGGAAAAATACAAAGAGTTTCAGAAAGAAATGGATATCTTTAATAAAGCATTTGCTGAACTAATGATTGATGGAGATGCAAAGGGAAGGCCATTCACATTTCCAATTCCAACTTATAATATAACAAAAGATTTTGATTGGGATAACAAGAATTATGATATTATCTGGGAAATGACTGCAAAGTATGGATCACCGTATTTTTCAAATTTTATAAACTCTGACATGAATCCAGATGATGTAAGAAGCATGTGCTGCCGATTGCGGATCAACAAGAGGGAGCTAAAGAAGAGGGGTGGCGGCTTGTTTGGTTCAAACCCATTAACAGGCTCAATTGGTGTTGTTACAATCAACATGCCAAGAATTGGATATAAAGCAAAAAATGAGGATGAATTTTTTAAAGAGCTTGAAAGATTAATGGAGCTTGCCAAGGAAAGCCTTATAATAAAGAGAAAGGTTTTGGAAAGTTTCACAGAAAGAGGGTTATATCCTTACAGCATATTTTACCTAAGAAACATTAAAAAGGGTTTCAAAGAGTATTGGAAAAACCATTTCTCTACAATAGGAATTATAGGAGTAAATGATGCTCTTTTAAATTTTAAAAATATTAGCATAGCAGACAAAGAGGGACTGGAGTTTGCAGGAAAGATACTGGATTTCATGAGAAACAAGCTAGCTGATTTCCAGGAGGAAACAGAAGATATATTCAACCTGGAGGCAACTCCAGCAGAGGGTGCTTCTTACAGATTAGCCAGAATAGACAAGAAAAATTATCCTGACATCAAAATTTTCAACCAGGAAAAATATGACAAGAATGCAGAGCCTTATTACACAAATAGCACGCAGCTTCCAGTGGGATTTGGGGATGATGTTTTTGAGGCTCTTGAATTACAGGACAAACTACAAACAAAATACACAGGAGGAACTGTTCTTCATGGCTTTTTGGGAGAAAGAATGCCAAGCATTGAGGCTACAAGGTCATTAGTCAGAAAGATTGCAGAAAACTTTAAGCTTCCATACTTTACAATTACCCCTACATTCAGTGTATGCCCTGACTGCGGTTATATAGCAGGAGAGCATAAAAAATGCCCAAAGTGCGGCAAGAGATGCGAGATATGGTCAAGGCCTGTTGGTTATTTAAGGCCTGTTGAGCAGTGGAATAATGGAAAACAGGCTGAATTCAAAGACAGGAATACATTTGACAAACAGATAAAAAAAGAATAAAACCCAAATGAAAATAGGAGGAATTCAAAAAACAAGCCTTATTGACTATCCTGATAGGGTTTGTGCTGTTTTTTTCGCATCTGGATGTAATTTCAGATGTCCATATTGCTATAATCCTGAAATTGTTTTCAACAAGACAAAGTTAATTCAGGAAAAATATATTAAGAGCTTCTTGAAAAAAAGAAAAAATTATTTGGATGCCATTCTCTTAAGCGGCGGAGAAATAACAATCCAGCCAGATTTTGTTGATTTTGTTAAAAAGATAAAATCATATGGTTATTTGATTGGAATAGAGACAAATGGTTCAAATCCAGACGCTATAAAAGAGCTAATAGACAACAAATTAATTGATTTTATTGCAATGGATATAAAATCTGACTTAGAAACTTATGAAAAAGCTGCAGGTGTTAAGCCAGACAAAGAAAAAATAAAAAAAAGTGTTGAATTAATAAAGAACAGCAATATCAACTATGAATTCAGGACAACTATTGTCCCTGAATTGTTTGATGAGGAAACAGCCATAAAAATAGGAAAATGGCTAAAGAAAAGCAAAAGATATGTTCTACAGCAGTTCAGGAATGAAAAAGAAATGATTGACAAGAGCTTTAAAGGAAAAAAGCCGTATAGTGTTGACAAACTAAAAAAATTTAAAAAGATTCTTGAACCTTATATAGAAGATGTAAAAATTACAGGCATATAAACTAATATTAATTATATCTTTTACTTAAACCAAAAACTTTTAAATAAGATAATATTTCTTTAAAAACTATGACATGGGCTCGTAGCTCAGCCTGGAAAATATGTTTTAAAGCGTATTTTGGGCAATAGTAGCAATCGGCTCTTAACCGATAGGTCGGGGGTTCAAACCAAATGGTTACGCTCATTTGATACGCAAAGTCCGGCATAAAGCCGGACGAGCTCACTTCGTTCGCAATCATTTGTGAAAGTCCCTCCGAGCCCATTTATTTTATTATTCTATCTTAGACCAAAAACTATATATATAATATTAAACAACCCAGCATAGGATGAAAGCAGCATTAATAAGCTTGGGAAGTGAGAGTTCAAAATGGACAGTAAGGGCAATGCAGAAATATTTTGACAAGGTTGATAGCATAAATATTAAGGAAATTGAAGTGCGTTCATTAAAAAACAAAATAGAAATCTTACACAATGGAAAGCCATTGGAGAAATATGATTGTGTTTATGTAAAAGGCTCTTTTAGATATGCCCTAACCCTAACAGCAATAACCTCTGCTTTATTTGATAAGACTTATATGCCAATAGCCCCTGAATCATTTGATATAGTCCATGATAAATTTCTTACACAGCTAGTGCTGCAAAAATATAATATTCCTATGCCAGATACTTACCTTGCTCCAACCATTGATGCTGCAAGAGAGATACTACGAAAAGTCAACTATCCTATTATCATAAAGCTCCCCAAGGGCACAGGCGGTAAGGGAGTTATGTTTGCTGATTCCTTCGCAGCTGCAAGCTCTATGCTTGATGCAATAGGGCCATTAAAAGTAAAGGTTGTTATACAAGAGTATATAGAAACAAATAGCACAGATACAAGAGCTATAGTGATTGGTGATAAGGTTGTTGCAAGCTACCAAAGAAAAGCAACCAATGGAGAAAAAAGGGCTAATATTCATATGGGTGGTGTTGGTGTAAAATGTGTCTTAGATGAAAAAACAAAAAGAGTTGCTATTAAGGCAGCAAAGGCACTTAAAGCAGACATATGTGCTGTAGATATACTTGAAACAACTCTTGGACCATTGGTTATAGAAGCAAATCTCTCGCCAGGATTGCAGGGTGTAACAAAATACACAGGAATAGATGTTGCAGATAAAATTGCTAGCTTCTTATATAAGAAAGCAAAGGAATTTAAGGACAAAGGAAAGGTTAAAGATACTTCCAAGATATTTGAGGACCTTGGAATAAAAGCCACAACAGATGAAATAAAGGAGATAATAACAAATATAGACTTCAGGGGCAATAGAATTCTCCTGCCAGAATTAATTACAAAAATTACTAAATTTGATGAAAAAGATGAGCTTGTTATCAGGGCTGATGAAGGCAGGTTAAGCATAGAGAAGATAAAGGGAGAAGAAAATAAATAATCAATCAAATGAGAATCGCAGCTTTATTTTCTGGCGGCAAGGATAGTGTTTTTGCATTATATAAAGCAGTGCAGAAAGGCCATAAAGTTGTTTGTTTGATAACAATAAAATCAAAAAGAACTGATTCTTATATGTTTCACATACCAAACATTGAATTTGCTAAATTGCAGGCAGAGGCATTAGAGATTCCCATGGTTTACATGGATTCTTCAGGTGTTAAGGAAAAAGAGCTGGAAGACCTAAAAAAAGCAATGAAAATAGCAAAGGAAAAATACAACATCCAGGGGCTTGTTTCAGGAGCACTGGCTTCAAAATATCAAGCAGACAGGATAAAAAAACTCTGTGATGAGCTTGTCTTAATTTCAATTACTCCTTTGTGGAGTATGGATGAAGAGCAATATCTTAGTGAACTTATCAAAGCAAAATTCAATGTTATAATTACAGGCATTGCAGCAGACGGCTTAAACAAGAGCTGGCTTGGAAGAAAAATTGATAACAATTGTATTGAGGATTTGAAAAAACTTAGTGAAAAAAACAAGATTCATATTGCTGCAGAAGGTGGTGAATATGAAACATTTGTTCTGGACTGCCCTATATTCAAAAACAAGATTAAGATAAAGGAGTTCAATATAATAATGGAAAATGAATGCACTGGCCATTATGTAATCAAAGCAGCAGAGTTTGTTGAAAAATAAATACTAGTTAGTTTCAATTGGCGGGCTCGCTACCTCAGATATTTAAGAATATCTTTATCTACATAAATTCCCCTTGTAACCCCATCACAATAAATTACAATAACTCTTCCTTCTAAATCTTTTTCCTCGTTTGCTTTGATTTGTTTCAAAAATCTTTTTCCATCCTGTGGATCAAAATCCCATCCACTTCCTATCATTGGTTCTCTTTTAAAATTTATGTGGACACTATCATTATCCCGAATAGTCCCCTCAGTTATAATAGCATAATATGTTTTGTCATAAAACTCTCCACTAGCAACTTTTTTTGCAGATTCTCTATCCTCAAAAAATCCATAACCTTTGTAATACATAATTATAGAAATAAATAAAAATTATATAAATCTTTCGCTCACCCGCCAATTTTTCGGACGAAATCCATATTCAAAGTAAAATTCAAGGTTTACTTTATAAATAATATAAAGATATACTAAAAAGTATAGTAATATATTAATAAAGATATTAAGTATTATGTATATTAATATATTAAAAAGTATATTAATTTACTAAAGGGGGTATTATAAAACCTGCTGAAATGCCATAATTCTGGCAGTACAAGACCTGTATTGCCATTTTAAAAACGAAAGGTATATAAAGAACACCATCTTCTTTTTTTATATAATTAAATAGCTATATCTCTTGTTAAAATAGTTGATTTTAGCTAATACAATTATTAAACAAACTAGAGAGCAAAAGAAGATTAAAATGATTGATTCAGGTTATGGAGCAACGCATATTCAGGTTTTAGGTGGCTTAGAAGCTGTTAGAAAAAGGCCAAGCATGTATGTAGGTGATACTAGTATAAGGGGCTTGCACCATATGGTCTATGAAGTAGTTGATAATGCCATAGATGAGGCCCTGGCTGGATTCTGCTCTGAGATAACAGTTATAATGCATAAGAACAGGAAAATCACTGTTATTGACAATGGAAGGGGCATTCCTGTTGAAATGCATCCAAAGTACAATAAGCCAGCTGTTGAAATAGTAATGACAAAATTGCATGCTGGTAGCAAGTTTGACAAAAAAGCTTATAAGGTTAGTGGTGGATTGCATGGTGTTGGTGTTTCTGTTGTTAATGCACTGTCAAAAGAACTGGAAATCTATGTTAAAAGGGATGGCAAGATTTACTTCCAGAAATATGCTTATGGAAAACCCCTTTGCAAGGTTAAGATTATTGGCAAAACAGATGAAACAGGAACAAAGATTATCTTTCTGGCAGATGATGGTATTTTTGAGAGCACAGATTACAGCTTTGATATTTTGTCAAGCAGGTTAAGAGAGCTTGCTTTCTTGAATAAAGGGCTTAAGATAAACATAAAAGATGAATCAACTGAAAAAAGCTATGATTTCTGTTATGAAGAGGGTATAAAATCTTTTGTTGAATATATTAACAAAAACAAAAGAGTATTGCATGACCTAATATATTTCCAGAAAGACAAGAATGGAGCAACTGTTGAGGTTGCATTGCAGTATAATGATGGCTACCTTGAAAACATATTTTCATTTGCCAACAGCATAAACACAATAGAAGGAGGAACTCATTTATCTGGTTTTAAAACAGCACTAACTAGAACATTTAATTCCTATGCTGAAAAAAAAGGTATAAAGGATATTAAGCTAACAAGCAATGATGTTAGGGAAGGGCTTTCTGCTATTATCTCTGTAAAACTAAAAGAACCTCAGTTTGAGGGGCAGACAAAAACAAAACTGGGTAATTCAGAGGTTAAGGGAATAGTTGATTCAATAGTCAATAATGGATTAGCTATTTTTCTAGAAGAGCATCCCTCTGTTGCAAAAATAATTATTGATAAAATGATAAATGCTGCAAGGGCAAGGGAAGCAGCTAGAAAAGCACGTGATTTAACAAGAAGAAAAGGTGTATTAAATAATTCTTCATTACCAGGAAAACTTGCAGACTGCTCTGAAAAAGACCCAAGCTTATGTGAGATTTATATTGTTGAGGGAGACTCAGCAGGAGGCTCTGCAAAACAAGGGAGAGATAGAAAATTTCAGGCAATCCTGCCATTAAAGGGGAAAATTTTAAATGTAGAAAAAGCAAGATTAAACAAGATAATAAGCTCCAATGAAATTATTACAATGATATCTGCCTTAGGAACAGGCATAAGTGAAGAATTTAATATAAATAAGGCAAGATATCATAAAATCATTATAATGACTGATGCTGATATTGACGGAAATCATATCACATGCTTATTACTAACCTTTTTTTATAGGTATATGAGACCATTGATAGAAGAAGGATATGTATATTTGGCTATGCCTCCGCTTTATATGATAAAAAGCAGGAACATAGTAAAATATGCATATAATGATGCTGAAAAAAACATGATAATGAACAAGATGGGTCCTAATGTGAGTATTCAGCGTTACAAGGGTCTTGGTGAGATGAACCCAAAACAGCTTTGGGATACAACAATGGATCCATCTCACAGAATGTTGAAACAGGTGACAATAGAAGATGCATTATTAGCAGACGAAATATTTACTGTTTTGATGGGAAGTGAGGTAGAGCCAAGAAGGAAATTTATTGAAGAGCATGCCCTAGAAGTAAGGGATTTGGATATATAAAGAATGAATTAACTTTTTTTATGAAGGTCTTCTTCAAATTTTTCTGCACATTCCTCTGAGCAAAACCTGTAGACCGTGCCATCTATCTCTTTTTCAACAATAGAATCAGGACCAAGTAATATCTTTCCACAGCGCCTGCACTTTGCTCCCTGTCCATCATCTTCTGCTCCTTCCATAAAGCCCTGCTCCCAGGGCTCCATAGCATCATTTTCTACAAGGGAATCTCTGCCTTCTTCAGAATAGACTTTTTCAATATCCTCTGATTCACCTATTTCATCTTTTTTCATGTAATCCCCCTATAACTGATTAAAAACATTTGGTATATTAAGCTTTTGGTTTTAGTTACGAAAGGTTTATAAACAATTTATTTTTCCTTTTTATAGATATCTTAAAGGAATTTATAAAATGGCTCAAGAGAGATCAACATTAAAATTAAAAAAAAAGAAATGGTATCAGATTTTAGCTCCAAAGGAGTTTAATGAGACTGTAATAGGTGAAACCCTTTCTTTAGACCCAAGACTTCTTATTGGCAAGGTTATAACACTGAACTTAATGGACCTCACAAGGGATATTAAAAAACAAAACATCAATATGAGGTTTAAGGTAACAGGCTTAAAAGAAAATAAGGCACTGACAGAGGTTATTGGCTATCAGGTCATACATACATTCATAAAAAGAATAATAAGGAGGGGCAGGGATAATCTCCATGATTCTTTTGTCTGCAAGACATCTGATGAAAAAAAGGTAAGGTTAAAGCCATTAATGATAACAGTCAACAAAACAAAGGGTGTTGTGATTAACTCATTGATGAGAGCATTAAGAACTAATCTAACAGAATATGTTAGAAAAATAACTTACAAGGAACTTGTAAATGAGCTGGTATCTCATAAACTGCAATCAAATTTAAAGAATTCCTTAAGAAAGATATACCCCTTAAGAAGCTGTGAAATAAAAGAAATGAGTTTAGAAACTAAAAAAAAGGTTATTGGCAGAGAAGAAGATAAAGAAGCCAAAGAAAAGGAAGAGACAAAAGAAAAAGTTGAACTTAAAGAAGAAAGTGATAAAGCAGAGGATAAAAAAGCAGAAGTTGAAGAGAAAAAAGAAAAAGAAGAGAAGAAAGAAGAAAAGCCAAAGGCTGATAAACCAGAAGACAAAGCTGAAGTAAAAAAAGAATCTAAGGAAGAAGACAAACCAAAACAAGAGGAAGATAATTCTAATAAGAAAGAAAGAGAAGTTGAAGAGAAGAAAGAAAAAGAGGAGAAGATTAAACCAAAGAAAGA
Source organism: Candidatus Woesearchaeota archaeon (assembly GCA_017609385.1). Taxonomy (GTDB): domain Archaea; phylum Nanobdellota; class Nanobdellia; order Woesearchaeales; family CG1-02-33-12; genus CG1-02-33-12. The sequence goes on from JAFCEA010000022.1 coordinate 12,440, forward strand.
GAAACCACAAGAAAAGGAAGTCAATAATCCTGAAAACACAAAGAAACAAGGGTGATGAATATGCCAAAACCAGTGATAGATTATAAGAAATGTACAAATTGCGGCAATTGTGTTGATATCTGCCCAATGCAGGTTTTTGAAAAAGAAAATGATAAGGTTGTTGTAAAACATCCTGATAAATGCATAGGATGCAGGGCCTGCGAAGTCCAGTGCCCAAAAGGGGCAATAAAAATAGTTGATTGATTTCTTGATAATATTTATTTATCTATTTTCTTATCTTCTATTCTTAAGAAAAATAGCCCCGCACGGATTATATGCCTTCTATGGCTACTTTTTGGGATTAGTTATTTTAAGCCACAAAGAATATTAAAGACAATAACTATCTTATTTATTAACCTTTCTTAATAGTTATGCCCTAATTTTTCCAACCATTGATATGTAAATACTGAATAGTAGTAAAGTTTATATATGTGTAGGTATATACTAGACGTATGAAGATACTGAATTTTTTAAATGTTAGCAATATGAGTAATCTAGAAGCAGATAGTGGATACGTTTTCCAAAAACAATTGATGAAAGAAATTCTATCACAAAGACCCAATTGGGAGTTTTATTTTATATCTCCTAAACAAAATTCAGGTCTTGATGAAAGAATCAAAAACTTAAGATTAGATTATGGCCATAATAAATTTGAAGTCAGATTTGGTTTTCCTTGGAATGATATAAAAAAATTAATTAAAGATATATTACCTAACATTGATTTAATTTATGTGAATCAATCTGAACAAGCATCCAATTTTAGAGCATTAGCAACAACATTATTGCCTAATAGAAAGATGCCTATCGTTTCATATTTTCATTATCTCCCTATTGAACCTTCTCATTATCATTTTAGTGCAGAGGAAGGTGTTTTAGATTATGATAATATGGTTAACCTGAAAGAAAGGAGGTTCCCATGTAGTCTAAGATTTGATCAAAGTTTAAATAATCAGGATTTAGCCCTGCCAATATTTTTAAAACAAATAGAGGCAATTTATGTAAGTGATTATAATATAATTTGTAGCAATTTTGGCCTTGATTTACTGTTAGGCAATGCACAAAAACTTCTTCCTTCAATTTCTGGCAATTTTGCTGTAATCTCTCCCCCGGTTTCTTTTTCAGAAATATCAATATCAAAAACTAAAAAATATTCAAATAATGCAAATAATCAAAAAAAGAGGATACTATTCAACCATAGATTATATAATCATTATGGACCAAAAGAATTTTTTGATTTTATAAAATATTTTTACAATAACAAAAGACAGGATTTTGAAGTAATTGTTACAAATCCTACTGATGGCAGATCAAAAGAAAGAAATAAATTAAACCCCGCTGTAAGTGGATTAGAAGAGGAAGTACTTAAATTACCATATGTCAAATTAGAACATTCCAAAACAAGAGAAGAATATTACAAAACGGTTTTAAATTCATACATTTCAATAGGACCAATGAAACCTTCAGCACTATGGAGTATGAGTGTTGTTGACTCAATGGCATGTGGTATTCCGGTTCTTTGTCCAAATTATGCCTGTTTTCCTGAAATTTTGGGGGCTGATAGTAAATTACTTTTTGCAAGTAGCGAAGAATTACAAAATAAAATAGAAAAACTATTTGATGATCCTGTTTTTTATAACGAAATGTCAGCATATTGTAGAAAAAGATCAGAAAGATTTGAGGTTAAGAATATTAGTAAAAAATTTATTGAAATTTTTGAAAAATTAAATAATATAACGCAACATGCCACCTAAAAAAAAGATTTTCCTGTTGGATTTATGTATGATTGATGAATGTAATTTAAGTTGTGATTATTGTAGAAATGAACCCCTTATATCAAAAAGAGCTAACCAGTCAAAACAAATAAACAAAGTTAAAAAAGGGCTTCAAATAATATTTGATTACATAGACCCAGCTATTATTAAAATTTCTGGTTATGGTGAAATAACCTTGTACCCAAAGTTTAGACAATTATTAGATTTAAGGGGGAATTCCTCTCTCCAGATAATTACCAATGGGACTCTTCTAACTAAAGAGGTAATAAGTGACTTAGCAAAAAGAGATAATATTTCATTATGTTACTCTTTGGATGGCCATACTTTACAAACAAATACTGCCCGCATAAAGTCACAGAAAACATTAGAAAAAGTACTGGAAAATCTAAAAACCAGCATTGAATTAGGAATTCCTACAGAGATAAATTCAGTTCTAACAAAATGGAATACAGCATATTTTCATGAGTTTTTAAGCTATTTAAATGAACTTACCCCAAAAAGTAAATTAATGGTTATTCCTTTTCCAGTAAGACCCTTCCCAGAAATAAACAATACTGATTTATTTCCTCAGGCAGAAGATATCATCAAATTTGAAGATAGCGTCATTAATAACTACAAAAAATATCCTAATATTCTCCCCCCATATAATTATTTGAAGGAATTAGTTACGTTCCTAAAAAGAAAAAAAAGAGGTAAATTATGTTATGTTCCTTCTTTCAATATAGGAATAAACCCTAAGGGAGATATTTTAACTTGTCCCTGTGGCCCTAAAGAAAGTATAGGAAATATTTTCTCTAAATCAAGAGTAAACCTAAATAAACATCCTTATGAAACAGTTGGTTGTTGGAAAGAATGTTATTCTTGTTTTACTCATTATGAAATAATTAATCTGTATCTTCAGGGGAATATAAATGATAATGAGCTTACAAAAGTTCCTTCTTTATATTCAAAAGAAGCTTTGTCTGTATTATCACAGTTAAAGAAAGGAGTATTAAGAAAATGAAAATACACCATATTCAATATATGAAAAAGAGGTATGGCGGTTCAGAGACCTATTTAGGCATAGTTAAAAAATTATCTAGGTTTAAACATAACATAGGATTTGCACAGGATTCTGCAAAAGAAATAGCTTGTGGTGATCCTATTTTTTTGAAAACTTATTATGATTTTAAAGTATATTTTAACAAAGAGGAATTAAGAGAATATGATTTAATTCATAGTCATTTCTTTATTCCTGCTTTTTTTGCACAACAAAATGGATTAGTTTCAGTTTGTTCATCACATTGTATGTTATCAAAAGAATTTAAAATAGCAATAGCTGATGCACAAGGTGAAAAAGAAAAAAAAGAGCTAGAACAGTCTTACTCCTTCATTAAATATCTTGAACAAGAATTCTATCCTCAGATTAATAATCTTATTGTCTATAGCGAGTTTCATAAAAAAGAATTAGAACAACTTGGGGCAAAAACACATATGTTAAAGCTTCCAGTAAACTTAAAGGAATTTAATAAATCCTTATCCAAAGAAGCTGCTAGGAAAATTATTGGTATTCAAGACAAATTCACAATTTTATTTCTAGGAAGGCCTACTTATCTAAAAGGGTTTCATACACTTGCAGAAGCATATAATAATCTATCAAAAAAATATGAAGCACAATTATTAGTTGTTGGTGATTTCAATAAACTTGGCTCTGATATAGCCTATTCTGCTTGTGTGAAGGGTAATTCTCAAAAAGAGGCAAATGCAAAAATTAGCATAGATGGAGATGTTTTTGTTGCCAACAACATCTGCAGAAGTAAGATTCCTTTGTATTTTAGAGCAGCTGATGTTTTAGTATGCTCTTCTATATATGAAGCTTTAGGTTATGTAAACTTAGAGGCGATGGCTTCAAAAATTCCAGTAATAGGATCAAATACTGCAGGCATGCCTTATATCATTGCTAATAGGGAAACTGGATTGTTAGTTAAAGCCGGAGACTCTAAAGATTTAGAATCTAAACTTGCAGAAATTAGAGAAGATGATGTTTTGAGAGAAAAAATAGTTTCTAATGCTTGGGAATTTGTTCAACAATTTGACTCAAACAAAATAATAAAAGAACTTGACAATTTTTATGAGGCAGTAATTAAAAAATGATTAAAAAAGTTAAGAAACCAAAATTCATGTCCTTTGCTGTAACGTGGTTATGTAACAGCAGGTGTTATATGTGCTCAACCTGGAAGCAAAAATATAATCAAGAAGAATTGTCTTTAGATAATATCAGAAAAACTTTTAGTAATGATATATTTAGCAAATTAGAGGAAGTTATACTTACTGGTGGAGAACCTACCTTAAGGTCAGATATTAAGCAGATCATAGAAATTCTCCATAACAATACTCCTGCTTCAATAGGTATAACATCAAATGGATTAAAGGACACATACTTAATAAGGGTTGTTGAGGACTTAGCACCTATTCCTATTTCGTTGTATCTTTCGCTTGATGGACCATCCCCCCAAGTTCATGATAGAATCAGG
>JAFCEA010000023.1 GCA_017609385.1 Candidatus Woesearchaeota archaeon
TTATGTGCAGGGCCATTCCTATTTTTATTCCCTTTAATGGCTTTTCTTTTTCAAACATTTGTTTTATTTTCAATAAGGCCTTCATCTGCTTTTCAGCATACTCAATATTCATTTGGCCTTGGTTGGCCAGATTAATATCCTTAATACAATAATTCTCAGTTTCATCCATTTTAACACCCTTTTATACAATTTAGTTAAGAATCAGGAAAAGTGCAGGCATATTTAATATTTTCTCTTGCTAAAAGAAAATGTTCTTGTTTTAGTTATGTTTGGCCTTGTTCTTAAACTCCTTCTTTTAACTCCTTCTTTTTTTAAGAATATCTCTTAATTGAATTAAGAAGGGGGTTAACAGTAGTTAGGCATAATTTTCTCGGGCTCGCTTAAAAGAAAAAGTTACAATTAAATTTGAAAAAGTGGGGCGTTTTATCTCCATGGTGCAGGTTCTCTTACTCCCCTAATGCCCCAATGCCCGCCAAGATGTTGGTCTGCAACAATCTTTTCCAAATTAGACCCACATATATCACATTTATAACCTAATTCTTTAGCACATCGACTATCAAAAGTATATCCAAGTCTCCCCCATCCCCTTCCACTAATCTTGTGTTTAATGATTCCTGCTTGTTGATAATATTCGTCTTCTTTATCTGAAAGATGCCATTTTACTTTTGATTCTTCTAAGAAAATTTTAGTAATAAGATTGCTGTCAAAGATTTTATGTGTTTTGTATTTTTCTCCTTTTTTTGCCCTTTTCAGAACCCCTGTTATTCTGAATTTTATTTTTTCTGCAATTTTTTGCGGAATGTTATCATCTTCGAGAACAACAAATCCATCCTGTAAAGAAAATTGAGTTATGGGATATACTTTTTCAAGCATTTCATACTTTTGTTTATCTTGTGAACATTGATACCATTCTGGATCAACATAAGCATAGTCACCAATATTTCTTCCACATTTTTGGCAATCAAAATCCCATCTTTCCATTTTTATCTCTTAGTAAAATTAGAATAAAATAAAACTTTATAAATCTTTGTTTGTTTAGCTTTTGAGTTTATTAATCAGGAAGTTCTTGGTTGTAAATATTTTCAAACTCCTGCATAAATAGATTTGCTATTCTCTTGTCATGGATTATTAGGATGTTCTCATCGTTTCTTTTGTCAGCTCCTTCTGTGGGGTTGAATGAGCCAGTGATTACTGTTTTGTTGTCTATTATAAAGACCTTGTGGTGCATATTGGCCTTGTTATTGTCTTTTTTTACATCAATGCCCTGATATTCCAAAAGATTAAACCTGGAATATTTTGAGACCTGCCTTGCCTCAAAAACACCCTTGTTTGAGACCTGCCTTGCCTCAAAAACACCCTTGATATCAAGGCCTTCATAATGCTTTAATATAATTGCAGTTGCAATCCTGCTGTTTGTAAAGCTGAAGGTCATAAAATAAATGGTGTTTTTTGCTTTTTTTATTTTATCTGCAACATAATAAGCGCAGTTATCCTCTGGGCAGAAATAATTCTCAATTTTTTTATTGTTTAAATAAAACTCAGGATAAATTACATTATTTCCTTTTCTGAACTCAGAGTTCCACAACTCGTTAAATTCATCTTCATAATTTCTTGACAGGTAAAATGATTCAATTATAATTAAATTATTATTATTTTTATATGCACCATTTTCAGTTGGATTAAAAGAGCCTGTTAAAACAATTTTATTATCAATAATGCAGAACTTATTGTGCATCAAGCCATAAGATGGATCTTTTCTTGCAAACTTAAGATGTCTTATATTGTAAAAATTAGCATCATCAACAACTAGTTTTATATCCATTGTTTTGCTTTTTTTATTCAAAACATTAACACTTCTTTCCAAGTCAAAGTCATAAAAAGCGCAGTGAACAGAGCTTTTTGCTTTGTTTATTGCCCTAAAAAGCTCTCCCTCGCAGTCATCCTGGGGACAGAAAAACACTTTTGGAATATCCTTGTATTCTTTAAGTTGTGGTTCTACAATGTTTTTATCTAAATTAAGGTTAGAGCATCCACTTATTAAAATGGTTAAGAACAAAAAGATTAGTTTTTTAGACAGGATCATAACAATAACTTAGAAACAGTTTTTTATAAATTCTAAGCAAGAAAAAGTGAAAAGTTTCCGGAAATTATCTTTAATTCCAGGTAATCTGTTGATTTTTATTCTTTTAAAAAGAAATCTATATAAAGATTAAAAACACAATAAGATATTGAAATGAACAATAAAGGCCAAAACTACCTATTATTTGTAATATTAGTTATCCTAATCGTACTAATTATCTGGCTGATTATGAGAAGGCTTGGGGCTTAAGATGACTAAATTATCAATAAATGAAAAAATGGAAAGAGCAATTGAAATATTTGTGGTATTATTTGGGTTGTATATTTTAATTCAGATATTAAGGGCAATATTTAGTGGTTCCTGGACTACTGAAGACTTGATTATAGGATTGCTAATTTTTAATTTGGGTTCAATCTTTACAGTAGTCATATCAGTTGCTCAGCTAAAATCAGACCATAATCACCTTAAAGAACAATTCAAAAGTTTAGTAAGTGATTTTAAATCGTAAATTAAAACAAACTGAATTTTTATCAAAAACTGTCAGAATACTGTTAACTTAAGCAATTTCTTGTATCTTATTATTCTTTCATAAGATTCATTTATCTTTTGCTTTGGAATCTGGCCTTTCAGCACTGCATCATAAACAGCATCAAGAAGCTTTTGAAAATGATCATGCTTTCTGATTAATTTTCTGAGTTTGCCATCTGGACCCTGTTCCTTTGGATAGCTTACCAAGAGTATGTCATTGCACTTAGCAGCCTCAACAATTCTTTTTGTAGAATCTTTGTCAAGGCCTTTGTAATATTCATTCAAAGCCCCCATGAAAAGCTCATCTGTTATTGACAAACCATTGAAGCTTAGGTTTTTCCTAAGGTAATTCTCAACATTCAACGAGAGTGTAGCCGGAACTTTATTATCCAAGAAAGAAAGCACATGGCCGTTCATTATTCCATGTATCCCGGCTTTTTTTATTGCATGGTTAAATGCTGAATTCATTAAATCCTCTTCTTTTTTCTGATGCTTCAAATGAAAATGAGGATTTTCATCCAAGGAGCCATAACCAGGAAAATGTTTGCCTGTTGCAATTATGTCATTTTTCTGCATTTCTCTGATAAAAATACTGCTTAAGGTTTTAACTGTATCACTTTTATCTGAAAAAGACCTTCCAGACCTGCTCATATAACCTTTATAGTGTGGCTGGGCAACATCCAGAACAGGGGCAAAATTCATATTAATGCCACCCCACCTTATTATCTTAATATAGTTTTTAACATCTTTCTCAAATTCCTGGGTGCTGTTATCTTTTTCAAACAGCAGACCATATTCCCTCGCAGGTCTTAGTGAGACAATATTTTCAAACAAGTTAAAATCATATCCTCCTTCTCCGTCAATAGCCAGGAACAAACTTGGATCAAGTTTTTTTAGTTTAAATACAAACGTCTGCAACTTTTTGATATTAGTAACACCTTCTTTTTGGGCAAATTTAAACCTGCCTCCGATTCCAATCATCAGTCCCCCAATTCCTAAATCAACATAACTTTCTATAATCTTAAATATCTTTTTTTGATCTTTGAGTGGAGGAGTGGCTACAATAAACATCTGTGCTATTTTTCTTTTTAGAGGGACTTCTAAAGGATTCATTTTTTCAGATTAATAAACTTTCAAGCTGGCCTATGCTTTTTAGTAAAGAAAACTTTGTCTCTGCATGTTTTTTGTTTATTTTGTCCAGCATTTTCTTTATGTCTTTTCTTTGTTTGTCTTTTTCTGTTTTCTTTTTGAACTTAAACTTCCTGTACCTTGCAAACAATAAGCATTCACTTTCAAGGACATTTCTCAGAAGCTTAATGTAGGAGGTTTTGTTTTGTTTAAAATGGCTTAAGTAATTAAAGTTTCCTTTATTGAAAAGATTTTCACTAAAATAAATTATTTCATCATCAAGATTCCAGGGAATTATAACCTGTTTTATCTTGTTCTTTTTTATAATTTCTTTTACTTCCCTGCTCAAAAAACCAATCTTAAGCAAATTAACCTTAACTTTCAGCAACTCAACCCTATGATTATATGCAGTTTTTATTATATGCTCTGAGATTCTTGCTTCCTTGCTGTTATTATCCAGCAAAAGAACTTTTTCCTTCTCATTAATAAGCTTTTTTGACCTTATTTCTTTTTTTACTCTTCTTTCAATAAGCTTGCAGAAACATCCTTTGCATAATCTCAGGCCAAGATAAGGAAGTTTTATCTCTGCCTTTGCCCTATTGCATTTTTGGCATAACATGATTTTTCACGTTTTTTAAGGCATTTAAATAGTTATTGATTTTAGCTTTTCTCATCTATAAAACTGTTTTTTGATTGTGTTACTACTCTGGAATCCTTAAAAACCGAAAGCTTTATATAGTAGTTACACTATACAGTAGTTAGAAGCAGGTTTGGGGGTGTTTATCTATTCTTTATTTTCAACTATCACCTCTTTTTCCTGGGATTGGGGCCTTGGCTCCTATCTCAGGTTTATAATCACCTCTTTTTCCTGGGACTGAGGCTTCGGCTTCATTCCCGGGTTTTATAATTACTTTAAGAATTCTTATATTACCTATTAAGCTTAATGACAATTCCATTCTCTCTTTTTCTTCTGAACAACAGGAGCCCTAACAAAAGCCCAATTAAAATTCCTAACATTAATGCTGAAAAAAACCTTTTGTCAATATAAGGCATAAGTGTTTTTTTATTATTATCAAAATAGATGTCAAGATTACTTAATTCAAGAGCATACTCTGCATATAGTAAAGCAGAGTATTTATCATTATCTTTTAGGCTTTTTGCATATTCATAATAAGAATATCCAATTATTGGAAACAATCCCTTTTTGCTTGTCTCAACAATATTTTTCTCAACAATTTCTAATTTCTTATTCAGCAAGCCTTCAATATGCTCTTCCTCAACACCTAAAGTAGAAAGTATAATGTCTGACTCTGCCTTTGCCTTGCTTGCTTTAAACAAGCAGAGATCATAATCCTCGTTTTCCATATCAGAATAAGCAAGGTCTATCTCTTTTTTTGTATCAGTAAGAACATCTGGAAAAAACAACATTACATACTGATAGCGCTCCTCTGCCTCAAATATCTTTGTCATGCAAGATCTCCTTAAAACTTCTTTATTAAAATCAAATTTCTTTCCTTTATTGTTAAAGAATTCACTCCATGCCTTGGCGCTGTAAAATCTTTCAACAGCATATGCTAAAGAGCCAATGCTTTTATTTATTTCACCCTTTCCAAGCAGTTCCTCACTTAGCTCAAGGTAATACTCTGCTTCTATGAGTCTTTCCTTTACTATTGCATATGTCTGGAGATCAGTTATTGTTTCATACTTAAATGGCAGCTCTGAATCAAAATCTTTTATTTCATCACGTGTTAATTTTATTTTGTCTGCTACATCTTTTTTCTTCATATCACTCATTAAGAATATAATCTGCCTGTATTTTGTGTTGGCACCAAAACAAAAGCTTGCAGCAGAATAGAATGTATTTTTATTAAAAGCAGTTTCTCCTTTTTCAGTAAAGTTTTTTGCATTTTCCTCTATTTTGATAAGCTCCTCATTCAGTTCCTGTTCTTTTAAATTTTCAAATTCTTTTTTCAGTTTCTGGCTCTTGTTGCATAATCTTTCTGCCAATATTCTCATAATTCCAGCATATTCATCAGTTATTTTAGGGATTTCATTTATTGTTTCTTTTTTCTTTCCTGTAAATTCATATAAAATATCATCAATATCAGACACTTCAACAACAATTATGTTTTTTTCATTTCCATATTCAATCAAATCAATTGTCTTATTATCCTTTTCCTTTGAAAATCTGGTGCCTGCAGGTATTAGCACTTTTTTTATTTTTATTTCTGAGGCAGCATCTATCTTTTCTTTAAGACCCCCTACTGGCCCAACAATTCCCCCGGAATTTATTGTTCCTGTTATTGTTATATCCTCATTAATATTCAGGTTATCAAGCATTGCAATTGTTAGTGCAGATATTGCAGAGCCTGCGCTTGGGCCGCCTATGATGGATGACTCTGCCCTTATTGTGTAAAAGAAATCATAGTTATCACAATCAGCATTGACATATTTGCATGCTATCTCTCTTGCAAACCTTGTTGATATCTGGGTATCAAGCTTTGTTAGGGGGTATGTTTCAATAAAAACGCGGCCAGTTCCTGGCTTGATCTCAAGATAAAGGTCTGCTGGAGAGCCTTCATAACCATCCTTTGTCTGGCTTACAGCTAATAAAGGCATGTGACCAATATTTGCATAACAAACAGGCATTATCAATACAAGGAATAGTATTAATTTTAATGAAAAAAGCACCTTTTTTGATTTTAATAGCTTCATAGCACTTAGAAAAATAATCTGTTATTAAATATTTTTTGATTCTGTTTGTTTGCCTTTGCAATTATGGTTTATGCAGAAAACCCAGGGCTTTCTTCCTTTTGTTATAACCATTACCATTGGATAATCGCATTCTGGGCACTGTTTATCTACTGACTTTACGAGCCCTTTCTGCGGAAGGCTAAATGTTGTCTTGCATTTTGGATAGTTATCGCAAGCAATAAAGCGCTTTTTTGTTTTCTTTGAGAATATTATTCTTAAGTTTCCTTTCTTGCATACAGGGCATTTTCCAATTAGGTTGGCCTTGTTTTGAGTTTCTATTGTTGCTTCTTTTAAGCCAGCACCGATATCTTTTTCCTTTTTCTTGAAATCAGCAAGTATCTCTTTAAGGCTTTGCTTTGCCTCTTCAAGAACAAGCTCTGGCTTTTTCTTGCCCCCCTGTATTTCATCCATCTCAATCTCAAAGTGCCTTGTAAGCTCCTCATCTAATATTCTTGGACAATATTTCTCAAGTGTTTCAACAGCGCTTATTCCAAGGTCTGTTGCTTCTATTGTTTTTCCTTTTATATAACCGCGCTGAAACAATGTGTCAATTATCTGTGCCCTTGTTGCTTTTGTTCCAAGGTTTCTTTTTGCAAGCTCCTTTATGATTGATGCAGGTGTATAATGTTTTGGTGGCTGTGTTTCTTTGTTATACATATTTATTTCCCTGACATCAACATCTTCTTTTTCCCTGACAGCAGGAAGTTCCTCTTCCTTTCCTGAAACATACGGCTCATAAAAAGTATGCCATCCTTTTTCAACAGTTGTTGTTCCCTTTGCAACAAATATCTCATTGTTGCAGCTAATTTTGATTACAACTGTTTCCTTTACAGCAGGGTCTGCAAATGTTGCCATAAACCTCTTTACAATAAGATCATAAAGCTTTAATTCCTGGTCTTCAAGCCCTTTTGGTAAGATTCCAGTTGGATATATTGCAGGATGTGCAGGATCTGTACTTTTTCCATCATTTGGCACAAGTCCTTTTTTTAATAATTCATTGCACAAGCTTGAGTAAGTTTCTTGCTTTGATAATTTTTCCAGAATCTTTTTATATCCAATCTCTTTTGGTAGTTTCTGGCTTGAGGTTCTCGGATATGAAATAAATCCAGATGTATAAAGCTCCTGAGCAATAGCAAGGCTGTCTTTTGGAGAAATTCTTAAACAGCGGTAAGCCTCAATCTGCATTGTTGTTAAATCAAATGGAACTGGAGGAGCCTGCTTGAATTTTGTTTTTTTAACTTCCTTTATTTTTGCAAGCTTTTGTCCCTTAACATGTTTCATTACCCCATCTGCTTTTTTCTTGTCCCAGAATTTATCCTCTTCATGCAGTGCTTTTATAGTGCCATCAGTAACATCTCCTGTTAACTCTATCTGCCAGAATGGAACTGGCTTGAAAGCTTTTATTTCTCTGTCTCTGTCAACTATTATCTTTAAAGCTGGGCCCTGGACACGGCCAGAGCTAAGCACTTTGAAAAATCCTGCTGATTTTATTGCAAAGGTTAGTGCTCTTGAAAGGTTAATGCCATAATACCAGTCAAGCTCATGCCTTGTTTCTCCTGCGCTGGCAAGTCCATGGTCAATTGTTTTTGATTTTTTTTCATAGGCATTTATTAAATCCTGCTTTGTCAATGTAGAGAATTTCATTCTGTTTGCATCTTTTTGCTTGCATATAAATCTCAAAACATTAAAGCCAATTAGCTCGCCCTCAATATCATAATCGCATGCAATAGTAAAAGAATCAGCCTCTTTGCTTGCCTTTTTTATTGCATCAATATATTTCTTTGTAAACTTAGCACTGTTATTTTGTTCAAATACAGGAACCCACTCAACATTAAAAACAGGATAAACCCACCCTTTTTTGTCTTTTTCTGCTAATCCGTAAAGATGGCCAACTGCACAGCAGACAACAATATCTTTCTTACCGTGGGTTATTTTATAGTATGGAACCTTTTTGTATAATTCCTTAATCATCTTTCCATGGGCGAGAGCACTGGCTATCTTTTCTGCGGCCTTTGGCTTTTCAGTAATTATTAATTCATATGACATAAATCCTAAAGAATTAATAAATCTTATAAAAAGCTTGTGGAATAAATGTCTTTATTTAAAAAAACCCAAAACATATAAAAAGAAGTAATGATTAATCTTAGTTATTAGAGGTGATTTTATGATAAGGGTTGCAATTAATGGTTTTGGAAGGATTGGAAGGCTTGTTTTCAGGGCCGGAATAAATAATAAAAATATAGATTTTGTTGCTGTAAATGACTTAACAGATGCAAAAACACTTGCTCATCTGCTGAAGTATGATTCTGTCCATGGCATATTAAATGCAGATATTAAATCAAAGGATAGTTCTATTGTGGTTGATGGAAAAGAGATAAAGGTTTTCTCAGAAAGAGATCCTGAAAAGCTGCCATGGAAAAAACTTGATATTGATATTGTTGTTGAAAGCACTGGAATATTCAGAACAAAAGAAGGGGCTGAAAAACACCTAAAGGCAGGAGCAAAAAAGGTTTTGATATCTGCTCCATTTAAGGGAAAAGATTTTATAAAAACAATTGTGATTGGAGTAAATGAGAAAGATTATGATAAGGAAAAGGACAATGTTATTTCATTAGCATCATGCACAACAAACTGCCTTGCACCAGTTGTAAAAGTTCTGAATGATAACTTTGGCATTGAAAAGGGTTTTATGACAACAGTCCATGCCTATACAAATGACCAGAAAATCCTTGACCTTCCTCACAAAGATTTAAGAAGAGCAAGGGCTGCTAATCTTTCAATAATACCAACAACAACAGGAGCTGCAAAGGCTGTAACAGAAACAATACCAGAGCTTAAGGGCAAGCTTGATGGAATGGCAATGAGGGTTCCTGTTGCAGACGGCTCAATAACAGATTTTGTTACTGTTTTGAAAAAAGAGGCAACTGCTGAGGAAATAAATAAATTGTTCAAATCAGTTTCAGAGCACGAACTGAAGGGCATAATTCAATATACAGACGAGCCAATTGTTTCAATAGATGTTGTTGGAAACCCTCATTCTGCAATCCTTGACGGGCCCTTGACAAAATCATATGGAAAGCTTGTAAAGGTAATTGCATGGTATGATAATGAATGGGGTTATTCATGCAGAATGATTGATTTTATTGAAATGATGATTTAGATGATAAAATGATTCCAACAATGAAGGATTTTGATTTTGAAGGCAAGAAAGTTTTGGTGAGGGTTGACTTTAATGTTCCCTTGGATGATGAGGGAAACATAACTGAAGATGAGAGAATAATAGCTGCAATTCCAACAATAACTTTCCTTTTGGAAAAGAATGCTAAAATTATACTTATGAGCCATCTTGGAAGGCCGAAAGGCCAAGTAGTCGAAAAATTAAAGATGAACAAGATTGCTAAAAAACTTAGTGACTTGTTAGATAAAGAAGTAATAAAATTAGATGATTGCATTGGTCAGGATGTAAGAGAAAAAGTAAATGAAATGAAAAATAAGGATGTTATTTTATTGGAAAACCTGAGATTTCATGCAGAGGAGGAAAAAAATGATGAAGAATTTGCAAAAGAGCTTTGTTTATGTTAATGATGCATTTGCAAACTCCCATAGAAATCATGCTTCTATGACTGGAATAACAAAATTTCTGCCGAGCTATGCCGGATTTCTTGTTGAAAAGGAAATAACAATACTAACAAAAATAATGCAGAATCCTGAAAAGCCGTTTGTTGCAATAATTGGTGGTGCAAAGCCAGACAAGATAAATGTAATAAAAAACCTTTTGAGGTTT
>JAFCEA010000138.1 GCA_017609385.1 Candidatus Woesearchaeota archaeon
CTCATGCACAATTATAGCTGTTGATGAAACCAAGGATATTGTTGATATTGCAACAAATATTGCAAAATTCTTTGAATATGAAAGCTGTGGAAAATGTACGCCCTGCAGGGAAGGAACAATGAGGGTTTTAGAGATATTGGAAAAAATTTCTTTGAAAAAAGCAGCAAAAAAGGATTTAGTGCTATTGGAAGAGCTTTGCAGGGTTATAGCCTCAACATCTTTATGCGGGTTAGGCCAGTCATCCACTAAGCACTTAACAACAGCCTTAAGATACTTTAGAAATGAATTCACAGATAAGCTAAAATGAAAATCACAATAAACAACAAAGAGATTGAATGCCATGAAGGACAAACAATACTCAATGTAGCTAATATTGAGATTCCTACTCTTTGTTATCAAGAAAATCTAGAGCCAAGCTCTGTATGCAGGATATGTGTTGTTGAAGCAAATAATAAACTCCTACCATCATGCTCAACAAAAGTAAAAGAGGGAATGATAGTAAATACAGAATCAAAAAAGGTTCTTGAAGCAAGAAAAATAAACACAGAGCTTCTCATGTCAAAGCATATAACAACGTGTTTTATTGAGACCAAAGAACATGAGCTATGCAACATAGCAAGGAATATTGGAATAAGGCAAATAAGGTTTGCTGAAACTAAAAAAATACATATTATTGACAAGGGAATAGCAATTATTACAGACAATAATAAATGTATCCTGTGCAGAAGATGTGTTCAGGCATGCCAGATGCAGAATGTTAATGCAATAGATTTTGCTTACAGGAGTTATCATACAAAGGTAACCCCTGCTTATGAAAATAAACTTGATGATTCTGTTTGTGTTAACTGCGGGCAGTGCCTTTTAGCATGCCCTGTTGATGCTATTTATGAAAAAGATGATACTAAAGATGTTCTAAAAGCATTGAAAACAAAAAAACATGTTATTGTGCAGACAGCTCCTGCTGTAAGAGCCTCATTGGGAGAGGAGTTTGACTTGCCTTCTGGAACACTTGTTACTGGAAAAATGGTTTCTAGCTTAAGAAAGCTTGGATTTAAGAAAATCTTTGACACACAGTTTGGTGCTGATTTAACTATAATGGAAGAGGCAGCTGAACTGCTTGAAAGATTAAAAGAAAACAAAAACCTGCCAATGATTACATCATGCTGCCCTGCATGGATAAAATATATTGAGCATTTCTATCCAGAGCTTTTAAAGCATGTTTCAACATGCAAATATAAGATTAATAAGAGAGAGCTTGTTGTTGTCAGCATAATGCCATGTACTGCAAAAAAGTTTGAGATTCAGAGAAAAGAGCTGAAAAAAGAGGTTGACTATGTTCTAACAACAAGGGAGATTGCAAGATTAATAAAAAGCAAGGGAATAAATTTCAATAAATTAAAAGATGAAGAGTTTGACAAACCATTAGGCTTGTCATCTGGTGCTGGAACTATCTTTGGAGCAAGCGGCGGTGTAATGGAAGCTGCATTAAGAACAGCTTATGAGACAGCAACTGGAAAAAAGCTTGAGATGCTTGAGTTCAACCAAATAAGGGGCATGAGTGATTTCAAGGAAGGTTATATAATCATTAATGATAGAGAAGTTAATTTTGCTGTTGCAAATGGATTGCATAATGCAAAAGAGCTTTTAGAACAGATAAAAAACAAAAACTGCAAATATGATTTTATTGAAGTCATGGCCTGCCCAGGGGGGTGTATTGCTGGAGGAGGCCAGCCAAAGCCAACTAATAGAGAGATTGTTGAGAAGAGAATGCAGGCCATTTATCTTAATGATAAAAACAAGAAAATAAGAAAATCTCATGAAAACCCTGCAATAATCCAGCTTTACAAGGAATTCTTAGGGAGGCCTTTGAGCAAAAAAGCACACAAGCTGTTGCACACTTCTTACATAAAAAGAGGAACATAACCAACAGATTTTTAAATTTTCTTCTTTAACATGCCCTTATGGATAAAGAAAAAATCCTTGTAATAGGTGGAACAGGTTTTCTTGGAAGAAGGGTTGCTGATTGCCTTAAAAAAGAGAACTATGAAGTTAGCATATTTTCAAGAAGCGTGGATGAAAGAAAAGAAAAACTAAACTATAAAGGTGACATTACAAGAGAGGAAAGTGCCCTTGAAGAAGCTATTTATGACTCTGAGTCGGTTATTCATTGCGCTGGAAAGGTAAGCTATAATCCCAGAGATAAAGATATTTTATACAGGCTTCATGTTGATGGAACAACAAATGTTGTTGATAGCTGCATAAAGTTTAATAAAAAGCTGATTTACACAAGTTCTGCAGCTGTTTTAGGTATTTCAAACAACCCGGATGGAAGTGTTGAGGAGCAGCTACCGCAAATTGAAGAGATTAAATGTATTAAGTCTGCCTATTTTACAACAAAATATATTGCAGAGGAAATAGTTAAGAAATCAGGTTTGGATGCAATAATACTGAGGCCAAGCTCACTTATCGGCCCGGGAAAAACCTCTACAACAAAGCTTTTAGATTTTTTAAAAAAAGGATTTGAACCTTATTTCAGGGGTGGAGCAAGTTTTGTATATGTAGATGATGTATCAAGAGCCTATGTTCAGGCACTAAAAAGAATTACTAATCCTAACAGGAAAAAACCAGATAA
>JAFCEA010000139.1 GCA_017609385.1 Candidatus Woesearchaeota archaeon
TTTTAATTCTAAGATTCAGGTTTCTCTTGGAGGATTTGATATGCTGGGGTTCTTTCAGGGAGAGTTTTTGAATATATTCTTGCTTCAGATGATGATTGCTGTAGGCATTGGAGTGTTTGGAAGCCTGATTGCTATAAGGAAGTATTTGAGAGTATAGATTGCGGGGTCGTCTAACGGTAGGACGGATGCCTCTGGAGCATTTAATCTTGGTTCGAATCCAAGCCCCGCAGCTTGGTTCAGAAGGTCGCCATTTGGGCGATTTTTTGGTATGATAAATATATATGAGGCTTAAATATATTATAGATAAAAAATACGATAAATCTTTTGTAAAAGATGAAAAAATCAAAAAGAATTTTGATGATTTATATAATAAAAATCTAAAATACCTAAAAGAAACACAAAAGCTTTATCAAAAATCTTGGAATAAAATAAATAAAGAATTTTCTGATTATATAGAAAAAGAAACAGGATATAAATGGTTTTACCCTGTTTATTATTGTGTTATTTCTGTGATTCATCGAGGAATATCTAACTGGGGCACAGATAATAAGATAATTAGATGGTGGAAGGAAAATCCATATAGTCAGAGAAGAATTACGGCTCACGAATTAATAATTTCTCATTATTTTGAAACATATAAACATAATTATAAAAAATATAAGTTAACAGATAATCAAGTATGGGCATTAGCAGAAATAGCAGCATTTGCTTTAACAGGTTTAACCAAAAAATCAAAACAATTTTGGCCTTGGGACTATTCTGGTTATTATACAAATCATAATTATCCTCAAATTGTAGAACTACAGAATAAATTAAAAGAACCATTTCTCAAAAGAAAGAATTTTGATGGATATATTAAAAAAGGGATTAAACTAATAAAAAAATATCCAAAAATAAAACCTTAAATAACATTCATGACTATAAAGGTTCTAACATCGTCCACGACCCGCAGACATGAGTTATTATCCCGAATTAATAAAATTTTTATTACAAGCCAAGGAAGGTAGCTTAAAGACAAAAAGTTATATAAAAAAACTTGGTCAATTAAGTGTCCGTGTCTCATTTGGACAAGGAGCACCCGCGCGCGTGCCATGGATAGCTTTTCTCCATGATACGCAAAATGTTCAGAAAGGAATTTATCCAGTTCTACTTTATTATCAAAGCCAGAGTATTTTGGTGTTAGCCTATGGTATTAGTGAAACAGAAAAGCCGTTGAAACAATGGCCATCAAATATAACTAGCGAGGCTGTTGAGATTAAGGATTATCTCAAGGGTAAGCAGGAAAGATATGGAAATTCATTTGTGTATAAAGCATATAAAATAGACTCAAAGAAGAAAGAGCCTGTCCTTTTAGAGTCTGACACCGGCGAACTTATTAGTGCAGAGGTGTTTGATTCTAACCTTTCCGCGATTTTAGATTTATATATCGAAGCGCTTGGTGATACAGAGGAAAGCGCTTCGGAGATTGTGAAACAGGAAGGTGTTGAGGACATTGTTGGATTTGGGCTAGAGGCTCAGCTGGAAGATTTTATTGTCTCTAACTGGGATAAATTGGATTTTGTAAAGGAATACGAAATTTATAAAGAGAACGGCAATATGATTGGTAAACAATACGTAACAGATCTTGGAAGAATAGACATACTAGCCAAGAAAAAAGACGGAAAGGGTTGGTTAGTTATAGAATTAAAAAAAGGGAAAACAAGTGAAAAAGTCGTTGGTCAGCTTGCTCACTACATGGGCTATGTAAAAATAAATTTAGCCGAAGAGAGTGAGAAAATTAAGGGCATAATTATTGCCGGCGATGACGATAAGCGCATAAAGTATGCGGTCGAACGGGACCCAGATATTACATTTCTAACTTATTCTGTAAAATTTAATCTAAGAAAACCCTTTCTTTAATAAGGACTTTTGGGATAAATACGAATTAACTATTCATCAAACAGGTTCTAACGTCGTCTACGACCCGCAGCCATGGCTGAGTCTTGTTAGTAAAAGTCGAATTTAAATAAATATAAAGGGGATAAAAAACATGAAGTTTTTTCGGTTGATTGGTTCACTTGCTTTTGTGGTTGGGATTTTTACTGCTATTTTTATAGGAGGACCCTGGCATATATATCATGACCCTACATTTCCTTGGTGGTTGAAGGCTTCGATCTACTGCATTATGGGTGGTATTCTGCTGGTCTTACTTACAGTCGCTGCTGAACAAAAGAAAGGCAAGGCTCAAAAAGAAGAAGAACTTCCAACTAGCGAGATTCAGACCCGCATATTGCTTCAGAATTCTGCAGAAGTAGCAGGTCGCGAGATTACTGAGAATTTGGGTTTGGTCAAGGGGTTTGGTCAAGGGGCATACTATCTTTGCCATCTGGATTGGAAAAGATTTATCTGCCATAGTAAGACTTGTTCTTGGCGGTGAGTTGATTGAGTATACCGATATGATGGGGAAAGCCCGTATGGTGGCCACCAATCGTATGATAGCTCAGGCCGAAGAACTGGGGGCAGATGCCATTATTAACGTGCGTTTTGTGACTACCAGTGTTATAGGCAGTGCTGCTGAACTTTTAGCTTATGGTACAGCCGTCAAGCTTAGCAAGCCGGGGGCTCATATTGGTTGATTCCTGGGATCAACCACGCTATCACGGAGTCAAACTCCGCTATGCTTATTTTTTAATTAAATTCCCACTAGACAAATTCTAATGTCGATGTATAAAGGCAGTTCCTTTATTGACTTTTATTTAATATATGTCATTATAAACAATCTTAAAAAAGATTGTTTTGATTTAGTTATCGTTCTTTAAATTAAAAAATAAGGAAAGGAAGTGAATATAAAAATGGATAGCACAGTTGAGATTGTAGTCGTAGACAAAGAAACTAATCATAGGGTTGTTGTTGCATCGTTTAAGAAATCGATAGGATTGCCGGATTGTTTTCCGGAAGATGTTGCTGGTGAGTTGTTTAAGTTTTTGGTTAAAAGAACCGGAAAACTTATAGGGGAACCGAAGGAGGATTTTAAGGATATGAGTTTTTTTCCTCAGCCGCTGAATGATGGTCCATTCGAGAGAATATAAAAGAATTGAGTTTAAATAAAGAAAGGAGAAATAAAATGCTTATAGTGCGCATTAAAGCAAAAAGTCAGGTGACAA
>JAFCEA010000140.1 GCA_017609385.1 Candidatus Woesearchaeota archaeon
AGGCATCAGAATGCACACCAGAGGTTAGTTTAAAATGCCCTTTTTGTATTGCTCCTGCTTCTTCAAATCTTCTCATTATTTCCTCTTTATTTATCATTTTTAGTTAACCTCCATCTCTTTTAATATATCTTGAGCTGCTTCTACTGGATTTTTTGCATTTCTTATTGGTCTTCCAATTACAAGAAAATCAGCACCTTGTTTTAAGGCCTGTTTTGGAGTCATTACTCTTTTTTGGTCATCTAAAAACCTGCTTTTAGGCCTTATTCCAGGAGTTAAAATTATAAAATCCTCTCCACAGCTAACCCTTATTTCTCTGATTTCTTGGGGGGAGGCAACAACACCATCAAGCCCAGCTGATTTGGCTAGTTTTGCAAGATAAACAACCTGCTCTTTTAAACTCTTTTTCACACCCATTTCTTTTTTTAATACCTGCTGATCAATGCTTGTTAGTACAGTTACTCCCAGAACAAATGGTTTTTTTATGCCAAGTTTTATACTTGTTTCTCTTGCTGCATCAGCAGCTGCTTTCATCATTTCATAGCCGCCAGACGTGTGGATAGTAAACACATAAACTCCAAGCTTAGTGGCAGATTCAGCAGCACCTTTCACTGTGTTGGGAATGTCATGAAACTTTAAGTCCAGGAAAACCTTGGCCCCTGCTTTGTTTATCATATTGATAATCTTAGCTCCTTCAGAAGTACTGCTTTGTTTATCATATTGATAATCTTAGCTCCTTCAGAAGTAAAGAGCTGGCTTCCTACCTTGAATATTCCAACATAATCCCTTAATCTGAAAACCAAGTCCTCTGCTGATTCAAAATTATCCACATCAAGGGCCAAAACAAGCCTTTCCTTTGCTGATGTATGTTTAATTACAGAAATAACAACCACCCCTTATTAATTTTGAACAAATTTGAATTAAATAGAAAAAATAGTCTGTTTTAGAACTAGAAACAATAATTTCTTTCAAAAAAAACATCCTAAAAATATTATAAAGCTGTTTTGATTTATATAGTTTTATCTTTTGCAGAATATATTCGACAAAAGCAAAACCCTTTTTAAATGAAAAATAGAAAGATTTTTAAATCACCAAATAATTGGTAATAGGTAACCAAAAAAGTGGTAAAATGCTTACAAAAGAACAATTAAAAATATTGTCTGTATTCAAGAAAAGATTATTTTTTCAACTTACTTTCAGGCAGATAAAGGAGAAGGCAAAGCAGAAATCAAACAATTTAATACAGAGAGCAATCAAGGAATTTAAGAAACAAAAGATAATAAAAACAAAAAAAATAGGAAATATAACAACCTATTCCTTAAATTATAAGAATAACCTGACATATTCTTATCTTAACCTGATTAATGATTTGGAAATAGCTAAAAATAAATTGTTGCCTAAGGAGATTTTAAACAATCTTCAATGGAGAATATCAAGGAATACTCAACTTTTCATACTTATTGTTTTTGGAAGCTATGCAAAATCAAAGGCAGATGAGAAATCTGACTTGGACATTGCGGTAATTGTTAAATCAGAAGAAACAAAGAAGGATATTTTGCCTTTTATAGAGACTCTAAAAAGGGGGGAATTAATAAATATTGATTATCATGTTTTTACAGAGGCTGATTTTATTGAAATGCTCAATGAAGAGCAGGAAAATGTAGGAAAGCAGATTTATAAAAACAATATAATATACTATAATTTTATATCCTATCTGAATATGATCAGGAACTTTGCATGGAATTATTTTAATTAAATCTTCTTCCATTGGACTCGTAAAGTTCTCATTAAGTTTTATAAGTTCTTAAAAAAACAAAGGTTTTAATATTAATTTAACTATTGCTCTGGTATGAAAGAAGCAGGCTATTACAAAAAGCTTAAAGATGAGACTATTCAGTGCTTATTATGCCCTAAGAACTGTGTTATAAAAAAAGGCTCTTATGGATTTTGCAATGCAAGGAAAAACATAGATGGAAAGCTTTATTCTGTTGTTTATTCTAACCCATGCGCAGTCCATATAGACCCAATTGAAAAAAAGCCATTATATCATTTTCTTCCTGGCTCAGAAGCTCTTTCTATTGGAACAGCTGGCTGCAATCTTGACTGCAGGCACTGCCAGAACTTTACAATGGCAAGGGCAAAGCCAGAAGAGATTTTAACAGAAAAAATTACTCCTGATGAAATTATTGAGCTTGCAATAAAAAATGACTGCAAAATTATTTCCTATACATACAATGAGCCAACAGTATTTTTTGAATACATGCTGGATTGCGCAAAGATTGCAAGGAAAAAAGGGCTGAAAAACACAATTGTTTCAAATGGCTTTATCAATGAACCAGTGCTTGAATCATTAAAAATATTAAAGCAAGAAAATGTCTGGCTTGAGGTAACCAACCTTATAATACCAACACTTAATGATGACCTTAAAGAAATAAAGAAGATGTGCATCTGGATCAAGGAAAACCTTGGAACAGATGTTCCATTGCACTTTACAGGATTTTATCCCTGCTACAAGCTGTTAGACCTTCCAGGAACAAGCCCTGAAATACTAAAAAAGGCAAGGAAGATTGCATTAGATATAGGAATAAAGCATTCCTATGTTGGAAATGTTTTTTCAGCAGAGGAAAACAATACCCGCTGCCCTAAATGCAACAGGCTTTTAATAGAAAGGTCTGGCTTTAGCATAATAAAAAATAGTATAAAAAATAGCAGATGCTCTTGCAAAGAAAAAATAGCAGGGGTCTTTGAATGAACATAAAACATAATTCAAATTTTGCAGAAAATTCTATTGATGCAGTTGTGCTTGCAGGAAAAAGCAAGCTTATTACGCAGGCTAAGCCCAACATTATACACTTTTCTTCTTCCTTATATAATTCATATCCTTTTGCTTCATACCACCTTATAAATTCTCCAGAACCCATGGATAAAGAAGGCATTGATTACAAGGCAATTATTAAGATAGACGGAAAGCCAATGGTTAATTATGTTGTGGAAGCATTAGCAGAATCAGCTTATATTAACAATATTTATGTTGTAGGAGAAAAAGATAAGCTAAATAAAATCAACTTTTCAAGAGGAAAAGAAAAAATAAAATTTGTAGATGATAAAGGAAGCTTTATAGATAATCTTATTGAAGGAGGGAATGCATCGCAATCAAATAAAATGCTCTTTTCTACATCTGATATTCCTTTAATTAAAAAAGAGCATATTAATGATTTTATTGAAAACTGTTTTGAAAGAGAAGATGGAAGTATCTATATTCCATATTACACTAAAGAATCAAACAATTATAATCTAAAAGCAAATTATCCTGCTAGGATTGAGGGAAAGCATCTGCGGAATGGATGCATTTTTATGATAAACCGTGACTTCTTAAACGAGATAAGCAAAAAAGGAGAACTTTATGAAGCAATAAGCCCCCTTTATGGCGAGAGGAAGAAAGGGCTTTGGCCATATCTTAAACTTGTGAATTATATTCCTTTTGATATTTTAATAAAATATATTATCAATAATCTTACAATAAGATATGCAGAGAAAGCAATCTCTAATAGATTAACTGAACGCATAAATAAGAGAACAGGCAATGATATTACCTATAATATTTATGGCATAGAGAGTGTTCCTGAAGTTGGAATAGACATAGATAGTTACGAAGATTTGCAAAATATTGAGAAAATTATAAAAAATCTTAAAAATAGAAAGATTTATATATAATCCATTACTTTTATTACCAATATTAAAATTTTAGCAGGGTTAAAACACTAGAATTGTAAATTTTAGTGTGCCAAAAAACCAGGAGGGTTTTTTAAGCATGTACATAAATAGATTTTTGGAAGG
>JAFCEA010000024.1 GCA_017609385.1 Candidatus Woesearchaeota archaeon
TATACCAGTTGAGATAAAATCCGGCAATAAATTTAATGTAAAACCAATGTTAAATTTTATGAAGAAATTTAATATTAAAAATGGTTTTATTGTTTCGCTTAATGAAGAAAAAATAATAAAACAAAAAAGAAAATTAATAGAAATTATTCCAGCATACAAATTTTTATTGGAAAGGAAGTACGAATAATATGTATATTTACAATGTAGGTTATTATAGTTATGAGGAAAGTGAATATGTCCAACTTTGTCATACAAAGAAGTTCAATAAAAAAGAATTATCAAAAGCTTGATGAATAGATATAGCGAAGAATTAAATGAGTTCATAGAGAAACTGAAGGAAAGCAATAAAGCAATAGTTGTAGAGGGAGAAAAAGACAAAAAAGCTTTAGAGAATCTCGGCATTAAAAAAATAATTACTTTAAACAAAGGCCCATTATTCAAAATAGCTGAAAATATCTCAAAAGAGCATAAAGACATAATTATCCTTACTGACCTTGACAAAAAGGGAAAACAGTTATATGGAAAGCTGAACTCCAGCTTGCAAAGACTCGGCCTAAGAGTTGACAACAGCTTTAGGAATTTTTTATTGAAAAAAACAAAACTAAGGCAGATTGAGGGGGTAACAAATTACTTAGAGAAAATAGAAAACCAACTTTCAGGCTTATTTGTTGATAATTAACACTAACAAAAAGAGAAATTGACAGATAATTGTTGGAATACTGTAAGCATAATTGTAAACCCTAAATCTATAGTACTGTTATTACTAACTTATCTTTGCTTTCAGGATAAACTGTGACTTCTTCTCCTTGCTTTATATTCAAGAACTCCGCTATTTTCTTATTTATTCTAATGTCTAAAGAATTTCCTACTTTCGTTACTTTGGTTTTTGTTTCAAGTCCCCAGAGCCCTAGTTCTTTTACCTTTTTTGTCATCTTATCAAACTCTTCTTCACTATAAAACACTTCTCCACATTTAGTGCACTTTTCTCCTTTGTATTTTCCAACTTCTATGCCATATAATTTATATGGAATTATTTTTTTCTTTAGTTCTCCTTTTCCACAAATGTAGCATTTTTTCATTTTTCCACCATTACAGTTTTTATTAGGTATGTATCTTTTCCAATTATCTTGTATGCAACCCTTATGTATGTGTAAACTGTTAAAAACCCGCCTGTTTGCTTTGTTTTTGCTCCCCTTCTTATTGCTGTTATAATCTGCTCCTTGTCTATGCCTTCTATGTGCATCTTGTCTCTGGCATGCTGGGTTATTATTAGCTTCATGGTTTATACCTATATATACCAGTAAATATCAATAATATATAAACCTTTCTATGATTCGGCAAAATCAATAACTTTAAATATTTAACAGAATCCCCTGCTAAGATGATAAAAAACCAATTAAAAACAGTTATTCTATTAGCCTTATTAACAGCCTTACTATTATGGATAGGCTCTTTTTGGGGCATGTCTGGAATAATAATCGGCCTAATCTTTGCCATACTAATTAACTTTGGCTCTTACTGGTATTCTGATAAAATAATTTTGAAAATGTATCATGCAAAGCAGGTTACAGAAAAAGAAGCTCCAAGGCTTTACAAAATTGTAAGAGAGGTTATACAGCTTGCTAATTTGCCAATGCCAAAAATATATATCTTGCCAACAGATAATCCAAATGCATTTGCAACTGGCAGAAATCCAAAACACGCTGCTATTGCATGCACAAAAGGGATTTTAGAGTTATTGAATGATGACGAGCTTAAAGGGGTTATTGCACACGAGGCAAGCCATATAAAAAACAGGGATATTCTGATACAGACTGTTGCAGCAACAATTGCCGGAGTTATCTCATATGTTGCTATAATGGCTCGCTGGGGTGCTATGTTTGGCGGCTTTGGAAGAAACAGGGATGGCTCAAATATTATCCAGCTATTGGTTCTGGCAATTATAACTCCTATTATTGCAACCTTACTGCAATTAGCAATATCAAGATCAAGAGAATTCATTGCAGATGAATCAGCTGCAAAAACATTGCATAACAGCTTTGGGCTTGCAAGTGCTTTAGAAAAATTAGAACAAGGTGTTAAGAAAAATCCATTAAGATTCGGCAGCCAGGCAACATCCTGCTTGTTTATAGCAAACCCTTTCAGGGGCGGCCTGTTAAACCTTTTATCAACACACCCCAAAATGAGTGAAAGAATAAACAAGCTAAAAAGCATGAATTTCTGAGATTTAAGATAGCATTTTTAACGCTAAATTTCAAGTGAAAATAGCAGAAAACAGAAAAATTTATATATTACATTGTGTTATACTTATAATACCATGGAAACAGTTACATTTAAACTTCAGGAAAGAATTATAAAGAAAATAGATGGGATTATAAGGCCCCTGAATTTTAATAATAGGACTGAATTTATCAGGGAAGCCATAAGGGAAAAACTAATTTCAATAGAAAGAGATTCAGTTATCCATGAATTAAGAAGGTTTAAAGGAACAGCTAAACTAAGTGTAAGTGATAAAAAACTGCATGAAATAAGGGAAGGGGTTGCAAATAAATATGCAAGAAAGCTAGGAATTAAACTAAATTAGTTCCTCTGGTTTCTTAACATTAATCATATTTGGAGTTCTTCAAAATGATGATCCCTTGTAACCATGATTGCATTATTATCTCTAGCTAAAATTCCATGCAATGCATCTCCAAAAGGTATTTTAAGTTCTTTGCTCAATATTTTCGCTTCCTCTACATGCTCTTTCTTAATTTCCACCTTTTCAAGTAATTCAGATATATCCTCAAAAAGTTTTTTTATTGTTTCTTTTTCAAAAGCTATAGACAGTTCATCAACCACCAGATTTGAATAGAGAATTTTTTCTTTATCCTTTCTTATTTTTTTAAATAATTCAAAAGCCCAGTCCCCAAGAGGCCTAAACCTGTCAGACCTATTTTCATGGAGATCTCTCCAGATTGCAGCATCAATATAATATTTTTCTGCCATTTTAATATGTTAAATATACCCAAAGTTATTCTCCATACTCACTCTCAGTAACCTTTTTTATCTCTGCTGCTTTTTTTGGCCCAATTTTCTCAACTTTTTCAAGCTTTTCCTGCTTTGCATTAATAATTTTTTTTATTGTTCTGAATTTTTTCAACAATGGCCTTGCCAGCCCAGGCCCAACACCTGGCAGAGAACTTACAATATATTCCTGCTGCTCTTTAAGTGTCAATGGTTTTCTCTCGCCATGCAGGTTAAAGTCCCGCTTTCCATCTTCCTGCTCACGCTTTGCAATTATATGCAGATAAGAAGCTGTTTCCTTGTAATTCTTTGAATAAATTATTGGTATCCCATAGCTTACAGCAATTGTTGCCAGCATGCCCCTTATTGCATTTGGATGAATTTTTCTCATTGAATAAATATCTTCGGTTCCCTCAACAAGAACAACTGGCCTCTCAAAATTAACCTTTAATTCCTTTATCTGCTGCAAAAGCCTGTTGTCAACAATTGAATCAACAAAATCCCTTATAGTCTTTAGCTCAACAGCAACTCTCTCGCTTAAAATATAATCTCCAACTTTAAGCATTTTGAGTTTTATATTTACACCAAGCTCAATTAGCTCTTTTATAACGCCAGAGCCCTTTTCCCTTGTATCTGCGAATATTGTTACTTTATCTTCTTCTGGTATAAATCTTTCAAGTGTTTGCTCTTTTTTTTGCATTAAAGGAGAGCTTATCTTTCTCTTTAATGTCTCAAGAGTTCTGTACATGCGATTCTCTTTATGGAAAGCTGACCACCTGTAAGAAACATCTCTTGTGTTTTTTGCAACCAGAACAATAACCCTTCCCTTTTTGTGTCTTGCTGTTCTTCCCTTTCTTTGTATGGTCCTTATTGCACTTGGAATTGGCTCATAAAAAATAACATCATCAACTTTCGGGATATCCAGGCCTTCCTCACCAATAGAAGTTGAAACAATAGCATTAAACTCTCCTGCCCTGAATTTATCTAAAATCTCTTTCTGCTTTTTTTGGGTTAAGCCGGTATCGCCCTTTTTCATCTGGCCAACAAAAAGCTCTGAATTAATCCCCCCTATCTTATTCAGCTCTTCAACAATCTTAGCTGCATTATCCCTGTACTGGTTAAAGACAATCATCTTTATGTCTTTGTTTTCAGTTATGCTCTTTTTTATGATCTTTTTTAGCTCATCTAATTTTGGATGCTCTATTTTTTCATTAAAAAGACCCTCGGTTTTTATCAAAGCAGATTTAAAATTAACATCCATTACAAGATTTTTAACTGCCTTTACCTTTGTTGTCCTTGATTCCTCAATAAGCTTATTCAGATATTTATACAAGGCAGTTATTCCCTGGGTTTCCAAAAGCTCAAGCCCATGCCCTGCTTTCATTACCTCAGCCAATAATGAGATTGTTTTTAGGATTCCAAAGTTCTTGTTTCCATGAGCTATTTCTGAATGCAATGCTGCCTGCAATCCCAATAAATCTTTTTTGCCCATATTTCCATTTATTTGAGGCATATAGCCATATTTTTTTATTTCATCTAATTTTGATTTAACACAATCCTTTAGATATTTCTGAATCTGCCTAAAGCTTTCTGGCAGCTCAACCTCAAGCCATTTAATTTCCATATCCTGGACATATGGCTTTACATCATGGTCTTTATCTGTTCTTACTTCAATATCTTCAATAAAGAGATTTTTGCAGACCTCTGATATATGCTCAATATCAGAGCCAGGGCTGGCAGTTAATGCAATTATCCTTGGGTATTTTGCAAGCTTATTGTACTGTTGAGCAATCCATACATAGGAATAATCTTTTACAGCCTTATGAGCCTCATCAAAGCCCAGCAAGCTTACTTCCTCAAGATTTATTCTTCTTGAGATTATGTCGTTTTCCAATCCCTGTGGTGTTGAAAAAATAATCTTTGCATCTTTCCAGAGTTCTGCCCTTTTTTCTGGCTTTACCATTCCTGTGAATATGACTAATTTTTCTTCTTCAATCTCAAAATGCTTTTTGAAAACCTCTTTGTACTGGTCTATTAATGGCCTTGTCGGTCCAATAAAGAGAATCTTTGAATTAGGATACTGCCTTAACCTGTGGGAAGCAAGCATAAGAAATATGTTTGTTTTGCCCATACCTGTTGGCAGTACAACAAGAGTATTCTTGTTAATGCATGTTGCAAATATTGTCTGCTGATATAATCTTGGCTCAAAGTTTTTTATCATAAAAACAAAAAGTTGTTTTGGTTTAAATAGTTTGTTGCTTGCTTTTATACATTAAATTTATAAAAACCAAATTTTTCCTGTTTTATTATGAAAATAAATATTGGATCAAAAAATCTAGTAAAGGTTGATGCTGTCAAGGAGATTATCAAGGATTATGGTTTTTTGTCAGAAGCAGAGGTTTTCTCCTTGAAAGTTCCCTCAGGGGTTTACAAGCAGCCAAAATCAATTGATGAGACCGTTGAAGGGGCTATGAACAGGGCTGAAAGTGCTTTCCAGAACTGTAAATATAGCTTTGGCATTGAGAGCGGATTAATAAAAGTCCCAAATACAAAAACAGGCTATATGAATGTCTGTGTTTGTGCTATTTATGATGGAAAAGATTATCATCTTGGGCTTTCATCTGCATTTGAATATCCAACCAAGGTAACAAGACTTGTATTTTCAGGGGGGCTTGAGATAGATGAGGCATTTTATAAAGCAGGCTTAACCAGAGATAAAAGAATTGGCCGCTCAGGAGGGGTTATAGGCTATTTAACAAAAGATAGGCTGCAAAGAAAAGAATATATTAAACAGGCAATAACTACTGCCTTAATCCATTTAGAAAATCCAGAATTATTCAAATAATAGTTTAGTTTTGTTGATTTTATTCATTCTGTATAATTGACTGAAGGAAATTATTTATAGGAGTTTGATTTTCCACTTATAAGGGGAATCTTATGGATAATGAGGAAAACATAGACAAGATTCTTGAAAACATAATAAAAGAGTGGGGTTTTGAAAAGCCAGGTCATGATAAAAACCCTGAATTTGAAAAATTATATAAATGTTTGAGAAATGAGGGTCTTGAAAAATATACTAAACTAAAGTATCCTTATACAAGGGGGCTTGATGGTTCTGATAATCTTGCTGGCAAGGTAAGCATGGCTACAGATAATAATAAAAAAGTTGAATCTATTGGTTTACACAAAACAGTTGAATATGTTAATTTATACATTAGCAATATAACAGGAGATTACAAAGCTGAAATAAAACTAAAAAAACCAAAAGATTTTGAATTTAAAGAATTTAAGGAAAAAATTTACAGAGATATTCCCAGCACAAAATACATGTATAAGTCAAAAGCATTTGTAACCAATGTAAGAGAAGATAATAAATATGCTTATGTAAAGGCTGATCTGCTGATTAAACAAATGTTGAGGTTGATAAATCTTCTTGGCTTTATAAAGGAAAACCAGCATAAGGTAGGTCTTGTGATTGATTTATGTTATAACTGAGAGAAAAACCATTTATTTGAATATTCTTTGAGAGTTAAATATCTTTAATTATGGAAACTATGAGGTCCATTGGGCCATCATTCAGAATTATAGCATCAAAATTGTTTTTGTATTTTTCCTTGTTCTTTTCAATATATTCATTAAGGAATCCTATCTTTAATATTGTTTTGTAGTCAATGCCTTGTGCCATATTTAAATCAGCAAGCGAATCACCTATAAGAATCATGTTTTTTCTGTTCTTTATTTTTTCAAAGAAAGGAAGCTTTCTAAGTTCATAACCATTTTTGTTAAAGATATGTATTATATCTGATTTATAACTCTTAACCTTCCCATTTTCATCATAGTCAAAAAAGTCAGATACTATGCAAATATTATCATAAAGTTTGCCCTCTGATTTGAGAAACTCCTCGATTATATCACCTACAGCTGCTGAAAAAATAACCATTGGGATGTTTTTTTCGTGAAGAACATCAAACAGCTTTAAAGCACCTTCTCTTGCACGTAATTTTTTCTTTTTTATTATATCAAGAACAACATCATGACTCATTCCACACTCTGCCAATAGTTTTATGTGTCTGCTCCACCATTCATGCATCTTTTTGTTTTTTATCTCTTGAGGAATATCCTCTGCTATCTCAATTGGCCTGTATTTATCATATAATGCGAATGACCTTGGTGCATAATCCTTGGTTAGATATCCACCTTCCCTTATCTGAGCCATTGCGCTATGAGTTCTTTGGCCTTTTACAAATGCCTTGGTTAATGTCTTGTCAAAGTCACAAATAACATACAGACTATCCTTCCCTTCTGATTTTATATTATTTAATTTTCTTTCAAAGGCCTTTTTGTCTTTGATTAATATGTTTTTCATAATAAACCTTCTCCAAAAGATTTAATCTTTATCAAAAATAAACAGTTCATCAATTGTTGTTTTCAGTGCTTTTGCTACATCATGAGCTAACTTAAGAGAGGGATTATATTTTCCCTTCTCTAAAAAAACAATAGTCTCTCTTCTAACTCCAACTTTCTTTGCAAGATCTTCTTGAGTAAGATTATATCTGGCTCTTAGTTCCTTTATTCGTGTTTTCATTTTTTACTGGCCTTGTCATAGTAAAGCAAAGAGAAAAGGCATACCATCAGGCTTCCTCCGAAGAGGACTACAAATGCCGGAGCAAATAATTCAATACTTTTTGTCAGGTATATGTAAACAACTGTTCCAACTCCAAAAAATATTGTGTACATAAAAGCATTCCTTGTTGCCCTGCCAAAATTTATTTCTAATCTCTCATCACTTGCATTGTATGTTGCAAAGTAGGGAATAAAACAAAGGAACCACAGGAAAGCAGTCTTTCCCTCAACAAAATACAACAAACTCAATAAGCTTAAAAATCCAAGATACCAAAGCATGTTTTTCATTCTGCATCACCTTTTCTGTTGTAATATACCCAAAAAACAGCAAACAAAATAGCCATCCCGCCTACTGCAGCACTAGTTGCCTGACTTACATCTCTGAATTTTATTATATCATCAGATAAAAATCCAATTGCCAACAACAGATAAAGCGAGACTAAAAATGCCATAGACATCGCTTTTTGCATTACTCTCTTGCTCCTCTCATCCTGCAGAGGAAACCCTTTTTTCATATCTCTATTTCCTCTTATAAAAACAAAGATAGCAAATGCAAGTATTATAAGTGCAATAAGAGCT
>JAFCEA010000001.1 GCA_017609385.1 Candidatus Woesearchaeota archaeon
GCTATTAGGATTCGACTAAGCCATGCAAGTCATGGGGTCCTTCGGGACACCGGCAGACTGCTCAGTAACACGTCGATAATCTAACCTTAGGTTTGGGATAACCCTGGGAAACTGTGGCTAATACCAAATAAGGGAATTCTTCTGGAATGATGTTTCCCTTAAAAGTAATGCCTAAGGATGAGTTGGCGGCTGATTAGGTTGTTGGTGGGGTAATGGCCCACCAAGCCGAAGATCAGTAGGGGTCTTGAGAGAGATAGCCTCGAGAAGGGCACTGAGATACTGGCCCTAGCCCTAAGGGGTGCAGCAGGCGCGAAACCTTTACAATGCACGAAAGTGTGATAAGGGAATCCTAAGTGCCTTGCTTTTTGCAAGGCTTTTTTCAAGAGTAAAAATCTTGGAGAATAAGTGGTGGGAAAGACTGGTGCCAGCAGCCGCGGTAATACCAGCGCCACAAGTGGTGATCATTTTTATTGGGCCTAAAGCGTTCGTAGCCGGTCTGATAAATCTTCTGTGAAATTGTCAAGCTTAACTTGACAGCGTGCAGAAGACACTATCAAACTTGGAACCGGGAGGAGTCAGAGGTATTCTTTGGGGAGCGGTAAAATGCTATAATCCTAAGAAGACTAACTGTGGCGAAGGCGTCTGACTAGAACGGATTCGACGGTGATTGGACGAAAGTCAGGGGAGCAATCCGGATTAGATACGAGAAATCATGTCTGATTTCTGGAGTTAGCTCGTAAATTGTTCTATGAAATCTACTTACGAATTAACAAAAGAAATTGCAAATGATGGTTTCTTGCTAACTACCCGAGTAGTCCTGACTGTAAACTCTGCGAGCTAGGTGTTGTATATTCTTCGGGAATATACAGTGTCGAAGTGAAGACAATAAGCTCGCCGCCTGGGAAGTACGGTCGCAAGGCTGAAACTTAAAGGAATTGGCGGGGGAGCACTACAAGGGGTGCGGCGTGCGGTTTAATTGAACTCAACGCCGGAAATCTTACCAAGGGCGACGGCAGGATGAAAGTCAGGCCAAAGACCTTGCTTAACAAGCCGAGAGGAGGTGCATGGCCGTCGTCAGCTCGTGCTGTGAAGTGTCCTGCTAAGTCAGGCAACGAGCGAGACCTGTACCTATAATTGCTAACAACTCTTTCAGAGGATTGAGCACATTATAGGGACTGCTGTGGAAACACAGAGGAAGGTGCAGGCTACGGTAGGTCTGTATGCCCCGAATCCCTTGGGCTACACGCGCGCAACAATGGTAGGAACAATGGGATACAACTCCGAAAGGAGAAGTTAATCCTCTAAATCCTATCTTAGTCCAGATTGAGGGCTGTAACTTGCCCTCATGACGATGGAATCCCTAGTAATCGGACATCAACATTGTCCGGTGAATATGTCCCTGCTCCTTGCACACACCGCCCGTCAAACCACTCGAGCAGGGTTTAGGTGAGACTTAATATATTTGATTAAGCCGAACCTAAGCTCAGTGAGATGGGTTAAGTCGTCACAAGGTAGCCGTAGGGGAACCTGCGGCTGGATCACCTCCTTTTTACCTTTTTATTTTACTAATGCACTCTTTATGATTATATATGGGCCTGTAGCTCAGCCTGGTAGAGCATCGCCCTTGCAAGGCGGGGGCCTCGGGTTCGAACAGCTGGTTACGCTCAGCTGGCACGCAAGGGCGGGCATTGCTTAACAGCAAGCCCACCGAGCTCGCTGACGCTCGCCAGGTCGGAAGTCCCGACGGGTCCATTTTATACTCATTTTATCAAAAAATGATTTTATCCAATGTTGAACATTGGGTAAAGGGTTAAGTTAGGAAAGCCCTAATTCCTGATTATGAGACCATGCATAGGCAAAGTACAATTAAACTATTAGGTGGATGACTTGGCTCAAGATGCTGATGAAGGATGTGACAAGCTACACTATGCTCTGGCGAGGCGCACGTAGCCTTTGAACCAGAGATTTCCTAATGTGACTTCACTTTAAATCCGTAAGGATGGGGAACGCAGGATCTTAGTACCTGCAGGAAAAGAAATCAATTGAGATGCTGTTAGTAAGAGCGACTGAAAACAGCAAAAGGCAAACTGAATCCTTTTTTGAAAGAAAAAGGAGATGTGGTGTTGTAAGACCGCTTTTTATCTTCTTTCGGGAACTCAAATTTTTCTGGAAAGAAAAGCTATAGAGGGTGATAGCCCCGTAGAGGCAACTGAAAAAGATTTTAGCGTGTTCTTGAGTACTGTTTACTGGAAACTAAGCAGGAATTTAGGAGACATCAACTTCTAACCTTAAATACATTTTGAGTCCGATAGAGCACAGTACCGTGAGGGAAAGTTGAAAAGAACCCTTAACAGGGAGTTAAAAGATCCTGAAACCTAATAGTAATAGAGGGGTAGGGCTCTTAGGAGTTCTACCGTGCGTTTCGAATAACGTGCCAGGGAGTTTATCTAAGTGGCAAGGATAATTCTTTAAAGGAGTATCCTAAGGGAAACCAACAGGCTCGCAGCTTGCAAGGAGCGAGGTATTAACATGCCTGAAGTCACTTGGATATGACCCGAAGCCGGGCGATCTAACCCTAGGTAAGGTGAAGTGAGGATAAAACCTCGTGGAGGCCTGAAGAGGTTCTACGTGCAAGTGTTCTTCTAACCTGGGGCTAGGGGTGAAAAGCCAATCGAGCCCGGTGATAGCTGGTTCCTACTGAAGTTGGCCGTAGTCAAGTTTCAGATAAGACAACTAGAATGGTAGAGCTACGGATTGGGAATTTAGGCCTCGAAAGGGGTCGGTTCGCTGTCCAACTCCAAATGTTTTGGTGTCATAGATTCTGGAAAACGGCGGCTCGTCGTAAGGGTGAGTCACGAGAGGGGAACAACCCAGACTATAGTTAAGGTCCTAAAGTATCAACTAAGTGTTAAAGGGTGAAGAATGTCCATAGCCTAAGACAGCGAGGAGGTTGGCTTAGAAGCAGCCATCCTTTAAAAAGTGTGTAACAACTTACTTGTCAAGGTTATGGGTCTCGAAGATTGACAGGGCTAAGTTGATCACCGATACTATAGACAACCGAAAGGTTAGTGGTAGGTAGGCATTCTGATAGGGAAGAAGCATTTCTGTAAAGAAATGTTGACCTGTTAGGAAAGAAAATCCTGGTAAAAGTAAGATCATAGCAGAGTGAGAATCTCTGCCATCGAAGGGGCAAGGGTTCCTTGACAATATAGTTTAGTCAAGGGTTAGTTGATCCTAACCAAGCCCATAAATTGGGCAAGGGGAAAGGGAAAACGGTTAATATTCCGTTACTATTCAAATATTCGGCAACGAAAGTTTGATTACTGACACTTTGGGTTAGGCTAATACAAATCGTCGTTTGTATCAACTGGAATAAATCAATGGAGTATTACAATGATGAGAAGTTGATTAAATCCAGGATGAGTGGTTCTTATGAATCATTTAGCTTATACCTTGAGTCCGTGAAAAAGGAATCAAAACAGATTTTGAATAACCATACCCAGAACCAGCACAGGTGCCCCTAGGTGAGAAACCTAAGATGTGAAGGAGTAATCTAATTGAGGGAATTCGGCAAATTGGCCCTGTACCTTTGGTATAAGGGGTCCCTGCAAT
Organism: Candidatus Woesearchaeota archaeon; assembly: GCA_017609385.1. Classification (GTDB taxonomy): domain Archaea; phylum Nanobdellota; class Nanobdellia; order Woesearchaeales; family CG1-02-33-12; genus CG1-02-33-12. Next base: position 3,613 of record JAFCEA010000001.1, read on the forward strand.
TGTGTTTGCATAAATGCGATTGCAGGGCGCAGTAACAAAGGCGGTTCGACTGTTTAACAAAAACTTAACTGACTGCTAGCCTGTAAAGGTGTGTATAGTCAGTGACGTCTGCCCAGTGTCAGTACCTAAAACCTCTTTTCAAGGAGGCTAAGGGCTGGTAAACGGCGGGGGTAACTATAACTCTCTTAAGGTAGCTTAATGCCTTGCCGATTGAATGTCGGCTTGCATGAATGGCGTAACGAAATCGCCACTGTCCCCAATTAGAATCCTCTGAACATTCTTTCCTGGTGCAAAAGCCAGGGATCTCCAGTGGGAAGTAAAGACCCCGTGAAACTTTACTGTAGCCTGTAGCTGTGATGTGAGTTTTGATGTGCAGTGTAGGTGGAAGTTGCTAAAGCTTGAACGCTAGTTTAAGTGTAGACGACAATGAGACACCACCCTTTAGAATTTACGTCACTAACTGAGAAATCAGGACAATTATAGGTGGACAGTTTGGCTGGGATGGCACTCTACTGAAATGATATCAGTAGAGCCCAATGGTTGGCTCAAACGGGTCAGAAACATTTTGCGAAGATACAACAGCGCAAAAGCTGAGCATCCGTTGTAGAGTGTAAGAGTAAAAGCCAGCCTGACTGGATTTCAACTAATAAGAAATCCAGAGAAGAAATTTTGGTCTAGCGAACCCCTATGCCTCCTTGATGGGGGCTAGGGATGACAGAAAAGTTACTCCGGGGATAACAGAGTTGTAGCGCCCGAGAGTTCATATCGACGGCGCTGCTTGCTACATCGATGTCGGCTCTTCCTATCCCGGCCGTGCAGAAGCGGCCAAGGGTGGGGGTGTTCACCCATTAAAAGGGATCGTGAGCTGGGTTCAGAACGCTGTGAGGCAGTTTGTTTAATATCTACTGGAGATGTAGGATATCTGAAGGGAAGGATCCCCTAGTACGAGAGGAACGGGGGTTCGGGGCCTCTGGTCCACCGGTTATCTGACAAGGTAAGCCGGGCAGCTACGCCCTAAGGGATAAGTGCTGAAAGCATCTAAGCACGAAGCCCGCCCTGAAAAGAGATATCTTAGGACTCGGGCAAAAGACCCGTTTAATGGGACCGGTGTGTAAGTGCCAAGCTTCGGCGAGGCATTCAGCACGCGGTTCCCAATAGTCCATAGTACTTTGCCTATGCATGGTTTTCATTTATTTTATTTCTATGAAATATTAAATTCAAAAGATAATGAAAACTTACTTAGCGTTAGCCTTGAAGTTATGCAAAAAAATTTGTTGTATTGTTCATGATTTTAATATTCATCTTTGATTATTTGCCAAATGTTTATTCAAAACAAAAACATTTTAAAGATATGATATTTCTTTTTGGATATGATATGCCTAGGAATAGAAAGCACTGCCCATACTTTTGGAGTTGGTATAGTAAAGGACAAAAAGGTATTGGCCAATGTAATAGATTCCTATACCACTAAGTCCGGAGGCATAATACCTGTTAATGCTGCAGAGCATCATATTGAAATATGTGATAAGGTTATTCAGGATGCCCTTGAGAGAGCTGGAATAAAATTAAAAGAAATAAACTTAATCTCATTTTCACAGGGGCCAGGCATAGGCCATTGTTTAAGGATTGGAGCAATGGTTGCAAGGTCCTTAAGTTTAATGTTAAATAAGCCAGTTATTGGTGTTAACCACTGCATTGCCCATCTTGAGATTGGAAAATTATTGACAAAAGCAAATGATCCTGTCTTGCTTTATGTTTCTGGGGCAAATACACAGATAATTGCTTTTGATGGTGGAAAATACAGAATATTTGGAGAAACCTTGGATATTGGTGTTGGAAATTTTCTTGATGCTTTTGCACGTTACATTGGCTTAGGATTTCCCGGCGGCCCAAAACTTGACAAACTGGCTAAAGAAGGAAAAAATTTCATTGAATTGCCTTATGTTGTCAAGGGAATGGATATGAGCTTTGGAGGCATATTGACTAATTTAAAGCAGAAATTCAACTCAAAAAAATACACAAATGCAGACCTTGCATACTCGATGCAGGAGACTGTTTTTGCAATGCTTTTGGAAGTAAGCGAAAGGGCAATATATCACTGCAATAAAAAAGAATTATTATTAGGTGGAGGAGTAGCCTGCAACTCAAGACTGCAGGAAATGGCAAAAACAATGTGTAAGGAAAATGGCTCTAAATGTTTCATACTTGAAAATCAGTTTAATCTTGATAATGGTGCAATGATAGCATGGCTTGGCTTAAAGGAATATAAAGAAGGAAAAAAGCAAAATATTAAAGATACAGGCATAAGGCCATACTGGAGAACAGATGAGGTTTAGATGGATGAGATAAAAGAACAGGAAATTGAAGAAGAAAAAAGAAATCCCTTGGTTTATATTCTTGCATTATTTCTAATATTAATGCTTATTCTCTGGATTGTTCCATATTACTCAATAAAGCTTGACCCTGAGCCAAAGGATATTCCAGCAAAGGAAAGTATTCTTCCTGCAAACATAATAGTTGAGGAAAGAAACACAACATTTGTAACAAGAAACGAGTTTTTAAGCTTGTTAAATCCAAATGACCCCTTGATAAAGCAGACAGCATCAAAGATTGCATCAAAATCATGCAACAGCGAAAAAGTTTGCCAGGCAAAGGCAATATTCTATTTTGTAAGGGATAACTTTGATTATGTAAGTGATCCAAGAACAGAGTATATTGAATCTGCAAGAGAGGTTTTGACCACAGGAGGCTCTGACTGCGACGGCATGGCAGTTCTTTTGGCAAATCTTGAAGAGGCAATTGGTATTAGAACAAGGTTTGTGTTTATTCCTGGCCATGTATATGTGCAGATAAAGCTGGATGAGGCCATGAAGAAATACAAGACAAAGGATGGCTGGATAAGCCTTGATCCCACATGCAGCTACTGTGAATTCGGTGAGATACCTTATAAAAATATAGAGAGCAAAAAAAGCTATATACAATAGCAATATTTATAAATAAGCAAAAAGAACTTATTTAAACATAATAATAATGCTTATAACAGTATTCCCGAAAACTAAGGGCCTTTCAGGCCAGTAGGAGGGTGGAGGTTAGTTAGATGAATAAAAATAAGTTTTTAGAGGCCTTAAAAAAAGCAAAGCAGGGTTCTAAGAAGAGAAATTTCAAGCAAAAGGTTGATTTAATCTTTAATCTTAAGGACTTAAACCTTAAAAAGCCAGAGCAGCAGGTAGAGTTCTTTGTAAAACTGCACTATAGCAAAGGCAGGGAATCAAAGATATGCGCTCTTGTAGGGCCAGAACTTGCAACTAAAGCAAAATCAGCATGTAATAATGTTATTCTAGTAGATGACTTTCAGAAGTATGCAGGGGATAAAAAACTATCAAAAAAACTCTGCAATGACTATGATTTTTTTATAGCACAGGCAAATATAATGGCAAAGGTAGCTGCAGCATTTGGCAGAATTCTAGGACCAATGGGAAAGATGCCTAATCCAAAAGCAGGCTGTGTTGTTACAGACAAGACAGATCTTAATGCACTTTGTGAAAACCTAAAAAAGACTGTTAAGATATCTGCAAAAACAAGCCTTATAATACAATTAATAGTAGGTAATGAAGAAATGAAAGATGAAGAGATAGCTGATAATGCATATAATATTTATGAGCAGCTTATACATCATCTTCCTAATGAAAAAAATAATATAAAATCCATATTTTTAAAATTGACAATGGGTAAGCCAATAAAGGTGTTATAAATGGTTCATGTTGCTGAATACAAGAAAAAGATTGTAAATGAATTTGTTAATTTAATTAATTCTTACCCTGTTATTGGTGTTGTAGATATGGAAAACCTTCCAACTGCTCAGCTGCAAAAAATGAGGGAGCAGCTCAGAGACAAAGTTGTTATAAGAATGACTAAAAGAAGGTTGATGAACATAGCCTTTGATAAACTAAAAGATAGTAAGAAAGGCATTGAAGAAATGAAGAATTATTTAACAGGCATGCCCACACTTTTGTTCACAAAAGATGACCCATTCAAGCTTGCAAAAACCTTAAAGAAAAGCATGTCAACAGCTCCTGCAAAGCCCGGCCAGGTTGCACCAAAAGACATTATAGTTAGTGCTGGACCAACACCATTCAGTCCTGGACCAGTTATAAGCGAGCTTGCATCTGTAGGCATAAAAACAGCTATTGAAAGTGGCAAGATTGTTGTTAAGAGCGATGCTATTGTTGTAAAAAAAGGGGACAAGGTAAGCCAAGCTATTGCAGGAATCCTTGCAAGATTGGGTGTTGAGCCAATGGATGTTGGCCTTAATTTAACAGCTGTTTATGATAATGGAACAATATTTACAAGGGATGTCCTTGATATTGATGAAGAGGAATTTATTGGTAAGATAAAAACAGCATATAACTCTGCTCTTGGACTTGCTCTTGAAATCTCCTTCCTGACTAAAGAAACTATTGAGATGATGATAGCAAAGGCTTTCAGAGAGACAAAAACCATTGCTTTATCACAAAACATAATGGCTGATGACGTAAAGGAAGAGATTGTGGCAAAGGCAACCAAAGAAATGCTTGCCCTGAAATCAAAATTAAATATTCATGATATACCCAAAGAGAAACCTAAAGAAGAAGAGAAAGAAGTTAAAGAAGAAAAAGAAGAGATTAAAAAAGAAACTGGAGAAAAACCAGCTGAAGAGAAAGAAGAAATCAAGGAACCAGAAGAAAAACCTAAAGAAGAGAAAAGTGAGGATAAGAAAGAGGAAGTTAAGGAAGAAGTCAAAAAAGAAGAACAAAAGATAGAAATTAAAGCAGAGGATATTAAAGAAAAAACTAAAGCTGAAAAGCCTAAGGAAGAAGTTAAGAAAGAAGAACAACCAAAAGCAAAAACTGAAGTTAAGGAAAAACCAGAACAAGACGTTGAGACAAAAAAAGTAGAAACAAATGAAGAAACTAAGAAAGAGGAAAAACCCAAAGAAGAAGTTAAAACAGAGGAAAATCAAGATAAACAAAATTAAATATAAAGTTTGGAGGTAAATAAAATGGAGTATGTATATGCTGCAATGTTGATCCACAAAGCTGGAGGAAAAATAGATGAAGCAACAGTAACAAAAGTATTAGAAGCTGCTGGAGCAAAACCAGATTCAGCAAGAGTCAAGGCCGTGGTGGCAGCCTTTGATGGAGTTGACATTGAGAAAGTAATCAAAGAATCATCTGTTATGCAGGTAGCAGCACCAGCTGCTGGTGAAGCAAAAGCAGAAGAGAAAAAGGAAGAAAAACCCAAAGCCAAAGAAGAAGAGAAGAAAAGCCAGGAACAGGCAGCTGCTGGTCTAGGTTCGTTGTTTGGTTGATTAGTTTTATTTTTAATTATTAAGTGAGAGGATATGCCAGAAAAGAAGAATAAGAAGGAATTATTAAAAAATCTTAGCAAATGCAGAAAAGAAATAATTGAGTTAAGATTGAGTTTAAACCAGTTAGACAACCAAAAAGAAGAATGTTTTAAGAAAAAAGAAAAAGCAAGCAATGATCTTTCTAATTTTTTTAAAAAGATTAAAGAATTGAAAAATAGCAGAAATAACCTAACAAAAAAAGTTAAGGAACTAAAGTCTAAAAGGGAAAACTACAATAAGCTGATTAAGGAAAAAATTAGTGAGATAAAAAACGTTAACAATGAGAAAAAAGAGATTATAGAGAAGTTCAACCTAAAAGAGGATCCTTCTCAAATTAAACGTGATATTGAAAAACTTGAGATGAGAATAGAGACTGAAGTAATGCCTTTTGATAAAGAACAGAAGCTGATGAAAGAGATAAAGCTTAAGAAAAAGAAGTATAAGGAAGCAGAAAGAGTAAGCGAGGTCTGGAAAAAATCTGACTCTCTTTCAAAGGAAATTGACAAGCTGAGAAAAGAGGCTGATGAAACCCATAAAAAAATTAGAAGTGATGCTGATGAAAGTCAGAAAAAGCATGATGAGATGATAAAACTATTAAAGGGTGTTGATGGTCTAAAAAAAGAGGAAGAGCTTGCTTATAAGAAATTCTTTGAATTTAAAAAGAAGTTGGCAGATGTTAATGATTTATTAAAGAAAAAACTGGTTGAAATAAATGAGATAAACAAAAAACTAGGATTATCCAGAGAAAAGGCAAAAAAAGAGAAAAAACAAAGACAGGAAAAAATAATAAAAGAAAAAGAGGAAAAGGTTGAAGATAAGATTAAGAAGAGGAAGAAACTTACAACAGAAGATCTTCTTGTATTCCAGAGATTAGATAACAAGGAGAAATAATTATTTTTGATTTTAGGTTATATAAGAAATCTTGAATAGATTTGATAAAAATTATTTCTGCTCAGGTTTTTTTACAAACTCTGTGTAGCCGCACTTTCCGCAGCTTAATCTGTCTTTATGTGTTGCAAGGAATACTCCTGGCCCGCATTTAGGGCAGAACTTTGTCTTTCTTTTGAGTGAGCCTCCTTCAACTGAATAAAGTGCTTTTATATCAACTGCTTTCCTTGGTTTCTTTTTCTTTTTGGCCATCTTCAAGCTTTATTTTCCGGTTTATTTTCCTTTTGCTCTGGTTTTGTTTCTTCTTTTTTAACTTCTTTTATTTCTCCTTTGTGTTCTGGTTTTTTTAGTTCTTCTTTTCTTCCTTCCTGTTCTTGTTCTGGTTTCTTTTCTTCTGGTTTGCTTTCTTCATGTTTTTCTTGCTCAGAATGTTTTTCTTTCTCTTGTTCTGCTTTCACTTCTTCCTTTTTTTCATCAATTTTTGGCTTATCCTGTTTCTTTTCTTCCTTTTTTTCCCTAGGAATCCCTTTCTTAAATGCATATTCTGGCTCAATTCTTTCCATATCCTTCTTATTGGAATATAGGTAAGCTATTATCTTTGCATTGCCAAATCCAAATTCTGGATAAATATGCTTTATCACAATTAGCTCTCCTTTTGCATTTAATTTTTCAGCTAATATCTTCTTAATAGCATCTCTTGATGGTGTTGCTCCTGTATAGCTCTCTTTTGCTATAATCTCTGTTCTTGATAATAACGGATATTCTTTTTTTTCAACTATCTGCATAGAATTCACCTTACCTTAATAACATACTCTCCCTTTACTTTTATTCCAATTTTTTCAGCAATCATTGACTTATCAGCATCAAGTACATTTATCCTGCCCTTCCAGTTTGTGGTAAACTGATTACCCTTGCATATGGGGCAACTGTCTCCCTTCACAAAAATCCTGCATTTTTTACAAACTTTTTTAGGCATTTTTATTTCCTTGATTTCTTTTTAGACTTTTTTTCAGTTTTTTTAGCTGTCTTTTTTTGCTCATACTTTTCTTCTATCCACTCTATTTTTCCAAGGCCAGTCTGCCTCATTGTCAAACCAAGCTTTGGGTTTGTGGGGTCTTTATAGCTCGTGGCAATTATTCTTGCCCTGCACTTATCACCTATTTTCAAAACTTTTCTTGATTCCTTGCCAGCAAGGGTCTTCTCCTTATTGAATGAAACAAAATCATTCATTGTTTGTGAGATATGGATCATGCCCTCTATTGGACCAATGCTGATAAAAGCTCCAAAGTCTGCAATGTCCTTTATCCTTCCAAGAACAACCTCCTGCATTTCTGGCTTGAAAGTTATTACCTCAAACTCTGTTTCATAGTATGATGCTCCATCTCCGGGGATTATAATCCCTTCTCCTATGTTGTCCAATCTTGATACATCTATTACAATGCCCAGTTCCTTTGAAATATAGCCCTCATACTTTTTTTTGATTCTCTCAAGCATTGCATCCTCTAGCTTAAGCCCAAAAAGATGGGGTGGAACCCTTATATGGTCTTTTAATTGTGTTTTATAGAACATTTTGACCTTATTTCAATTAAATAATCAGTTTAAGATACTTTTTTTGTCTCAAAACAATGATAGAGACTCCTTTTTTCCTTATCTCTCTTTTAAGCCCTTTATCCTGTGTTGCAACTATGAAATTTCCTTTTTTAATCAGGTTTAAAATTAAAAGGTCAACGTTTTTAACTCTTTTGTTTTTAGAGGGTGTTTTTATTATTTTAATCTTTTTCTTCTTGATTAATTCAAAGGAAATCTTTGCTGACATAACCTCCTTTGGCTTTCCTGTTTCAGCTAGTTTTTTCAGCTCAGTTATTGTGCCATCAACTATGCAGGCCATATATTTAAAATCACATATTCTTTGAAGCTCTGAAAATAGGTCTACCTTAAACTTAACCACACTTACTAAGAAATTTGTATCAAGGATTATTTTTTTCATGTTTTGTTAAATTAGTATTTATTATTTATATCTTTTGAAAACTAAAACCGCATTGTGGCCTCCAAAGCCAAAAGAATTAGACATTGCTATATCAACATCTTTTTTTCTCGATTCATTTGGTACATAATCAAGGTCACACTCTGGATCCTTAAATTCATAGTTTATTGTTGGAGGAATTATATTATTTTTGATTGTCAAGATTGAGATAATTGCTTCTAGACCACCAGCTGCTCCTATAAGATGTCCTGTCATTGATTTTGTTGAGCTTACTGGAATTTTCTTGGCATTAGAAAACACTTTTTTTATTGCTAGTGTTTCTATTCTGTCATTTAAAGGGGTTGATGTTCCATGTGCATTAATATAATCAATCTGTTCTGGTTCTAATTTTGAACTTAATAAGGCTCCTCGCATTGCATCTGCTGCACCCTCACCATTTTTATCAGGAGCAGCTAATTTATAAGCATCGCAATTACAGCTATAACCAACAATTTCTGCATATATTCCTGCATTTCTTTCTAATGCATGTTGTTGTTCTTCTAGTACCAAAATTCCTGCGCCTTCTCCTAAAACAAAACCACTTCTTTTTTTATCAAAGGGTCTTGATGCTTTTTTTGGCTCATCATTGTATTCTTTAGTTATTGCCATCATATTTGTAAATGCTGCTACTCCTACTGGTACAATAGGCGCTTCTGTGCCCCCTGTGATTATTAGATCTGCTTCTCCATGTTTTATTTTTAAATAGGATTCACCAATTGCATTAGCACCAGAAGCACATGCTGTTGAAACAGAAAAATTAGAGCCTTTAAGAGAATATTTTATTGCTATAAGTGCTGGTGCTGCATTTGACATTAGTTTTGGTATTGTCTTTGGGTTAACTTTATCAGGACCTTTTTCATATAAAATATTTTGTTGCTTTATTGTTGTTTTAAGACCACCAATTGCTGTTCCAATGATTACACCTATTTTTTTTCCTGATGGGATTTCTAGATTATTAAGAGCTCGCTCTGTTGCTGCCAAGGCATATTGTGAAAATAAATCAAGGTCCTTTATTTCTTTTTTGCTTATTTTATAGTGTTCTGGATTAAAGTCTTTTACTTCTGCTGCAATCTTAACCTCAAAATCAGAACTATCAAATTTTGTTATTTTATCTACACCAGAAACACCATTAACAAGATTCTCCCAAAATGTATTTATATCGTTACCCAGGGGAGAAATTACACCTAAACCGGTTACAACCACCCTTCTTTCCATTGCTTATTTGTAACAGCAAAAGGTATTTAAAGGTTTCTGAGTTCTCAAGTTTATGGACAATGTAAGAATTGCTGGAATTGGTTCTTATCTTCCTAAAAAGATTGTTACTAATAAAGATTTAGAAAATATAGTTAAGAATTATGATTATAGTAAATATGATGATTTTTCTGAGTGGGTAATTAGAGTAACAGGCATTGAAGAAAGACACTATGCTGATGGAAATGAAACAATAGAAGAAATGGGTGCTGAAGCTTCTAAAAAAGCATTAGAGGACGCTAATTTGAAAGCAATTGATATTGACTTAATAATTCTAAATACATTCACACCAGGGGCATTAATACCAACTTCAGCTATTGAAGTAGGGCATTTAATTGGTAATGATAACATACCAGCTATTACAATAAACCAGGCATGTTCTGGTTTTGTTTATGCAGTAGAGAGCGCGTACCATCATATAAGAAGTGGAAAATACAACAATGTCTTAGTTGTTGCAAGTGAAAAATTATCAAGTATTATTGATTATAGCAACCCAAAAACAGCTATTTTGTTTGGGGATGGTGCTGGAGCAGCTGTTTTGCAAAGGAGTAATAAAAAAGGCATCTTGGGGATACCCTACATTGGCGGAAAATATTCTTCTAAACATATTAATGTAAAAAATACAGGTGTAGATGTAAAAGATATTCTAACAAAGGCTGAAAAAAGTATGTTAAAAAGGAATACCTCAAAATGAGTGGTGGTCCACAGGTATTAAGACAAGCTGTTAATGCTATGGTTCAGTCTGCTAGAATTGCACTTAGAAGAAGCAATTTAGAAATAAAGGACATTGACTGGCTTTGCCCTCATCAAGCAAATAAAAGAATAATAGACGGTACTGCTAAATCTAAATACTTGCGTATGTCAAAAAAAACTCTTATTACAATAGAAGAAGATGGTAATGTATCTGGTGCTTCTAATATTATAACCCTTGATAAAAGTATAAAACAAGGTAAGGTTAAAAGAGGAGATAAAATTTTAATAACTGCTGTTGGTGGGGGTTATACAATGGGTGCTTTTGTTTTTGAATATTAATTTGATTTTAATTTTTCTATAATTTCCTTCATCTTTAATGAATCTTCCCATGTTATGGGGCTCTCGCAGATTATAGTTATGTCAACCTTTCTTTTAAGTATTTCCTTGGCCAAAGGCAAAAAATCAGCCCCCTCCATAATAATATGTCTTCTCTCTCCTTTATCGCTGAATTCAATTCCTGAAAAGTGAGAATGAATATGCCTTAAACCAGATAACTGGTCAAAAACAGATAAGTAATTTATAGAGCTGTTTCTTGCATGCAAATGCGCAAAATCAACACAAATACTGCATTTGATTTCATCCCTTAGCTTTAAAATCTCATTCAAGGAGCCAAACTGTGATTTTTTTCCTGTTGTCTCTGGTGCAAGTTTTGTTTTCCATTTATTTTCTCTTATTATATCCTGCATTTCAATAATCTCTTTCTTTATCATTTCATAACATTCCTTATCAGAAAGCTTGCCATAAAATCCAGGATGAAAAACAACATGGCTTGCCTTAAGATAATGAGCTCTTTCGCAGCTGTCTAGAATACGCTTTTTTGATGCTTCAATTTTTTGCTTTTCAGCAGATGCAAGATTTATGTAATATGGCGCATGAACACTAAGCTTAATATCAAGTCTTTCTGCGAGCTTTCCAATTTCTTTTGCAAGCTTATTCTGCATTCTTACACCATAAGTAAACTCAACCTCCATTGCATTCAGGCCAATCTTCTCAATATAGCCAAGGCCATCCAAAGTGCTTTTCATGGGAGAGCCAGCAGGACCAAGCCTAATCATTGTGTTTCTGCCTCTAGGAAATTTCTTGAAAGTTTTGTAACTATTGTAGAAAGTATTATGCTATAAACAATAAATGCAACTATAATATCCAGTAGTGTAATAATTCCAGGTATGTTATAGGTAGCCAGGATAAATACAACAACTGCAACAGCAATTCCCTTTGGTATGTTTAATGTCATAAAAAGCTTTTCCTTAAAAGAATAATTTAGTTTTGAAAAACACAGCTGGACTGACATATATCTTATTACTAAATATATTATGAATAATAGTATTGATTTTGAAATAAACCAAAATTCTAGTGGAAAATCTATGATTATGCCCAGTAGTATAAAGACAATGATTTCAAGTGAATTTGCAAACATGTAAGAAAATTCGTGCAATGTTTCTTTTTCCCTGACATAAACATTACCAAAAAACAATCCTAGGGTTGTTACTGCAAGAACTCCATTACCCTTGAGATTCTCTGCAAGGATATAGGTTATAAGGGCAGCAGTGATTAAAGCAAGGGGTGATAATCTCTCTGAATATTTGGTTCTCATTATTTTGAATATAACTATACCAACTAAAATCCCAGCACCAATTCCTGTAACAAACTGCTGCAAGAAAGGACCTGCAGATTCTAGGAATTTTGAGAAAAAGAACTCTTTACTATAATCTTGGAATAAGTCAAGAATTATAAAAGGTATTAAAACAATTAAAGGCGTATTAATTATTGATTCTATGTTAAGCAGCTCTATTACCCTGTTCTTGGTTTGTTTAAGCATTGTTAAAACAACATCTGGAGCTGTTCCAGACATAAGGGCAGCAAACATCATTGCCAGAAATATGTTGCTGACATTAAAAATAAGGCTTACAGATATTGTTAGGAGTATAAGGTTTAGTATGAGAAATATTCCGACCAACTTTAATGCCCTAAATGAGAAAGTATCAAACTCCCTTAGCTTGAACCTGGAGCTTGCGTCAAAGATTATCATAACCAAGGCAAGTATTCCTACAGAAGTCAAGAATATTGGCGAGAACTGAATTAATTGTCTGCCATAATACCTAATGTGACCAATAAGTATCCCGGTTAGAACCAATAAGAGTATGTTTGGCAGCTTTATCTTTTCTGAAAGAATTGTGCATAAGATACCTATAACCAAGAGGATTGCGAATGAAGTTAAATAAAAAAGTGCATCCATTATATCACCTGTTTTTAAATAAAAAAGAGATATTTATTAAACTTTTGCTTTAGGGTTTTTTCTTCTTGAAAAAATACTGCAATGGCCTCTGTTTTTTTGGTTTTAAGAGAGTTTTGCTTACCTTTGCTATTTTCTCTTGTTCTAAAAATGATTTTAAAAATCTCTTTCTTGTCCTATTTGTCAGTATATCCTGCTCAAGTGTTTTTGCAAGCCTTTCTGGCCTCTTTAATGATGATTCCTTTACAATATCGACTATAATTTTTTCATTTGATTCCTTTTCAAGTATTCTTTTGACATCATCCTGCTCTAACAACCTTTTTATGAATATTTCTCTTGTGCCCTGGGTTAAGACCTTGTTGCCTGTTTCTTTTTTTAACAGCTCTGCAAGATTATCTGGATTGGCTATCAACAGGTATTTAATAAGCTGTATTGTTCTTACTGTTGTATTTCTGTAGTTCTGCTTGTCAATATCATCTATTACTTCATAGAGTATGTCATCAAATTTCAAAACATTGATTCCCTTTAGATTAATGTTTCTATGAGATGTCAAAATTAGTGTTTTTTCATAGTTAAAGGCTGTTCCAACAAAGTCTTTTATGACTTGTTTTACTTTTTTGATAACTGTCTTGTCTTCAAATTTTTTTATGTATTCGTTTATATCCTTGTCAACAAGTGTTGAGCTTATAGAACAATTAACCTCTATATGCTCTACCCTCTCAAGCTTTCCATTTTTAAGTTTTATTGCTATAAGGTCTATTACCTTGTTTTTTCCAGCATTGATATCATTAATAGTAAAGAAACCCTTTTTATTAAGCCAAAGATTAACTATTTCTTTTTCTTGACTCATAAGCAAGCACCTCTCTAAGATGGCCACTAAGGCCTGTAAATCCCCCCAGTCCTGAATTGAAGCAAAATATTATATAAACCCCAAGAATTCAACTATTTAAATGTTTCTAATCGAGATTTTAAAATTCTATTAAAAAAGTTTATTTTAAGATTTCTTATCGTGCCTGTACATTACAATATACAGAAAGATTGAAACAAGAACCAATATCTCGCCAATATAAATAGTGTAGTTGGCTATATTAAGGCTTGCAGAATATCTTTGATGTGATGAGCTTCTGCAGAATCACAAATATTCTCTGGCTCGCAGTCGGGTGGAAAACAACAGCTTTGTGATACAACATTGCCTGTAATGCCCCCGCCAATCAAAAGAAAACCAATAAATAAAGTAACCAAGGGGATTATTAGTTTGCTTTTCATAATCAGGTTAAAAACTTTACAAATATAAAAAGATTTCTAAAAATTCATTTAATTTAATCAAACTTCATAATCCTGTCTTTGTAATCTTCTTTGGCCAATAGAACAACCCGGCTCTCTTCTTTTTCGTCGATTATTTTATATCCGGAAAGTTCTGCAATCTTTTTTGCAAAATTTTTTACATCTTCGTGATAAGGCATGTTTTCCTCTAATAATCTTTTCCTTGATGAGCCAATAAACATATATCCTTTAAGCTCAACAAACATTGGGCTTGCTTTTTTTATTAAATCAGCATAAGCTTTTTCATCTTTCATGTTTATTCCTTTCATCACTGTTATTCTAATTACTGTTCTTGTTTTTAATTTAGGCAGTAATTCAAGTGTTTTGTTCAGGCGTTGCCATCCATTATTAAAGCATGATTTATTAAATTTCTTAAAGTCTTGTTCATTTGTTGCACTAACTGAAACATAAAGCTGGGTTGGTAATTCTTTCAATGATTCAATAACCTCTGGAAACTGGCCATTCGTAACCAAAAAAGTTGTCTTATTTTGTTTGTGAAGCTCAGCTATTAATTCATTAAGCTGTGGATAGATAGTTGGCTCTCCTGTTAATGAGATTGCAAAATGCATTGGCTCCTGTGCTTGATTAAGCTTTTTCCTGTTCACTTTTTCATTTCCAAAAAAACCATTAAGAAGTTTTCTCTGGCATAATATTGATTTTTTTATTATCTCTTTTGGACTATCTACTGCATTAGTCATCTTAATTCCAGCAGCATAATCCATCTCACGCCAGCAATGGATGCACTGGTTTGTGCAAAATCCAACAGAAGGTGTCATCTGGCAGCATAGGTGAGATCTTATTCCATAAAACTTCTCCTTATAACAAACATTTTCATCTAATAATGACTTCTTTGTCCATGTGCAGATTTTAACAGCAGAGTGCTCACCGCTAAAGCAGTAGTGCTGTTTTTCTAATAATATCTTAAGCTCAGGGCTTATTTTTGTTATCTCCCCCATAGAGCAAGCTAAAAGAGGATTATATAAAAAGCTTTCTTTAAAAACCAAAATTATATAAATCTCATTCCTGTTCTAAAAACCATGGATTTTAAAACAGCACTTAAAAAACTAAAAAACAGCTCTGAATTCAAGAAATGGGTTTTTAAGAACAAAAAATCGTATTTAACATATGCCTTTACCATGATTGAAAACTCAGAAAAAAGTGAGTGGCAGATTGGCTATTATGACAAAAAACTGGATAAGGTGACAGTTTTTACTATAAATAATAATATTAAAATCAATCCAGAACAAGATATTTTCAAAAAACCAGGAACAGCTGTAAAAAAGATTAACCTGAAAGATGTTAAATTTAGCTTAGATAAGGTATTGAAAAAAGCTCAAACTATTAAGGAGAAAAAATACCCTAAAGAGTTAGTAACAAAAACAATAGCTATCCTGCAGAACATTGAGCTTGGCCAGCTATGGAACATAACCCTTATCACAAGCTCTTTGAATACAATCAATATAAAAATAGATGCAAAAACAGGCAAGACAATAAAGCATGAATTAGTATCATTATTCCAGTTCAAGGCTGGCTAGATTACTACTTTGATAAAACAAAAACCAATGTTTTCTTGTGAAAAACAAGCTTATTTCTTGTGGAGAAAATGATTATTTCCTTTGGAAAACGTTTTTTTCAATTGGAATCTTTTTTATTATAAACCAAAGAAAGCCTTAAACAACAAAATAAAAGATTATTAAGCTTTATTTCCATTAGAACAATAATTGTTTTAATTATATATTTTTAACCTTAATTTAATTTAAATAGGAGTTGTGTTTCCTTTTTTACCTTGCTCTTTTAGTTTTTAAAATCAAAAAAGAGGGATATGTTTGTCAGAAAATCTAAAGATAAGGATAAAGAAAATAAAAGAAAACGCAATTTTACCACATTATGCTCATGATGGTGATGCGGGGGTTGATCTTTATTCAACAGAAGATTATGTTCTTAAGCCTGGCCAGAGGATATTAGTCAGCACAGGGGTAATAATAGCTGTTCCACAGGGTTATGAAGCACAAATAAGGCCAAAATCAGGCCTTGCATTAAATCATGGAATTTCTGTATGCAACAGTCCTGGAACAATTGATTCAGGCTATCGTGGAGAGATTGGTGTTATAGCAATCAACCACAGCAAGGAAGAATTTAAGATAGAAAAAGGAACAAAGATTGCACAGCTGGTTTTCAATAAAATAGAAAAAGCAGAATTTGAAGAGGTCAAAAGTCTTGATAATACAAAACGCGGCCATGGAGGTTTTGGAAGCACTGGATTGGTTTAAAAGGCAAATGGAAAACAATAATAATCACACTAAAACGCAGCTCATGACATCCTTTGGGGATCTTGTTGAGCTAAGGGAAATAAAAATAAAAGATTCTTTAATAAAGGAAACTTCTATATCAGAAGAAAATGCAAAAAAAATTTCTCATGAGGCATATAATGAATTAATAAAACTTGATATACCAAAAACAACAACTATTGTAAGAGAGATTGTATGTATGAAGCTTCTGGAATCAAATCTTCTTAATGAAAACAAGGAATATTCAAGGCTTGGAATGTCTGTTTCTGATGTCAAAGAGGTTATTTTCAAAAAGTTTAAAGAAAATGCCAATACAAACTATAATCTCCAGACAATACATAAAAGACTGGCAGATTCTATTTCTGCACAATACACACTATCTTACCTCTTGCCAAAAAAAGCTTCAAAAGCACATATGAAAGGTGAGATTCATATTCATGATTTGGATTATTTTCCAACAAGGCCATTTTGTTTTGAGCATGACATAAGGTTCTTCCTTAGACAGGGATTTATGTCAGACGGCAAAGGCATTCATACAGCTGTTTCAGGTCCTGCTAAGTCATTAGAGGTTGCCATGATACATGCTGCCAGGGTTTTACTCTTAAGCTCAACATATTTCTCAGGTGGTCAGGGATATGATGCATTAAACCTTTTCTTGGCTCCTTATGCAAAAGGCCTTGAATACAAAAAAATAAAGCAGGCTGTTCAGGCATTTGTATATGAGCTTGATCAGCTTGATGTTGTCAAGGGAGGACAGACACCATTTACATCAGCAAGCTTTGAGTTCAATGTTCCATCTTACCTAAGGGATATTCCAGTAGTGTTGCCAGGTGGAAAGATAACAGAAAAAGAATCATATCTTGACTATCTTGATGAGTCAAGGAAAATAATAAAGGCCTTTACAGAGGTTATGATTGATGGTGATTATAACAAAAAAGCATTTCACTTTCCAAAACCAGAGTACAAGATAAGGAAGGAAACACTTAAGGACAGTTCTGCAGATGAGCTTTTGTTTGATGTTCATAAGCTTGTTGCAAAATATGGCTCTCCCTATTTTCTTAACATGGCTGCACCATATATGCCTGAGGCCTTGCAAAGCCAGTGCTGCAGGTATTTTCTAAGGCCAGATGGTGATTTCTGGGAGGAGATAAAAACCGGGAATGTCCGCTCAGGCTCTTTGCAGACAGTAACAATAAATCTTCCAAATATTAGCTATAATGCAAAAGACGAATCTAATGTTTATGAACTGATTGATGAAAGAATTAACATGACAAAGCATATATTTAATGTAAAGAGAAAATGTATAAAAGAGGTTATGAAAAGTGGATATGCATCTTTCCTTTCAATGGATTGTTATGGTAAGCCATACTATAAGCTAGATCAGGCAACAAATTCGATTGGTTTTATAGGCCTTAATGAAATGGTTAAAAAAATAACTGGCCATGAGATGCACGAATCAAGGGATTCATGGAAATTTGGCTTAAAGATAATCAAATATATGTCAGATGCAGTTAATAAGAAGAAAGATGAAACAGGGCAAAGGTGGGGAATGGTCCAGACACCTGCTGAGTCAGCAACATTCAGGCTTGCCAACTTTGACTTAGAGAAATATAAGGACAAGGCTGTTGTTCAGGGTGATAGAAAAACAGGGGATGTTTATTACACAAACTCATCTCATGTCAATTATTCAGCTGACATATCATTATTTAAGAGGCTTGAGATAGATTCCTCATTCCACCCCCTGGTTCAGGGTGGTGCAATATCACACATATTTTTAGGTGAGAATAATCCAGACCCAGATGCTTTATTAAAGCTGACAAGAAGAATATGCTCCAATACATTAACCTCTTATTTTGCTTATACAAAAGATATGACATATTGCAACTCATGTAAAAGAACAATTAGCGGTATTTATGAAAAATGCCCAAATTGCGGAGCAAAAGACGATAATATTCAGTGGTACTCAAGAGTAACAGGGTATTACACACCTGTTAAGTCATGGAACAAAGGCAAGTTAAAGGAATTTATGGATAGACATAAATACAATCTAAAAGGCATATAAAATGAAGCTAATATTATTTACAGGAATAAATTGTCCAAAGTGCCCAAATGCAAGAAAGCTTGTAAGACAAGCAGCAAAAGAGCTTGGGTGGATTGAAGGAAAGGATTTTGTTGAAAAGCTTATTGACGGCCAGGATTTAAAAACTCCATCTATTACTGAGCTTGAAGGCAATAAATTACATGTTGTCTCATCTGAAGATGAAATAACAAAGGATAATGTTCCAGCAGCAATAGGTGGCAAGGATCTAACAGTTGAGGCATTGATGTATCAGATTGCATCAACACCTTCTATTGTGATAAATGAAAGGGCAGTTTTCAAGGGAGAGGTTCCATCAAAGGATGAACTTCTAAAAGAGATAAAAAAGGTGGAAGAATGAAGAATGGCATAAAATATAAAACAGCAAAGAAAAACACAAAATTATTTGAGTTCATCGAGGAAGAAGAGACTAAGAAATTATCTAAAGATAAAAAAAGTTAGGGGTTTAAATGCAGGCATATGTTGGTGGGATAGTTCCCTTATCAACAGTTGACTGGTCAGCTAATGTTTGCACAGTAATCTTTTTTTCAGGATGTGACTTCAAGTGTTGTTATTGCTACAATAAGAATTTTATAGATTTTAAAGAGGAATTCTTAAAAGATTTAAATGATATCAAAAAAGAGATAACAAAAAATTCTGATTTTATTGATGCTGTTCTTTTCTCAGGAGGCGAAGCATGCCTTCAGAGGCAGGCATTACTAACCTTAGCAAGATTTACAAAAAAACTTGGTTTAAAGGTTGGAATTGAAACTAATGGCTCAAAGCCCTATTCAATAAGATCGTTAATAAATGAAAATTTATTGGATTTTATTGCTTTAGATATAAAAGCTCCTTTTAAAAAAGAGATTTTCGAAAGGGTTACACAATCAGGGACTTTTTTTAAAAGACCGGAAGATGTTATCAAGGATATTAAACAAACACTCAAAATATTAAAGAGGAATCAGGATAAGATCCAGATAGAGTTGAGGACAACTGTTGTTCCAGGAGTTATTTTCAGAAAGCAGGATATTTTGGAGATCGCTGAAGAAATCAATGGATTAAACTGCAGATGGGTCTTGCAACCATTTATATCTAATAAAGGCACACTTGACCCAAAGATGAATAGTATAGAATCACCAACAAAAAAATTCTTAGAAAATCTAAAAAAAGAATGCCAAAAAAAATACAGCAAACTAAGAATTGATATTAAAACTGTATGATTTAGTTTTCTTTAAGGAAATCTTCCCATATTTTTATTGCTTCTTTTTCTGTTTCCTCAACTGTTTTTGGAAAGTTTGTATCTAGATAAACAATCCTGGAACCATGGCTCTCGAACAGGTTTTTTAACCACTGGCTGTTGTACCTTTGCTCAACCTTTCTCTGAAAGTTTATCTCTTCAAAAATAGCCTTATCATGTTTTTGTCTCTGGCTTAGTCTTTGCATAACTGTTTCTGGTGCAACCTGTGCTATTATCAACAGGTTTGGAGAATTCTGCAATGCAAGCTTATTGCCTGGCAGTCTCATAATCTCTGTTAAGGGTATATTACCCTGAACAGGCTGGTAGACAATAGAGCTTATAACACCCCTTTCCTGAAAAATATATTTATTTTGTTTTAAGGCAGGAATAATAACCATTTTGTAAAGTATTTCCCTATCAATGGAAAATGCGTGTGCTGTAGAGGTTATTGAATAGTTGCGGTTGTTTTTTCTTACTATTTCTTCTCTTAAAGCACGCCCAACCCAGCAATAGCTCATCTCACAGGAAACAATTACATCAAAGTCATTTATCTCTTCAGGCTCTGGAAACCTGTTTTTTTCCTTGCAATATGTCCTTAGATCAAATATCTTAAGCTGTTTTTGCTCAGCCCATTTTTTCAGGGCATTAACAATAACTCCCTTACCAGAACCGTCAAGGCCGTCAACCATCACAAACCTTTTCTTCATATGAGAATTATTTGTAATAATCTATTTAAATCTTTTGAAAATCAGAAGTTTTATATTTTTTATCTAGAAGCATCTGCCTGTCTTTCAAGATCAAGTTTCTTTTTAATTGCATTTGATGAATTACTTAACTGGTAGGCAGCTATTATCTCATCAGCAAGTGCATTAACAGCTTCTTTCTTGGAGTTGAAGGATTTTGTAAAAGCACCCTGAACCATATATCTCAATGCAAGATCAACCCTTCTTTGAGGAGCACACTCAACAGCCTTTGGATAACGTGCTCCACCATATTCTATTGTTATTATTTCTTCCCTTGGTGCTGCATTCTCCAGTGCCTTGACAAAAACAGCGATTGGATTCTGTTTTGTCCTGTTTTCAATGATTTTAAATGTTTCCTCAACAAGAGAATATGCTGATTGGCTCTTCCCTGTTGATTTGTATGAAGTTATAAAGTGCTTTTTTCCTTTGTGTCCTGGTATCATTATTTTGTTTATTAATCTCTCAACAATAAATGTCTTTGATTTGTGGAACCTTGCACCAGCATATCTTGCACCTGTCTTTGGTATTATCTTTGGCTCTAGATTAATGTATCTCTTTAACCCAGGATCCTCTACTTTTATTCCATTTATACTCCATCTGTTAAATACCTTTATATCTTCCATTTTAATGCTTATTTCATAGAGGGGGGTTTGAGTTCATATTTAAAGCTTTCTGTGGTGATACAAAAAATAAAGTTAAAAAAGAATAAAAATTCTTATGAACATACTTTTGTCATGTAGCTTGATTCGGGATTTGTATTAATTATGTGCTCATTAGAATAATAGACTTTATTAAGAACAGTCATTATAAATGCATTCTGTCTTACCTTAAAGGATATATTCTAATGTTTTGCTGGTTACAGCTATTTTATCCTGATGAGAATCAATTCTGTAGATTCTACGCTCCAAAGAAACTGCATCAATGGCTACTCTAAAGTTATTTAAATAGCACTCAAATTCAGGGGTTATACCTAAAAGCCGTTTCTTGATTAATTCCATGCCAGCAAAATAGATTATATGAAAATCCTCTATAGGAACATAATGAATATCTTGGCAGAGTGTATCAACAATTTTTTTGGATTCCTCAAATGTTCTAGTTCTTATAAGGCGAGCGATTGCTGATGACTTTATTGTAACATATCCCCTATCCAAAAGAACAATATCACTCTCTATATTTTGACACAAATCATTCCTTCTTTTTGCACCGACAATATTAATTTTAACAATCTCTCTTGGATCCTTTGAAACATACCAGCCCTTTCTTTCTTCAAGAGATTGCGGATAATCTGAATTAAAATACACTACAGAGTCAGGGATAAAAACTCCTAATCCTTTCTTTGAGAAATGATCATTCAGCAGTTTTACCTGTGTGCTTTTCCCAACACCATCTATGCCACCAATCTCAATTATTGTTTTTTTCATTTCAAAAGCTCTGCATTTATCTTCTTAAATAGATCTTTTAAAGTCCTGAATGGAAGACGCCTTAATACAGTTCCATAATCATAAAATCCAAATTCAGAATGTTCAGATCCTATATGAATCTCATCTTCAGACAGCTTAACATAAAACACTGCAAGTTCATGTCTAATAAGCTCATCATCTTTCTTTGATTCAAAGGAATAGGTATATTTTGATTTTATAGCTGAAGTTATTGATAATGACGCCTCCTCCTTGACCTCGCGGAACAGAGCTTGTTCATCAGTCTCATCGGCTTCTTTACCGCCTTTCAGAAACTCATATCCAACCCAGCCTTCTTTTCTCTTGAACAAGGCATATAATATTTTCTTGTTTTCTTTTTTATATAATATTGCTAAAATTCCTTTTTTTATTTTGACCATTTTTCATTTATTAATAACCTTAACTATCAAAGATATAGCACTTTTGATATTTTTATTCTCAATTACAGGAATAGTATATTTTCTTGCACAATCCACTAAAAAATCATTGAGTTCCCTAATTGCCTTAAAATTATCAAAGTAAAATTTTGGCTGCTGATAAGACTTTTTAAGCCTGTTGAGAATATTCCTTTTATGCTCTTTACTATTTACAGATAAGCAAACTGTTTGCACATTATTCTTTTTTATTAGTTTTTCTATTAAGTTTGGATGGAGATGTACTCCTTCCATGATAATGTTCCTTCCCCAAGAATCATTAATGTTTATTACACCAGAAATCTCTTTCTCAATCTGCTCCGAATATTTCTCGTATCCCAAAAGAATATTCTTTTGGCTCTGTTTTTTTCCAAATAGCTCCCAGGATTTAAAAGAATATGTGTTAATATACTGGTTCTTGGGTTCTTGGACTGCCTTTATTCCTCTTATTATATCCGTATCTATTACCTGCTCAATTCCAAGTTCTATAGCTAGTTTATAAGATATTGTAGATTTACCTGAGACAGGTGCACCCATAATTAAAATTATTTTATTTCTTGACTTTTGGAATTGGCTTAAATTCATTTTGGTTTACCTTAACTAATCCTCTTGAATAATCCTTACAAAAATAGCAAAAATCCATTATAAACTGCAAATCAGCTGATTTTTCTTCTTTGGAGCTTTGCAATTCTTTCTTTGATTTGTTGGAGATTGTAAGCAACCTATATCCAAGTTGTGCATCTATATTTTTTGAAAATGAATTTATAATATCCTCTTTCTGCGATGTATATATGCCTTTCAGTAAAAGGGTTGTTTTTGCGATGACAAAAGATATGTTTATACATTTATGATATGAAGACAATGATTTGTAGAGCTCTGTAATCAATTCAGATATATTAGAGTAAAGCTCAAAGGGGTGGTATTGAGCAGTATACCCTTCCAAATCTGCTTTTAAATCCTTACCATAAATTCTTTGAGAATTAAGAATATCATAAAGGAAAGATGTTCTTTTCTTTCCATGTGTATGCGCCTTGAATATTTTAATATCCTCCTTGAGATCATTTATCTCAGAATAACACGTTGAAATCTTTATTCCACTCTTTTTACTGATCCGGCTTATATTTTCCTCTAATGTATGTATATCTTCAAAAGAGGGTTTCTCAACAATCAAGGATAAATCTATATCACTGTATCTAAAATCAAAGTTTTTGGTATAATAACTGCCAGCACTATATACTGAATAAAGCGAAGGGCAATTAGTAAATGCCTGATAAAGTATTTGTCTTAATTCTTTTGATTTATTCATAGCTTTTTTTAAAACAAATTTCTCGTTAGGTTCTACATCTATGTTCATTATTATTTTTCCTCTCTTTTTGCTCAGACTTTTAAATTATATAGCCAATGGTGTTTTATCCTTTAAATCAATATAAATTATATTATTATTCCTTTGTTTTTGAGATTGTCAATAACACAACAACTATTTCTGTTTAACCTGTCTTCTTCTACAATAAAGTTACCCCTTTCATTTCAAACTTTCAATTATATAGGTTATTTTGCATATCTAACCTATTTAAATATTTTGGTTATAAATCCCCAAGATTTTCAACAGTGCTGGAAATAATAGTATTTCATATAAAGTTTTCATGTGTCTTGTTCTTTGGGTAGCCTGCTTCTTTTTTTCTTTTATTTTAAAAGTAGTGGATTATCATTCTAAGATGCTAGATTATATAAAATCAAGGAAAAGAAGAAATAAAAATTCTTATGAACATACTTTTGTCATGTAGCTTGATTCGGGATTTGTATTAATTATGTGCTCATTAGAATAATAGACTTTATTAAGAACAGTCATATTAAATCTTAGTCTGAACAGATAAACTTTGTTTTTCTCAAGATTAAAGTCAGCGTCAGTAGTGCATTCATCACAGATTTCAAAGTATTTATATCTCTCAAACAGGCCATCCATCTTATAAACTTCCTTGTATTCCTGGTTAACATCCTCTTTAACCTCAAATGCAATGTCTTTTGGAAGAACCCCTGTCTTAAAATAAACAAAGCCTCCATTTTTCCCTTTTATGCATGCTGGCTTTACTGTCACATTAACTATTGATGTGCCTTCCTCATTAGTCAGGATTGGCTCAAAATATGTATTTAATTCTATTTCAGGGATAGTTTCACACTCATTAGAATTATCAACCACCCTCTTATCAGGGCATACATATTTTGTTAAAGTTATTGTTTCTGTCTCTGTTTTTGTTTTCTCAGGGCATAATGAGCAGTCCATGACACAATCAGGGCATTTTTCACATATGCATTCAGGGCATTCAGGGCATTCTGCTGGTTTCTGAAATATAAAAGCAAACACAAGAACAATTACTATAACTACAAACGATGTAATGTATGGCATATCCTCTTTTTTAAAGATTCCTTTTTTCATAATTTTCCCCCATCTAAGTCCTTAAGACATTACTGTTTAAGAGCAGGTATATTCAACGTCTCATCCTTATTCAGGAGAGATATTGCTGCATCATTGCCTATGATGTCAACCCTTATTATCTTGTCTGGATTTTTTAAGTCCACTTTTGGCCTGTCAACAACTTCTGTAAGCTTCATTATAAGCTCTGTTGTGTGGTATTTTTCATAGCATCTTTTTGCTATATCCATCTTCCACTTATCCTTTTCATCAATACCCTTAACAAGCCCTTTTATTGTTTTCTGCATGTCTTCAATAGTTGACTTGCACCAGTTGTCCACAGGAACCCAGTGGAATGTCATCCTAAACATAGAAGTGTCCTTTTTGCATGTTTTCACTAATTTCCTTATGGTTTCTTTTGGTTCTTTTATTGTTATCTGAAATAAGCCCTCTATCTCTGATTTCAAGAACTCTGGTTCTACTTTAAGCTGTTTTAAAACAGCAATTATTTCTTCCTTGGCCAGACCTGCATGATTTGGATCATGTGTTACAAGTAGATTTGCTTTTGCCATTAAACCACCCCCTATAAGTTTGATATAGAATTTTCTGTTTATATAGTTTTCGATTTATTTTAAAATATTTGGTTAAAAGAATTAAATTCAACCATCAATTGTATATTTTCTGTAAATTTGTTTTTCAACAGGCTTAACAGGTTTTTCTTCTTCTGGTTCAATAACATTAACAATCCATGCATAGGTTTTTGTTTCAATTCCGTCTGAAACTATGACCTGGACTGGCTTTGTTCCAAGTATTGTAAATCTTCTCCTGTGTATATTATTTCCACTATATTTCTCAAAAACACCAAACTTCCATGTATATGTAAGGTCATTGTTATCTAAATCATCAGCAATAACCTTAAAATCAATAATCTTGTTTTTATAGACATTTATCAGTGCTTCAGGGCTAGTGTTTGTTATTATTGGAGCCCTGTTTTTATCATATACCCTTATAGTCATGTTTCTTTTAGCCATTATCTTGTTGTCACTGGCAATAAAAGTTAGTGTAAAATCCTTTTTGTCTTTATCAACAGTATCAAAATCAGGTATCCAACTAAATGTCTCATTAACTAAGCTAGAGCCATTTGGTGCATTCTCAACCAAGAAGTTTATACTATCACCATCAGGATCTGTTGCATAAATCTTGAATTCTATTGATTTGTTCTCGTAAACAGCAATATCACTGATTGGCTTAAGAATTGGTGCCCTGTTTGTGTTTTTTATTATTAAGGTTATGTTTTCTGAATCATTAAGATAACCATCTGATGCCAAAACAGTTGTAGAGTATGTTCCTGCCTCATCATATCCAATTTCGCGTTTTTTCTTGTTTGCAAAGCCAGAATAATAATATCTCAAAATATCTCCATCAGGGTCTGCTGCAACTGGCTCAAGAGTCAGTAATTCACCCTCATTTACTGTTATTGTTCCTATTTTTTCCAGTATCGGAGCCCTGTTTGTCTCATAAACAGTTATCTTAATTGTTTGTTCTGCTTCAAGATCATTTGATTTTGCAACAAAAGTTACAAAAAAGTTTCTTTTTGGCCTGTAAGGAACATGTATTCTCGCAATTATTTTTTCAAGCCAGTTCTTTTTTACTGTATCAAAGCTAGGTGTCCATCTAAACTCATTATTAACAAAACTAGCATCATCTGGCAAATTAATTGCTAAATAAGTTATTTTATCACCATCAGGATCAATAGCTGTAATATTCAAGATTAATTGCTCATTTTCATTAACAAAAGCATTATTTAATGGCTCAAAAAAAGGGGCCCTGTCCTTGTCTTCAACTACTAACAAAACCTCTTGAGTGTCTGTTAATTTGCCGTCAGATGCTGTTACAGTAATCTTATATTCTCCAGCATCATCACAGCCAGTCTGCCACTCGCCATTTTGATCTAAGGGTTGGCTGAAACTATAAATAATATTGTCCATATCCTCATCTATTGCCTCTGGCTTAAGGCTTACAAGATCTCCCTCATTAACTGTTATTGTCATAAATTCTGCTCTAACTAAAATAAGCTGGAATAAAATTATAAAAATTAGTATTAATTTTTTCATTTTATTAATTAAAATATTTAATTATATAAAAAGCTTTCTATTATTTAGTATTCTAAAGGAGTAAAAAGAAATATAAAAAAATAAAAGAATCAGTCTTGTACAATCTTTACAATTCTTGGAGGTCTGTTCACATTATTGACTGTTACTATTACATCCTGGCTTGTTGATTCTATGTTATCAGAGGCTGTTACCGTAACAATATGTGTTCCTGCATCATCATAGTTTGTTGTATAGCTTGCCTCTGTCATCCAGCCAGAGTATGTTATTGTTACTTCATCTCCGTCAGGATCTGTTGCAACTGGCTCAAAGCTTACTGTCTCACCCTCATTAAGTGTGATGTCGGCAATTGGACTTAGTACTGGTGGTTTATTTATGCTCTCAACAACCAACAAAATCTTTTGTGTATCTGTTAATTCACCATCAGATGCTGTTACAGTTATCTCATAGTTTCCTGCATCTCCCTTCTTTGTCTGCCATCTACCCTCATTGTCTAATGGCTCACTAAATGTATACAAAATAGTGTCTGCATCAGGATCCTCGCTTTCAGGCTTTAGAACAACTAATTCCCCTTCTTGAACCATTATTTTGGTTAACTCTTCTTCTGGTTCTTCTTCAACCTCTTCTACAACTTCTTCTAGTATTTCAGTTATTAGTTCTTCTTCTTTTTCCTCTACCCCAAGACATTCATCCAAATTGGTAACAATAGAACCATCTGGGCATACATACTTTGTTTCTGTAAGCTTGCATCCGCTTGCCAAAAGCAATAAAAGAACTAACCCACAAAAAAATATCTCTTTTTTCATTTTCCACCTCTGCTTTAAATTTCAATATGTTATTATTCTTAAATAAGAAACATATATATAAACTTTTCGATAGTCAAGAATACCTTTTTAATTTAATATTTATTTTGTTTTAACTATAAACCAAAAAATCCTTTTTTCTTTTTTGAGTCTTTTTCAAACTCTTTTAGAAGCTCTTTCTGCTTTTTTGTAAGTTTTGTTGGGGTTTCAACAACTATTTTTACATTCTCTGAGCCAACACCATATCCATGAAGACTTGGAATGCCCTTTCCTTTCATCTTGAATATTGTATTTGTTTGTGCTCCTGCTGGTATTTTTAACTTTGCCTTTCCCTTTAATGTTGGAACCTCTATTTCAGAGCCAAGTGCAGCCTGTGCAAAGCTTACTGGGATTTCACAGTATATATCATTATTTCTTCTTTCAAATATATTATGCGGTTTTATATGGATTACAACATATAAATCTCCAGGGCTTCCATTTTTTATTCCAGCTTCTCCGCCGCCGGCAATCCTAAGTTCATTGCCATTATCAATGCCTTTTGGGATAGTAATTTCTATCTTTCGATCATGATGAACCCTACCAGTGCCTTCACATTCTGGACATGGATCTTTTATAATTTTTCCTTCACCATGGCATTTAGGGCATGTTGTTGTTGTAGAAAAAATACCAAATGGTGTTCTCCTTGTCTGCTGGATACGGCCAGAGCCATTGCATTTGTTGCATGTTATAATATCAGAGCTTGACTTTGCTCCAGAGCCATTGCATTCCTTGCATTTCTCCATTCTAGGAACTATAATATGCTTTTTTGCGCCAAAGGCAGCTTCCTCAAGTGTTATTTCCATATCATATCTCAAGTCAGCCCCTCTTCTTGGGCCACGGCTGTGCCTTCCAAAGCCCCTGCTAAAAAAAGTGTCAAATATGTCCTCAAAATCAAAGCCAAAATCTGAAAAACCAAAATCAGAGAAGTCAAAGCCTGCAGCACCAGGGCCAAAGCCCTCTGTTGTTGTGCCAAATCTGTCATATTGTGCTCTTTTTTTATCATCGCCAAGAACAGAAGCAGCCTCATTAATCTCCTTGAATCTTTCAGCAGCATCAGAATCAGTTTTATTTATGTCTGGATGATATTTCTTGGCCAGCCTCTTGTAAGCCCTCTTAATCTCTTCTTTGGAGGCATTTTCAGAAACACCCAATATTTTGTAATAATCTTTGGCCATTTTTAATCTATTCTAGTTTCTATATTAAACATCATCTATTTGTTAATTTTTTTCCTAGTTTTTTTAGTTCATTGATTACTGTTATGTTATTTTTAACTTCCCCAGAATCATCTGCTTTTGCTGCTAATTTTCCTATAATAGGTATTTTACAAATCTCACAAAAAATTTCAAGAGTTTTTAATGCAGTTTTTTCTGTTGCAATACCAGTTGAAATCAAGATTGCTCTTTTTTCTCTTAATCTTTTATCCTGCCAATAAGGGTTCATTCTATCAATAAAATCCTTCATCAAACCAGAAACATTATTAAAATAAGTAGGTGAACCAAGAATCAAGATATCAGCATCAAATATTTTTTTATAAATATCACACATGTCGTCCTTTATTTTGCATTCTTTATGTTTATCACAATAACTATCTCCATCACAATGTTCAATTCTTAGTTCTCTCAAAAGAATTAATTCTTTTTCAACATTACCTACGCCTTCCAGAACTTTGTTTAGCATAAACTCTGTATTGCCTTTTCTTGGTGAGCCACATATTGCCAATACTTTCATTTTAAATTAAAAAAAGAAAAAATTACTTTTTCTTTTCCTTGTCATCCTCTTCCTTGTATTCTGCGTCAACTACTTTTTCGCCTTTGTTTTTTGGTTCCTCTGCTGTTTCTGCTTTGCCTGCTCCAGCTTGTTGCTGTTTCTTTGCCTGCTCTTCAGCCACTTTTTGGTACATCTCTGTTGACATCTTTTGTACAAGCTGGTTTACTTCATCCATCTTTGTTTTTATTGCTGCTGCGTCTTTCTTCTCTGGCTTCAATAGTTCCTTTAGTTCCATTATCTTTCCTTTAACAGTTTCAAGCTCCTTGGCGTCAACCTTTCCCTCAAACTCCTTGAACAGCTTTTCTGTTGAATAAACTAGAGTGTCTGCCTGGTTTATTGTTTCAACCTCTTGTTTTCTTTTCTTGTCTTCCTCTGCATGCTCTTCAGCTTCTTTTCTCATTCTTTCAACTTCATCTTCATTAAGCTTTTGCGATGCTGTGATTTTTATTGACTGCTCTTTTCCTGTTCCAAGGTCCTTTGCTGTTACATGAACAATCCCATTTGCATCAATATCAAATGTTACCTCTATCTGTGGGATACCCCTTGGCGCAGGAGGGATCCCAACCAAATCAAATCTTCCCAAGCTTTTGTTGTCAGCAGCCATTGAACGTTCACCTTGCAAGACATTTATTGTCACAGCAGGCTGGTTATCTGCAGCTGTTGAAAATATCTGTGATTTCTTTGTTGGAATTGTTGTGTTTCTCTCAATTAAAGGGGTTCTTACCCCTCCAAGTGTTTCAATTCCAAGAGTTAATGGAGTAACATCCAGCAATAAAATGTCCTTTACATCTCCTGCAAGAACACCTGCCTGTATAGCAGCTCCTGCTGCAACACATTCCATTGGGTCAACTCCCCTCTCTGCCTTTTTTCCTATAATGTCCTCAATAAACTTTCTCACACAGGGCATTCTTGTAGGTCCGCCAACTAAAATTATCTTGTTTATATCATCTGGCTTTAATTTAGCATCCTTTATTGCCTGCTCAATTGGATGTTTGCATTTCTTTATTATTGGCTCAACTAATTCCTCAAGCTTTGAGCGCCTTATTTTTATTGTTAAATGCTTTGGGCCTTTATCAGTAGCAGTTATAAAAGGAAGATTTATATCTGTCTCAAGTGTTGTGGAAAGCTCTATTTTTGCTTTTTCAGCAGCCTCTCTTAATCTTTGCATTGCTACAGCATCATTTTTCAAGTCGATTCCCTCATTTTTCTTGAATTCCTCAACAATGAAATCTGTAAGAGCATTATCCATGTCTGTTCCGCCAAGCTGTGTGTCTCCGCTTGTGGATTTTACCTCAAAGACTCCATCACCAAATTCCATTATTGTAACATCTAGTGTTCCGCCTCCAAAATCAAAAACCAGAATCTTAAGTTCTTTGTCTGTTTTGTCAAGCCCGTAAGCTAAGGATGCAGCTGTTGGCTCATTAATAATTCTGATAACATCTAAACCAGCTATTGTTCCAGCATCCTTTGTTGCCTGTCTTTGGTTGTCATCAAAATAAGCTGGACAGGTTATAACTGCTTTTGAAATCTTCTCTCCAATAAATTCCTCTGCATCCTTTTTTATTTTTTGTAGTATGAATGCAGATATCTGTTGTGGAGTGTATTCCTTGCCGTTAATTTTGTATTTATGGCTTGTACCCATCTTTCTCTTAACAGCTGTTATTGTTCTCTCTGGATTTGAAACTGCCTGTCTTCTGGCTGGTTCTCCAACTAGCATCTGACCATCATCTGTAAAGGCAACAACTGACGGAAATGCCTTTCCATAAGCAGTTGTACCCTCAGAGCTTGGTATTATAATGGGCTTTCCTGCCTGCAGAAAAGCTGCTGCAGAATTGCTTGTCCCTAAATCTATCCCAATTATTTTCTCCTTTTTTGTTTTCTCCTTGACCATTTTAATTACCCCCAAATTTAAGTTTTATGATTATCCAAAATAGCTTGGTGATTTTACTGTTTTGCCCTCCCCTGTTTTTTTAATTCTCTTCTTTTTCTTTTTTTCATATTTCTTTAGTGAGTCCGGCTTTTCTATTTTGCCAAACTCTGACTCATATTTCTTTACAACCCTTGACAAAACATTAAGAAACTGCTTTGCATGATATGGCTCCACCATTATAACATTGTGCTTTAATGCTATTGTAGCAGTCGGGCTTCTTGCATCTATTCTTGGTGTTACACATCTAAAGTCAAAGATAAACTGTGTTGGACTAAAGTTAATTGATGTTTCATGTGAAAAAAATGCATCACTATCCATTATGCTCATATTTATTTTTTGTTTTTCTGCCATTTTAAAACCTCCTTAATCATCTTTTTTCAATGCAATCTTCCTTAATTCTTCAACACTTTCGTGTGTGAGTATTGTTCTTTCCCTTCCCTTTACTCTCTTTAATGAACCTATTTCAACAACTTCAAGGAACTTTACAAGCTTTCTTTGGTTGAAGTTGTCATAATCTTTTAAAGAGCCCAATGCCTCATACAAATCCTGGTCTGTTGTTACAAGGTCAATCTCATTATTTCTGCACATTATCAATGTCTCTATCTTATCACTTGTTCCAAGAAAATATTTTAGTATAGCTCCTGCCTTGAGGTAGAGCTTCTGCTTCTGTATTCCGTTTTCATCATTTATTTTTATTCTCATTTTTTCAAAATATTATAGTTTAGTATTTTCTTAAGTTTTTCTTCATCAGGAACAAGCTCCTTTAGTGAGCCGCCGGGTATTGACTTATTTTGTGTTAAAAATATTTTCCACTGCCTTATTGAGTCAGGATCATCTGGATTTACAAGGTAATTAAGCATAAACCACTGGTTTAAATCATCCCCGTATGTATTGCAGTTGCCTATTTTGCAGTGAAGTGGCTTTACCTCGTGGATTGTGCAGCCAACCTGCTCGTTATAAAAAATGCATTTGCCATATGGCTTAGTTCCTTTGATTAGTTTTGGCCTCAGTAATTTTGTATTAAATCTCTCATGCTCTTCAAGATATTTTTTCTTGAGCTCGTCTGTTGTCATCCTTAAAAACCGTGCAATTCTTGTGATATCATCATCAACTAAAAAGCCGGATGTGTATTTGCAGCAGTTGCCACACATCTTGCACTCTTTCCCAAGCTTTAATACAGTTTCTTTTGGTGTTTTTTTTGAAATAAGCATTTTTACCCCTTTATTTGTTTTTTGCAATCTTTACCTTTGCATGCCTTATTGGTTTATTATTAAGTATATAACCTTTTTGCAAAACTTTTATTATTGTATTATCAGGCTTATTGCTTTTATCGCAGATAAGCACCTCGTGCTTATTGGGGTCAAATTTCTCACCCAATGGATTAATTTGTTTTAGTCCCTCTTTTTCAAGTAATGAATAAAATTGTGAAAATACCAATTTCATCCCTTCAAGGAATTTATTTTTGTCTTTGTGGTTTTTTAAGGCAATCTCAAATGAGTCAACTATTGGAAGTAATTTTATTATTAAGTTTTGTGAGGCATATCTGATTAAGTCCTGTTTTTCTTTTTCAACTCTTTTTTTGTAGTTCTCAAACTCTGCCTGTAATCTCTGTAATGAGTCTGTAAGTTCTCTTGTTTTATGAGTTAACTCTTTTATTCCGTTATCTTTTTTCTCCATTTCTGATTTTTTCTTTTTATGTGCTTCTTCTTTAGTCATTTAATCACCAGGTTAGTTTAATAATAAATAATTAAAAAATCTACTCAATTTCAATTCGTTTCTTTTTTAATGCCTGTTTCTTTTTTGGAATCTCTATCCTTAGCATTCCATTTTTGTATGTTGCCTTTGCTTTGTCAGCTATAACCTCTGCTGGCAATGGTAGTTTTCTGTAGAACTGATGAGCTCTTGTTTCATATGAATAAAATCCTTTTTTCTTAACTTCAGTCTCTGCTTTTTTCTCTACCTTGACTTCAATAAAGTCGTCAGTAATATTTAACTCTATATCTTTCTTGTCAGCCCCGGGTAATTCAAATGCTGCTACAACTGAGTTTTCAGTTTCTCTTATATCAGATATTGGTGCTCTGAAAAAGTCGCTAGTCTTTGCCAGGCTCTTGTTCTGGTTTCCAAACCCTAAAAGGGGTCTTGTTTTTGCAAAAAGTCTGTCCATTTCTTCTTGTATTGCCTTAAATTCTTCAAAAGGGTCCCATATCATTTTGTTCACCTCCTGTTGACTTTAAGTCAACTATTTCATATTAGAATAAACAACTTATATATAAATGTTTCGCAAAAGGTTTATAAATAAGTGAAATAACTTAGCTAGATATGAGATATGAGCATCAAAGAATAACCATAATAAAATTCAGAAAGCCGCTTAAAAAAAATATAAATGAAGAGCTCCAGTGGTTTGGCTCATCACTTGGATTGTTTAACCTAAGGGATAAGGACAGATCATGCTTTAGGATATTTATTGAATTAGTTAAGAGCTCCAGGAAAAAAAAGCCATTGTCAAGCGATGAGCTTGCATACAAGACTGGATTGAGCAGGGGCACAGTCATACATCATCTGAATAAATTAATGGGGTCAGGCATTGTTGTAAGTGAGAAAAATAAATATATTCTAAGAGTTGAAAACCTCAAGGTTCTTGTAGAGGAGATAGAAAAAGATATCAAAAGAGCATGCAGTGATTTAAAAAATATAGCAAAGAATATTGATGAAGAGCTGGGATTGTAGTTTTTTTAGATTTTGTTTGATGTTATGACTGCTGTTTAACTTTAGAAAGATTTTCCTAGAAGATTTCCGGATTGTTTTTGCAAAGGTTTAAATATGAGTTATGCGTATTAGTTATTGTTATATTGATGAAGGGTGTTTTCCCTCTAACATATGCTATGAAAGGCATGAGTTATGGAGAAAAATGCAGGTATGCCTGCCCCCCGAATCATTTCTTTTTTAAGCATTTTTTAATATCATTTAATAATAGAATTTTGTTGGGTCTCCGGTTGCCTCTAAAGACATCAATTGCTACAGCATGCGCATTGGATTTTTTACCAATTATATTAAACCTTATAATTTTTGCATCAATCCTTGGATAATCTTTCCTTAAATAGTCAAGCAGGAGTGATTTAATGAGATTTTCTTTACCTTTGTACTCACAACAAATTGTTATTAGTTCTTTTTCCCTGATATAGTTTCTTAGACAGTAATAAATTCCAATACAAAATAACCTGTACCTTAATTTCTTGATTTTCCCTTTATATAATTTATATGCTTCTTGTTTTACTAATTTTGGGATTAAAACAGAGTATTGATTTCTATTGCTAAAGGCAATTATGCTATCTTTGTTTAATTGTTCAATCTTCCCGCTTTGGTCAATTTCTATGTGCATTAGGTTTGTATTCAGAATTAGTGTTTAATAAGCCTTTACAGAATTTTCCTGGAGAATTTTCGGATTTAGGTTAGGATTTAAAAGTTTCAGCTAATAAATATTTATTATATTATAAAGAAAAAAAGTAATTAAAAAATCAATGTCTCTTTTTCTTTTCATAGATTAAGAAACCTATTAATGCAAGAAGTGCTATTATCAAGACTATTATCATTGCTGTCTTTGGCTTTGCAGGAGGTATCTCTTCCTCTTCTGGTAGCACTTCTTCCTCTGGTGGTTCTTCTGGAACTTCCTCAGGCTCCTCTTCTGGAACTTCCTCTGGTTCTTCTTCTTCTTCAGCTTCAGCAGTAGTAGATTCATGGATGTGTTTTAGTGTCAGATATGCCTTGCTGTTCTTTATCTCATCCAGTTTGATATACAAGTCATAGTAGCCGTCATTATCAAAGTCAAAACTCTTAGACTCAAGAAGCTTTAGTGTTAGTGTAACAGGCGTTGATGTAACCCTTAATATAGCATAATCAGTTCCTATTTCCACACCTTTTATTGTATGATAGGCTTTATCCAAAATAAAGGTTTTAATATAGCCTTTTCTCAGTATGATACTAGTTCCCTGTTCTGTAATTGAAGTAGAACTTACTGTACCTCCACCCCCACTAGTAGCAGCAGTAACTGCTGCTGTTCTTGTAACAATTAGTGAGATGGTAGCACTACTATGGCTAACATTATCATAAGCTATAACACTAAAGTAATTTTCGCTTGTTATAGGTAAATCAACTGTTATGGTATATACTCCTGTTGCTGCAGTTAGTGTTGCATTAACCCCATTAACAGCTACATGAGATATGCCTGATCCATTATCAATTGCAGTTCCTGAGATGATTGTAGTCGTTGCAGTAGTTGATGTTCCTTCAGAACTTGAAGCAGTAACTGTTGGTGCAACTGCATCACATTTTAGAACAAATTCAGATGAATTCTTTTTATTGCCAGAATCATCTGTTACTTCTAATATTAAAAGGTATGTTGCATTATCCAATAATCCTGTTAAGGTTACATGAGTGCCTGCTTCTGTAACATTATCTGCAACTGTTGATACATTAATAGTATTATTTACATAAACAGCAATATCCAATGTATCATCTATTACATCAGAGCCATTGATTGCAATGGTGTCTGCTATCCATGTATTATTTGCAGGGCTTGTTATATTAGAAAGGGTTGGTGCAGCATTATCTACTTTAAGGGTTATGATTTCTGTACTATTAATATTACCAGCAAAATCTGTTGCAGTAATCAGGAAAATGCAATTCCCGTCTGCTCCGCAAGAAAAGTTTGCAGTAGCATTTTCAGTATACCAAACTTCTGTAGAAGCAATCTGACTTAAGCTTGTTCCGTTTATTGTAACAGTGCTTACATTAGCAGTTGGGTCACTAACAGTAACACTAAAGTTTAATGATGTAGTGTTGGTTACATTATAATCAGAATCATTAACTGCAAAATTAGTTACAAGTGGATTTGTATTATCAAAAGTTACACTAGTAATAGCAGTGGCATTAATCTCTGCACCGGTACTATTAATTGCAGTAGCATTAATATCATAAGTGCCATCAGAAATACTAGTAGTATTAAATGTGCAGTTAAATGCAGTTCCTGTTGTATCATTAACACATATTGAGTAACAACTTGTGGCATTGCAGTAGTAGAATGTCACATTGTCTGCATTTCCTGTGGTTGCTGCACTAAATGTATAGTTTCCACTGATGTTTTCATTATTTGATGGATGATTTATTGTCACATCAGTCAACTCATCAGCAGCAAGGGCAATCCAGACGCCCACTGCAACCAGAATAACCATCAGAGAAAGAAAAAGTGTTTTGTTTTTCATAAATGCGGCTTTCTTAAAAAAATTGTCTTTTATCATTAACTACACCTCAATTTTTTCTTCAAGTTTGCTTAAATTATAGGAAAGAATTCAGAAATTCTATCCCCTCTTTTTTTTGATACTGTTTTTGATACCAATATGACTATTTATACTCTATATAATTTTTATAAACTTATATTTAAATGTTTTGTTTATTTTATAAACCTTTATTTAAATGTTTTGAAAAATAAAAAAAATTATGAAATCCTTTGTTTTCACTCGGATTTGACAGCTCCAGTATGTTTGCACCTGTAAATCTGTGCAAAGGAAGGAGTAACAACAATATAATCCTCACCAAATCCTGCAATGTCACCGTCAATTGCATCGCATGTTTTCTTAAGTTTGTTGATGGCCCTTTTAAGATCAACCAAGTCCTTATCCTTCAATGGCTTTATGTTAATCAGGGCAATAGTATAACCCTCCCTCAATGAATCAAGAATTTCTTTTATGTCAGAAAAATCATCAATAACAAATGGTCTTACAATAATATTTGCCTTAGACTCTCCGCCTTCTGTGTCAAGCTCAAGATATTCCTTTTCGCCCTCTGATAATAATTCTGCTTCTGTCTTTGAGCCAAATATTTTTTTAAAGCCTGATTTAACATCTGAAAGAATTTTTTTCATCTTTTTGCCCTCCTTTTTATAAAAATCATACAGCATAAGTTAAATAACAAATATTTAAATGTTTCTATTATTACCGATGAAAAAATTAGAAAGGTTTTTAAAAAAGCAAAAAAGCAAAAATAATATATGATACCATACATGCCGCATCCGGTTTTGATTGATTTGGGATTTCTGAAGATTTACAGCTGGGGCTTGATGGTTGCAATTGCATTTATTGTTGCAACAATCTTGGCAACAAAAGAAGCAAAAAGAAAGAAAATAGACCATGAAAAAATTTACAGTCTTGTTACCTATATTATAATAGGGGCAATCATTGGCTCAAGAATAGGTTATTTATTATTTAACCCTAATAATCTTACAAACTTCTTAGATATATTTAGGTTCTGGGAAGGAGGCCTATCATTCCATGGCGGTTTTATAGGGGGGCTTTTATTTGGATTTTTTTATGTTAAAAAAAACAAGCTGAAGTTTTGGGAGATTACAGATATAGTTGCTCCTTCGATTCCTCTCGCACAAGCAATTGGAAGAATTGGCTGTTTTTTAAGGGGCTGCTGTTATGGCATTGAAACAACACTGCCATGGGGCATTCAACATCTAGACCAAATAAGGCATCCAACACAGGTTTACTCAAGCATTGCATTGTTTTTAATCTTTATTTTCCTTTCAAAGCAAAAATACAAAAAGAATTTCAACGGAGCTTTATTCCTAACCTATATTATAATATACAGTGTATTCAGGTTCTTTATAGAATTCATAAGAGCAGATCCGAGAATTCTTTTTGGCTTAACAGGAGCTCAAATTGTGAGCATTATTTTATTTGTAATATCCTTATCTTTATTTTTGAAATTCAGAAAGTTATTTAAAACAAAAAACATTAGTAAAAGAAAATGCTAAAGACACCAATAATTATTGTGAACTTTAAGACATACAAAGAATCAACAGGAGATAATGCCATAAAGCTTGCAGAGATATGCAATAAAATAGCAGAAGAAACAAAAACAAGCATTGCTGTTGCAGCCCAGAGCACTGATATTTACAGGATTGCAAAGATTGTTTCAATGCCAGTTTTGAGCCAACACATTGATGCAATAAGCTTTGGAAAAAACACTGGATTTTTGCTTCCAGAGTCTGTAAGGCAGGCAGGTGCAGAAGCAACATTGTTAAATCATTCTGAGCACAGGTTAGATTTTGATGTATTGAAAAGCTCAATTGAAAGGGCAAGGCAAGCTAGGCTAAAAACAGTAGTTTGTGCAAAGAATGTTGAGGATGCAAAAAAAATTGCATCATTAAATCCTGATTTCATTGCGGTTGAGCCTCCAGAGCTTATCGGCAGCAATATATCTGTTTCAGAAGCAAAGCCAGAGGTAATAAGTGATGCTGTAAAAGCAATAAAATCCATTAACAATAAAATAAAAGTCCTTTGTGGAGCTGGAATACACAACAAAGATGATGTTAAAAAATCTATTGAATTGGGAGCAGAGGGAATTCTGGTTGCCTCAGGAGTTGTTAAAGCAGAAAACCAGGAATCTGCCTTAAGAGATTTAATAAATGGATTAAGTTAAGGAACCACAACATATAATTTCTGGGTTGTCCCATACCTGTTGTCAGAATCTTTCTCGCATGAAATTTTTTCATCACTGCAAATATAAACATTAAGGATGTATGTTCCTTTTTTTGTGCCTCCAGGAACCTGGACAGCTATTCCTACCTTCTTTTGTTCATTAGGTTCAATAGTTACCTCCTTTTTTAACACCCAATATTTTTTTCCTATTTGAGGTATTCCCTCAGAATCTGATTCTTCAACATCAACGTAAAAGTCCATCCTCTCATTATGGGTATTCAAAATCCCGACTGTAAAAAATCCTACCTTGTTTGGCCTTAGCTCCCTCCTGCTGATTCCAAGGCATATTCTCTCTGAAGAATCACACATGATGTTCTCAAGATGATCATCAATATCCTTTATTGTTATCTTGCTGAGTTCATCAGCCTGATGCATAATGTCATAAGCAAACTTAATTCCAAAACCAAATACAACTATTGATATAATTAGAATTACAATAAAATTTATTGAGAGTTCAAATGCTTTCTTGTTCATTTTAGCCTGGATTTACAAAGAATATTTTAGAGCTGTATGATTTTGTGTAGGTATCCCTTTTTACCTTATTTTCATATATTGGATTTCCCTCGCTGTCATGCCCTATCCTTTCTTTTATGATGTAGGTATAACCAATAACCAAGCTCAGCCTTTTCTCTTCTTCAACATTTTGCATGCTATCTTCATTGATAGGTATTGACTCAATGAAAGAATCACCAACATATTTTAATGTTCCATCAAGCTCTTTTCCCCCAATCAGAAGTTCTTTCTCAACAAGCTTTAGCGATGTTATTGTAACTGGAAGCACTAAATCTTCATCTGTATCTTCAAGCTGAATCTTAACCTTAAATTTTGAACTGTCTATGTTAAATGGCTGGTCAAGAGATGATGTTATTCCAATCTTAAAATAGCTAAACTCCTTGTCATCTGTAAGGACAATCTTCCTTATCAAAGACTCATCTATGCTAAGGACACATTCATTATCCTTGCATTTATATTCAAGGTATTCTGTATCATAGGTTCTTGAGCCAATCTGTATTTTGCCTTTACCGCTGCATTTACCACAATCGTTTTCACATAAGCATTTGTTTTCATCTGCATTTGTTTCACATCTTTTATTTCCGCAGCAATTGCTTATAACATCTATCTCACATTTATTGTTAACACAACTTATATCAAGACATTTACTAGAATAGTCCTTAAACTCTTCCCTGACCCTTGAATTACAGTCAGAACTAAGCTTACACTCCTTGCAGCCACTGGTCAATAACATAACAAAAATCAGTACTGCAATAATAAATTTAGTTCTCATAAAAATCACTTATGATTTAAAATAATTATTTTGTAACTGTTATATAAAATGTTTTTGAGGCATAATCTCCATCATCAATAAGTGCACTGCACATATATGTTGTGGCAACTGCATTTGGTGATACCTTAATGACTGCTGGCAAGACCATTATCTCATCCCTTTCAAGCATCTTTGTTTCTCTAAAAACACTAAATGTAATATCATCTAAATTTGCATCCTCATCCATCTTGCTGTCGCACATAAATTCAATGTCAAAAGAAGCTTCATCCTCTTCCTCATTTCTTATTCCAAAATAAATCGTTTTTTCACCGCTTTTTTTGATTTCTATATTTTCCTCACGCAAGACAAGTCTTTCATCGCTGTCCCTAATCGTGTTAATCATATCATTTTCTATGTCCTTGCTTACCTCTCCAAGCTGGCCTATTGTTTGACTGAACATGCCTCTTATAAAGCCAAGGCCTATGCCGAGAACAGTTATAGCCAGAATCAGGATAACAATGGCATTAATAGAAATCTGTAACCCTGCTTTTTTATTTGATCTCATTAAAATCACCTCTTTGGATAATGTATACTAATATAGCAATTATATATAAAACTTTCTATTATAACCAGAAACCTCTTTAGAAAGCTTTTTAAATTAACCATAATTCCCAAAAAACATGGCAAAACTAAGAAAATTTAGGTCTTACAGAAAAGTTGAAAGGCCTTACACAAGGACATCAAAATTCAGAAAGAAATCTTTTATTAGAGCAAGCCCTAACCTCAAAATAGTAAGGTTTGAGATGGGAGATCCTAAAAAGAATTTTGATTATACGATTGAGCTTATATCTAAAACAGATTTGCAGATAAGGCATGATGCAATTGAATCAGCAAGGCAGACCAGCAATAGATTATTGGAAAAAGAGCTTGGAAAAATGGGTTATTTCATAAAGATAATGATTTACCCATTCCATATACTTAGAGAAAATCCAGTTGCAAGCGGTGCAGGTGCAGATAGAATGTCAACAGGCATGAAGAAGTCATTTGGAAAGCCTATTGGAGCAGCTGCTCAGGTCAGGAAAGGGCAAAAGGTATGCATAGTTAGGGTTAATAAAGGGGGTCTTGAAACAGCAAAGACTGCATTGAAAAGGGTGTCAAAGAAAATACCAAACTCTTATTCTATTTTAGTTAAGGAAAACAAGCCTGTTACTATTTCTGGATAGACAGAAAGTTATAAATATAATCCCTATTTCAAAAAAAGATATGGAGTTAAATACTATAACAGAGATTTTCAAGAACCAGTATGTAGAAGCAGCATTAATCTTTCTTTTATTTGTAGTAATAGCAAAAACAGTTGCAATTGTTTTGAGAAAGTATTTAAAAAAAATAACAGAGAAAACAAAAACAAAGTTTGATGATGTGCTTTTGGAAAAAACAGAACCATTTTTAACATACGTTATAGTATTAGTTGGTGTAAAGGTTTTACTGCTGCATATTGGGATCATGACATTATTATTATCAAGAATAATCAACTCTTTTATAACAATCTTGGCTGTATATTTTGCAATAATAATTATTGATATGTTCATTGACTTCTGGGGAATTAACTGGGCAAAGAAGACAAGATCAGGCATTGATGCCATGCTCCCATTAATACACAAGTTCTCAAAGGTTGTTTTGATTATTGCTGGCTTGATGTTCATACTAGATATCTGGGACAAGGACATAACTGGATTTGTTGCTGGCCTGGGCATAGCAGGCATTGTACTTGGATTTGCCCTTAAGGACAGCCTTGGAAACATATTTGGGGGCATATCAATAATACTTGACAGAACATACAAGGTAGGTGACAGGATAAAGATTGACTCTGGCGAAAGCGGAATAGTTTATGACATCGGCCTTAGAAGCACAAAGATAAAAACATGGGATAATGATATTATTGTCATACCAAATGGTAAGATGGCTAATTCAAAAATACAGAACTATGTCCAGCCAAGCATTAGATCAAGAGCTGTTATTGAATTTGGTGTTGCATATGGCTCAGATGTTAAAAAGGTCAAGGATGTTGTAATAAAAACAATAAAAAAAGTGGAAAATGTTCTGGAAGACCCTGAACCTTCTGTTGTGTTTGTAAAGATGAATGATTTTTCTCTGGACTTTAAGGCAAAGTTCTGGGTCGCAAATATTTCCCAGAGATATGCTGCAAAAGAAAAGGCAACATGCATGATTTATGATGCTCTGAACAAGGCAAAGATAAGCATACCTTTCCCAACAAGAACTGTTTATCTAAAGAAATAAAACAATAGATTTAAATAATTGCTTTTCTAAGACAATAATTGGGTGGTTATTATGAATTTTAACAGCTATGGGAGGGTAGGTTATTACAAGCCAGATTACTTTTGTGGAATCTTGCCTAACGCTAATGAATTAAAGCATGAATTTAGTATGGGATCAAGACGCATTGATAAAAAACCAGTTAAAAAAGATAATATTGAGAGCAAACTAAATTATAAATTAAATTGAGGTGATAAGATGTTTTTCAGGAAAAAAAGAAATCCCTTCTTAACAATCGGACTATTAACAGGAGTATTTTTAGGCTTGTTTTTAGGCAATATCTTATTTTGGATGATAATCGGAGGCCTTATCGGTTACCTGATGGAAAAAAAAGGTTTCTCCCCTAACAAAGGAAAGATAATTGATGTCAAAAAACCCTTTACAAAGATTGGCTCATTAATAACGATAGTTGTACTGATTTTTATTTTGTATTTTTTCAGGCCATGGTTTCATCCATTTATTATGGGCCTTTACACTCATCCAAGCATTATATTTATGATAATATTTGGATTATTTTCTGCATTTGCATTTATGAAAAAAAAGGATAATCTTGGTTATGGCTTGATGATTATTGCATTGATTTTCTTCATGGCATTTTCATTAAATGATGTTATTGTTGAGAGATATATTGTAAGTGAAACAGAATATCACATTATAAATGAGCTTCCTGACTCATCACAAGTCAGGATTGTTCCAGTTACTGTTGCCAGGAGATATGCAAAAGACAGCCTGCAGAAATCAAGGGAAAAGCTTGGAGATTTTGACATTGTTAATCTAAACAATAATCTTATCTGGACAACACCAAGGGTTCCTGATGGGATAGTACTCTATTTTACACAGAAGGTTAAGGGCCTCATGACAGTAAATGCAGAGAAGAGCAGCAGGCAGACAAAGATGATTAATCAGGAGCTTAAAATTGGAGAGGATATTGGAATAACAGATAATATCTACTGGAAACTTTACAAAAAAACTTATTTTATAAATCTTGGAGAGATTTATTATATAATTGAAAGTAATGAGGTTTTAACAGTTGCTCCTGTAATTAAGTATAAGTTTAGGTTTCCTGTTATGATTCCATATTTTGACGGGGTTTATGTTGTAAATCCTGAGGCTGAAATAAAAAAATATTCACCAGATGAAATAGATTATATTGATTACCTAAAAAATAACAGGGCATATCCAGAATATCTTGCAAGATTGTATGTTGATTCATATAAATATCATCTTGGTGTGTTAAATGCATGGTTTATGCACAAGGACCAGATAGAGATATCAGATGTTTATGGCCAGCAGAACAGGCAGCCATTCTTAATGCCAACTGTTGATGGTCTTAAATGGATCCTGGCAACAGAGCCATATGGCGAGAGCTATGGCGTGTTCAAGATATTTATTGTTGATGCAGTAACTGGCCAGATTGACATGCTTGAGATGGATGAGGACAAGACATTAACCGGCCCAGTAAGGGTAGTAAGCTATGTAAAGAAGCAATTCCCAAGGATTGACTGGACAGAGGCAAGAATTGTTGAGCCAAGGCCTTATGTTGTTAATGGAAAACTCTACTGGATGCTCTCAATAACACCAGCAGATTTTGCAGGAATCTCATACACTGTTTTTGTTGATTCAGAGAACAATGATGTTCTTTCATTTGAGACAGATGAGGATGTGCTTAATTTTGTCAGCAAGGGAATAATCACTGCTGGAAATAAAACAATAACAGAGATTCCAAGCAGGGATAAAGAAGAAATAATAAGAGAGATAGAGGAAAAGCTGGAAGAGCTTAAGGAATTAATAGAAGAGGGGTAATTAAGCAAATATGGAATGCAATAAACCAGAAAATCTAAAGAAATGCAACTGCACTTATGAGCCTTGTGAAAGAAAAGGCCTTTGCTGCGAGTGCGTAAGATATCATCTAAGCAGAAATGAACTTCCAGCATGCTGCTTTCCAGATGATGCTGAAAAAACATTTGATAGGTCTATAGCTAAGTTTATTGAGATAAACAGCTGAAAGATGAAAATAATTAATGTAAAAATAAAAAAAGTTAGTGTTAATTCTTTCTCTGCAAGAGACTATTCTGTTGAACTTGCCATTGATTTTAATGATGGTATTGACAAGCAGATAATGAGGCACACTGTAATAGATTATCCAGATATGGTTGCAGAGCATATTTTTAATGACCTCAAGAAAATGGAAAAAAATATTAACATAAAATTTGATGGAGAGTCTATTTTAGACAGCTATGTTAATGTTGTTATGCAGAACGAGGATGAAGATAAAAAAAAGATAGCAAAGTTTCTCAGCAAAGTCCAGGAAAAGATAAGCAAGATAAAAAATAAAAGAGTTGTTGAGGGATATATCAACCTG
>JAFCEA010000025.1 GCA_017609385.1 Candidatus Woesearchaeota archaeon
TCTCTATTTCCTCTTATAAAAACAAAGATAGCAAATGCAAGTATTATAAGTGCAATAAGAGCTACTCCAACTCCTCCTGCAACATCCCCTTTCATAAAACGCATTAGTGAGAACAAAGTTCCGGTTGCGATTACAAGTAAGCTTATTATACTTATTGAAGTCAACCTGATTTTGTCCTTACCTTTTGTATTATTCTCATTTTTCATTTTACATCTCCTTTTCGTTTGAGGTGCCACTGAAATATCAATGTAACAAAAATCATAACATATAATGTTAATCCAAGAGCCTGCTGAACAGTCATTTTCCATATTTCAAGGTGATTCAACCAAAAA
Source organism: Candidatus Woesearchaeota archaeon (assembly GCA_017609385.1). Taxonomy (GTDB): domain Archaea; phylum Nanobdellota; class Nanobdellia; order Woesearchaeales; family CG1-02-33-12; genus CG1-02-33-12. The sequence goes on from JAFCEA010000025.1 coordinate 333, forward strand.
AGTACAGTAATAAATACTATTGTTACAACCCATGAATAAGCTGCTGCAAATGCACCTATCTTTCTTGTTCTTTCATCCTGCTCAGGCATATTTTTATACCTTAAATGTTTAAGCACACCATTTAACAGAAGAACTATGCCAGCAATTATTAATGTTCCTGTAATTAAATCATCTATTTTCCCAAATATTAATAGTGCTATACCTATAAGCAATATTATAGGCCCTATTACCAAACGGTATTTATATTCTTTTTTCATTTTTTAACCTCCATGTTAATTATTTTAAACATTTTGTTATATATAATTAACTTTATGTTAGAAATAGATAACATAACTTATATTTAAATCTTTTGATTTCAATGGCTTTGCACATAAACTACATTTTGCACATTTATTAAGGCGTTTTGCACATAAATTAAAATGATTCGAAGAATTTATATAGTAGTAAGTTCTCTCCTTGTATAATTAAAAAGAGGTGAAAAATTACAATCACCCCAAGATTTCTTGGAGATTATTGTTAATGGATTATAAAAATGTCTACTAGAACAATAAAAGAAAGAATAAAGTATATTGCTAGAAATACATTTTTAATAGCTTTTCTTAGTTATATTGGTTTTTTTGGTGTTTCCTCTTGTGTTAGTGAATATAAGTATCCTGTATTGGAAGATGAAAGTAAAATAGAAAAAATCATTAAAAGAGAAGTTAAAAAATTAAATTTAGAAAATAAAAAGATTGTCTTTGATATAGTTGATTACCGTGTTTTTTTAGTCCCTGCGGAAACCAAGATTTTTGCTGATGGTAGTTATTTGGTGGAGCTAAGGAAAGGTCTAATCAGTGAAGGAAATATTAAACATGAATTATATCATATTTATAAAGGAGATAAAGGAGGACTGTTATCCCTTAAATTTTGGCTCATAGAAGAACCCAGAGCAATTTTATATGAAGCATATGATATCAAACTATCATCCTTTTAAAAATCTTCACCTTGAAGAATAAATTCTGTCACAGATCAATTTGGCTTTGGCTATAAACCCCCATTCTGGCTATAAAGTATATAAAGTTTAAAATGGGCTTGGAATCTGGTTGGCTATAAAGTGGCTATAAACCTAGCAGAAAGGTTTTTATATCTTGTTAATATCTTAAAAACAATGTGTAAAAATTTAAAAAATGGATTAAACAGCACTGGGAACTTGCATTAATGCTTTCAGTTTTTATTATCAGTCTTATATGTTTATGTTATTCGATAAACGAAATTATTGGTCGTCAGGAAAAAATTAAAGTGATGGCTAATTTTTTTGGGATACTTGCGGTTATATCTATATCTTTTGTAATATTCTTATTGAAGGGGGAGGAAGTACTTTTTAAATAAAGATAAAATAATTCTTGATGAAACAAAATAATCTAAAAGATTCTTCAAGTTTTTATATACTTCTTATCATGTAGGTAATAACTCAGAATATTTGACAATATAAAAACAATCACAATAACCTTTCTGCTTCCAAAAGAAACATATGTTCCAAGTATATATCCAATAAGAAAAACAAGCATAAGAATATAGTATTTGAATGGCAGGGCCTTTCTTTTCTGGAAAAGAATTCTTCCTGTCAAGAGGCCGGATAAGAATATTATAATATAACTTAAAAAGGCAGAGCCAGATGACATTGAAATAAAAAATCCAATAAACAATACAACCAAGGCAACATATTCAACCCACATGCTTACCATATCCAATACTCCTTTTTTTGTTTTTATCATCCTGCCCCCTCCATTACCTGGTATGTTATGAACCAAAATACAATTCCCATAATCACAACAAAGACTAATGAATAAAATCCTAGGAATAACACAAGTATTGCATATCCAACAATACATCCAAAGGCAAAGGCATACAATAGTCTGCTTGCAAAGAATATATTGCTTCCGTCTAACGGTGGAATTGGAAGCATGGTGAATATTGCAAGCCAGAGGTTAAGGCTTATTGCCCGCCCAATTAAAGTTGTTGTTGCTATAGGAGTCATTGGTGGGATTATAACCCCCCCATATGCTATTACTGCAAATAATGCTGCCAGAATAACATTAGATAAAGGGCCGACTGCTGATATCATGCCTAAAGACCAGTAATTTAATCCATACCTGAAAAATCCTAATCTGTGCTTTGCCATATGATAAAGCACAATGCCGCCTGGAACAAGGAACCATATGCTCCCCCTTGAAACAAAACATAAGACAAGGGCTATTAAAAGGCCTGGCCAAAATGTTTTGAACTCAACTTTAAAGCCTAGATGCAATCCATATATTTTTTGAGCAGATATATGGACAAGGATTGCCAACAAAGTTATAAGAATAGCATTAAAGAAGTTTTTCAGGCCGTATGCAAAATTAAATTCCTCACCAGGACCCCATAGTTTGAATGATATTATAAAGGCAATAATCAATGTTGATCCAATAATTCCCTTTATTTCTTCATTGTTAAAGGTAAAATACCTCTTTATCTTATCTACGAGATCACTCATTTTATTGTTAAATAATAATGTGCATATTTAAGTATTTTGTTTTTAAATACTGTTTTTGACACTAAAGCTATAACTTATTTTATGGTTAAAATCTTTTTTAATTAGTTCTACTATATCTTCCTCATGTCCTGCCCCAACAATAGCTAGGATGTTTTTCTCAGGATGCTCATTCATCAAGCAAGAGAGGTTTTTTGCCATTATCTTGTTTCTCTCATCTATTAAAACCCTACATATGTTTGGGTATCTTTCTCTCATTTTATTGATTAACTTTCTGATAACTTCCTGAGTTGGTACTTTTGTAAGGTCAAGTTTTTTAATATTTAAATCTTCAAGCTCATTCTTCCTTAATACAACTCCCTTGAAAATATCGACCAATAAGTTCCATTTCTCTTTCCATGTTAATGCTCCCGAAAAACGCTTTAATGTTATCTCAATATTCTGGTCTATAAGTGCAATCCTTGCCTTTTGTTTCTTGGCAAGCCTTATTGCTGTTTTCATCTCAGAGCCAGGAGCAACTCCAACATAATCCCCTAGTTTTTTTTGAATGATTGAACCTATCCAGCTGAATAAGAAACCTTTAAATCCTATTTTTGGGATGTCTGCAATGCTTATTTTTCTCTTTTTGTTATGCATTAATCCATAAAACCTGTTTTTGTCAAGCTCTAATGCAATAATATCCGGCTTTTCATCTATGATTGTATTTTTAACACTATCAATGCTCTGTTTGGCAATGTGTGATGTTCCGATTATATTCAGGTTTTTGTATCTCATTTATTATAGAATAAAAACCCTTTTTTATAAACCTTGCGAAGTTTTTATTTTAAAATAAGAATTATTATAAAATCTCTTCTAACTTTTTTTTAATCGTTGGTTCTAAAAAAAGTCTAGTAAAATAAGGTACATTTGATACATCTCCTTCTAATACAACCAAATTATCATATAACCGCATTTTTCCTGATATCTCAAACTTCTTGGTATAAATAATAAAATTCATAACATCATGAGAAGGATTCCAGCTCTCTGAATAACCCTCAATCATTTTTTTAGCCCCTTTTTTTAATTCACTTAAAAATCCATCAATTACTTTATAAGACTCACCTTGTGTTTTGTTATGTTCATGTTTTATTATCATTTTATTAACCTCCTAGTTTTTATAAGGAAATGATTAGTAAAAATCCCGCTTTATAAACCTTGCGAAGTTTCGAAAGCTTTAAATAGTTAATATATATTAATCATAGCATAATTATATTGGAGGGAGATCATGCTAAAGATGAAAAAAATATCTGAAACATATGATATGAAGGTTTTTACTGATTCTGGAGATTATTTTGGTGATGTTGAGGAATCCATAATCACAACAAACAAGGTGTTTGGCTGGAGGGTCAGGGCAACAAAGAACTCTTTTCTGAACAAAATACTCGGCTCTGCAAAAGGGGTTATTGTTCCACACCAGCTCGTTAAATCTATAGGGGATGTAATAATAATAAGCAAGGCAGCTGTGCCTAGCTACAATCCTGAGGAAGAAGAGGAAGCATAGTTTTTTTACATTTTTACTTTTTTATAAACCTATTTCTTAATATACTGTTCTAATTTTTTATGATCTCGTGGGTGAATATGTAATTGTAATATATCTCCTGCTTCTAAAATAAAGTCCTTATCCGCCATTATCGTTCTTTCACCTTCCTTGTTTTTCTCTCTATATACCCCAACAATATTATAATCTTTATGAATTTTAAGAGGTATAGTGGATATATTTTTACCCTCCAACATAGAGCCAGGTTCAATTTCAATGGGCATTAGTTCTGATTCCCCTGCTGAGGTTATGCGTTCTGTTAGTTTTGGGTCACCAGCCATATACCTGAGCAGAATTTTGGCTGCAGCCCTTTCCGGATTTACTGTCAAGATTCCATTTTTAGTAAATGCTTCCTCAGATTCTTCATCCTGAACAATTGACATAATCTTATCTACTTTTTTATGATGGTTTTTGACATATAAGCATGATATAAGATTTTCACCATCATTATCTCTGGCTGCAATAAATACATCAAACTCAGTTGTACTATTCTTATTAAGAACATCCTTTTTTATTTCACCTTCTAAAAATAATATTCCATCTAAACTATTTGAAGTATCCTTACATAGCTTCTCATCTTTATCAACAAGAACAACATAATCCTTTCTATTTGCTAATCTTTTTGCAATAACCAGACCATATGGATTTATTCCCTCTATAACAATCTTTCTAGAGCTTGCCATTTTTTCTTAGTTTTTTAAATTATTTTTAAGTTCAATAAATAAAATTTATCTGTCCCGCATTTTATCTTTCTCTTCTAAAGAGTCTATTGCAGTGCCTTTCATTGCTTCGCCTAAACCCCTGGAAAATTCTAATAGCTTAGCAGGGTCATTCCAGTATCTGACAGCCTCAACTATTGCCTTAGCCCTTACGTCTGGATCATCTGACTTAAATATCCCGCTTCCAACAAAGACACCATCTGCTCCTAGCTTCATCATATAGGCTGCATCTGCAGGAGTTGCTATGCCGCCAGCTGCAAAGTTTAATACTGGAAGTTTTCCTGATTTTGCAACTTCATATACAAGCTCATAGGAAACTCCATATTCCTGGGCTTTTCTTCTTAGCTCATCTTCCATACCCTTTTTGCCTTCTTTAATCAGAAACTTGTCATATTTCTGTAAGCCAACAAGGTATGCTATCTCTTTTCTGATTATTCTCATATGCTCTATTGCCTGGTTTACATCACCTGTTCCTGCCTCTCCCTTTGTTCTTATCATCATGGCTCCTTCATAAATCCTTCTCAATGCCTCTCCAAGGTCGCGGGCACCGCAGACAAATGGTGCTTTAAATTCTCTCTTGTTTATATGGTATTTTTTATCTGCTGGAGTCAGTACTTCACTTTCATCTATAAAATCAATTCCAAGAGCTTCAAGCATTCTTGCTTCTCCATAATGGCCAATTCTTGCCTTTGCCATGACTGGTATTTTTATATCCTCATCATTCATTATATCTTCAATCTTGTTTACTGGAGCTGTTCTTGCTACTCCCTTCTCTTTTCTAATATCCGATGGAACCATGTATAATGCCATTACTGCAACAGCCCCTGCCTCCTGGGCTATTCGTGCTTGTCCTAACTCGGTTACATCCATAATAACCCCACCAGCAAGACCCTTTAGAATTTTTTCTATATTCTCTTTTGAGTATTTTTTTGACATTACAACTCACCCCAAGGCAGGTATGTTTTTGAAGTTTATTAATTTATTTGTTTTAGATTTTATTCTGGCTTTGGCAGCATATAACTGCTGACATAATCAATAAAGCTCTTGTCAAAGGATTCATCATGTATGAAGCTGTTTTTTACTCCAAGAAGATGTATTGCCCATGAGATTAGGTTTGTTTTTTCAGCCTGGTTTAGTTTTTTGTAACTATTTTTGGTTGTACCATTATTTTTTATTTTTTCATAATAACCTAAAACATTATTGTCAAGCTTGTTTATGATTTTTACCATGCTTTCTGTAGGAGCCATAAATGGATTTGCAAGGATTTGCTCCAGTTCATATTTTTTTCTTGCTGTTTTTCCTTTCACTTTTTTAAATCCTGCTTTTGTAATACCCCTGATGAGGTAGGCAGCTATTTTCTCAGATGAGAAAATAATCTCTTTTATGATGTAATTATGAGCCAATGGTCTGTAGGGCTCTCCTGGGGATGTGCTTCCTGCATATAGGTTTACCCATTCTGCATAGTATTCATTATTTATTCTTGTGACAGGCAGTGAGTTTAAATCAACATCCCGCATTATATAAGGGTTGGATTTGGATGAAACCTTGATAATTGCCTTTGTATTGTAGTCCTTTATCTTTATCTTACTGTTGTGTTTTTGCATTGCTGAAAAAAGTTTCCATCCAAGGAACAGGTCATAGAACAACATAACCCTTTTCCTTTTGTCTGTTCTGCCAGTCCAGCTAATGCCTCTTCTTGAGAAATCCTTATGGCTTTTATTGTAGAATTTTTCGCACATCTCAATAATTTTCTGCTGGGGCATTATATGATTTTTAAGGCATTTTTCTTTTGTTAGTATAGGTATATTAATGGTTTTGTATCTCTTTTTGAATGAATTAGGTGAGATTTCCTTTCCATACATATCAGGTAGAATCATTTGCTCTTTTGGGATATAAATAAACTCATTACCCTCCATCTCAATAATAACGCTCAGAAGTTCTTCAATTCCTCTGAAGCTTTTTTTTATTTCTATCTTTTTCTTTATCTGGCTTTTTGTCAACCCTTGAAAATAAAAATTCCAAAGTTCTTTTAAGCTTGTCATAATAACTACTTAAAAGTAGAGCTAGTTAATAAACCTTTGTTTTTCCATAAATCTTTTAAAGATATTTATCTTGCTTTATTTTATACGGCTGTGGTCTAGTGGTATGACATGACCCTCCCAAGGTCATTGCCCGGGTTCAAACAAATGGTTACGCGCATTTGATACGCAAAGAGCGACATTCAATTACTTTGTAATTGAAGTCCCTCACGCTCGCTTCGCTCGCAATCAGGTTGAAAGTCCCGGCAGCCGTATAATTCATTAAAATAAAATGAGCATAGCTGAAAATTATAAAAAAATAAGAAAAGAGATTCCCGGCCATGTAACCTTAGTTGTTGCGGCAAAGCAAAGAACAAAGAAAGAGATAGAAGAACTTATTGAGGCGGGTGCTACAGACATAGGAGAGAATTATGTTCAGGAAGCGCAGGAAATGTATGGGCTGCTTGGAGAGAAAGCAAAAAAAGTCAAATGGCACATGATAGGTTATTTGCAGACAAACAAAATAAACAAAGTCATTCCTATTTTTGATGTAATACAGACTGTTGAATCATATGAAAAAGCACAAGCAATAGACAAGAGGGTTGAAGCAGCTGGAAAAACCATAATCCCTGTTTATATAGAAATAAATATTGGAGAAGAGATACAAAAAGCAGGCATAAAGCCAGAATATGAGGTTATTGAAAACCTTGTTAAGCAAATCTCCAGTTTAAGCCATTTAAGTCTGGAAGGCTTAATGACAATGGGCCCAAGATTTGGACAATGGGCCCAAGATTTGGAGACCCTGAAAATTCCCGCCCATATTTCAGAAAAACAAAGGAAATCTTTGACAAGATCAAGACCCTTAACCTGCCAAATGTTAGCATGAAAACACTATCAATGGGAATGACAAATTCCTATAAAGTCGCAATAGAGGAAGGAAGCAACATGGTAAGAATTGGCACTGCAATATTTGGAGAAAGGAAATAAATTTTAGATTGACAAATCATGAGGTATTTAAAATGAAAATAAATGCAATTTTGGGATTATTGCTGGTTATTGCCTTAATAGGATTAACAGGATGCCAGCAGGAAAAAGAAGAGCAGACAATAAATGTTCAGGGAAACTCAGAGCTTACATTTGATCCTGATGAGGCAGAGGTATGGGCAGGAATTTCTATTGTAAAGGATACTGCAGAAGAGGCACAGTCAGAGGCAAACAAGGTTATTAATGCAATCATTGACGGCTTAAGGTACAAGGGAATCAGCGAGGACGACATTGAAACAGAAAGATTAAATCTGCGTGAAGAAAGAACGTGGACGAAGGATGAAGGCTCAAAGGTTATTGGCTGGAGGGCAACACAGACACTAAAGGTAAAAACAACTGACTTAACTAAGGTTGGAACAATAGTGGATGTTGCTGTTAATAATGGGGCAAACCAGATAAATAACATAAACTTTGGATTAAGCGAGGAAAAAGAGCAGGAATATAAAAAGCAGGCATTGTCAGAAGCAGCAAAGAATGCAAAGGAAAAAGCAGAAATTCTTGCAGAAAGCCTTGGAGCCAAACTAGGAAAAATAAAAACAGTTTCAGAAAGCAACTTCTATTACATGCCTTATAGGTATGCAATGGCAGAAACAGTAGGAGTAGAAGCTGTTAAGGAAGCTGCAACAGTAATGCCTTCTGATGTAAAGGTTACAGCTAATGTGAACATAGTTTATTATATAAAATAAACTTATTTTTTTATTTTTTAAGAATTATATTTTTTTCATAAGCTCTTTTTCTGTTATAGCTTCAACAGTCTCAAACATTGTTTTAAGGCCGAGCTTCAAAGAATCCTTGTCGCATATTTTATTATGCACATAAGGCGAGATAAACCACTTTTTCTCAAGCTCTGAGAAGGGATTAACAAAGAATATTGTTAATTTGTCAAATTTTATTAAT
>JAFCEA010000026.1 GCA_017609385.1 Candidatus Woesearchaeota archaeon
AATGCTTTCTTTAATTCTTTTTTTGTATGATTCTTTAGTTTTTTCATTCTTAATCTCCTTTCGCCTTTCTTTTGGTTTTTGTAACATCTTCAAAAGCTTGGTTTATTAACCATAAGTCATAGTCCAACCAATAACCACTATCAAACCCCACCTCTTCTTTTAATTTTATAAAATCACTTAATGAAATTGACTTAATACACTTGAATACTCCACAAATTTCTTGTTTATAATCAGGATGATTTTCTATTAATTTTTCTGGTTTATCTCTATACTCCTTCCACCATTCAACTGCTGATTTAATATCTAATTCTAAAAAATAAGCTTGATTTCCTCTTCTTGTTTTCCTATATCCAAACTGTTTATTTTTTAATGGTTCTGATTTTATTTCAATCACTTCCTTTTGTCTTTATAGTTTGCAAACTAAATTGATACATTCAATAGTTCCTTATTTGTAAACCATTCATAAGGGTAACTTCATTAGCAACAAAAAGCCCTATACTAACACCAGCAATAGCCGGGAGTGCCTCTCTAATCATGGTGTTTAGTTCTATACCATCCCTTTTGATTCTTATTTTCTTTCGTATATCCCAAGGGATTACATTACTTTTCAATATACTATCTAATTCCTCAATTGTTAATCCACTTAAGTTATTTATATCAAAATTATTGTTTGTTTTCATTTTTCCTCTTGTTCCAAGCCAAGTAGCATTTGTATTCAAAAGGACATCTCTTGCAGATAAGGCTTTTGTCGCTGTGTTGTTCTGAACCAAAGCAGAGTGGGATTTCAGATGCCATTTTATCCCCCTCCGCTGTAAGCATCATAGTATCAATATCCTTATGATACTCTACCAAACTTTCATTGCTCCAATACCTTTTCTCCAAAAGGTCTTCATTGGCATTCATTTTTTTGCCTCCATTGTTTTAATCATTAAAATAATTAAATAGTGGTATCCAATCATGGATACTTTTAACTATCTCTTGTTTGAAATACGATTTTAACAGTCGATACTTATAAGGTAAATTCATTTTTTCACTTCTTAAAGTTTTAATATATTATTCCCCCAGCCTCGACGGTGTGAACGGCAAGTCGAAGTTTATGCTTCTGGAAACCACCGCCGATTGCTAAAGTATGAGCATAATCCCAAGGTATAGCGGGCTGTTTAAGGAATTTGATTATTTATTGTTTTGCCTCCATTTAATCAAAAAAATAAAGGGTTTTTAAGCCCTTTATTCAATCAACAGCCTGAAAAATCCATCTGAATTTGTCAAAACACGACATTGATCTCCAGATTCAGGCAATTTTCCATAATATTTTTTGTACTTACCTAAGTTGCTGTTAGAGCTGAACACTGTCTTGTCGCCTTCATTCTTGTAGTTGAAGAGCTTTTGCAGCTCATATTTCTCATTGTTGTGCATAATCTCAATATGCACATTTATTGCAGGGCTGTTTAAGTCGCCTTTCCAATTCTCTGTGTTCTTCACAAAGTCTGAGGTCTTGCCGTCATCTATCTTCACAATTACGCCTGTTGCGGATACGCCTGGCCCAAGTCCTTGTTTTTCTATGCTTTGTTGTGGGTTATACATTGTCTTTATTCCTCCTTCACCTTAGTGAATATAATTAAAATAAGAGTCAGAACATTGAAAGCAAATGAATAGGGTAAAAACATTAGCCCCCACAACACGATTTTAGGAGAGTGTTGCGTAAATCTTTCCTATTCTGACTCTTATTTTTGTATGAAAGCAGTTAATTTTCTTAGTTCTATAACTTCTTTCTGTATGTTATTAAGGATTTCTTCAATCCTAATATCTTCATCAATTACTTGTTTTGTTGTTTCATCCATTTTGATTCCTCCATTATATATTTGGGTCTGGTAATCTTAGTGTAGTATTAATTTTCAATTGTTTTCTATCAAAATCAACTCTTTCATTATATTTCCATATATGATTAGCAACTCTTTCTTTTGCTTGTAAATCTAATCTTTTGATATCATTAGGATTAGTATCTGCATTATATCTTAGAAATACCCACCCATCACCAATTGTTCTAAAAGACCTTAAAACTAATTCCTTGCTTTTTCTTCTATGATAATGGGTTTTACAAGATTCAATAAACTTTTTAGTATTTTTTAAGTGTTTTAATTTTAGATTTCTTAAATAACCAACTTCCTTACACAATGTCTGTAAACATAGTTCTGCAAATTCTTTATGTGTGTAATAACTACTCCTATCATTAAAGTCTGTTAATGGATTCATCCTTGCTATTGCTTGAACAACTATATCTGACATTTTGAAACTTTCAGTTTCAAAGCCATCTTTACATTTTATTCTCATTCTGACATCATCTCCATAATTTTTTTAACAATATGAGAAAGCCTATCAATTTCTTTGTTTAATGGCTTTAGACAATCCATTATTTGTAGTTTAGAATCAGACGATAACTTATTTACAAAAGCCTTATTGTTAATTACTTGGAGAGTACCTGCAATAAACTTTATCCTATCTTTTGAGTCATAAGATTTATTGAGTAGTTTTGTAACAATTCTATCTTCACTAAATTGTTTTCTTTCATTACTTTCACCAAGACTTTTAAGTTCCTTCGCTTTTTGTTCAAAGTTATGTCTTGCAACTTCTTGCCTTACTTCTGTTGTTGTTTTATGTTTTGCCATATCTGCAAGTTTGTTCTGAATTTCTTTGTCTGGAATAGAAGCAATTGTTGTGGCTGTCCTTCTGTCAATCTTATCCTCTTTTAATAATTTTTTAACTTTTAATGAAGCTTGTTTTTCTATTCTAAAAAAGTCTCTAATTTTATCAGCCATGGCGCAATGTATATTCCCTACTATATAGGTTGATAAAGCATTAGCATCAATATATCCTTTATTGTAGTAAGGCTCACCTAAACTCTTAGCAAGAGAAAACACAAAGCTTTTGAACTCTTCATTGTTTAAGTTTTCCCTCATCTCATTCTCAATAAGAGAATCCCTTTTGATATCAGCATCAGTTTTGTATTCTTTGATAATAGCATACATCTTGTCTTTCTTTGCTAACTTGTTTGCTCTCCATCTTCTTTCACCTGCAACAATTACATAATTATCTCCTTTTGGTGTAACCACAATTGGTTCTATCATTCCATGTTTGCTTATGTTGTCTGCCATTTCTTGCAATGCTTCTTTGTCAAACTCCATTCTTGGCTGGAATGGATTTGGTTTTATTTTGCTTATCTCAATTTGTTTTAGTTCCATTTTATACCTCATCTTCTTTAATTTCTTCTTCATAACCACAATTATAACATATCCATTTTTGTTTATCTGGTTGGTTTTTCCAAAGATTATTTTGTGTTTCTACATTAAAATCATTAACAAAATCATTAGAACCATCATCTCTTAATTGAAACCAAGCTCCAATATATCCTTCTCTTGTTAGTTCTCCTTTACATTTTGGGCATTTCATTTTTTCTCCTTATTCCAAAAATAACTCTTGCATCTTGGGCAAGTCTTTGGTGGATTTTCTACTGGTAACCTTGATTCCCATTCATAAAAACACCTTTTACATTTGTATTTAACCATCTTAAGCCTCCGAATCATATACTTATAATATTAGTATGTATAATAACTATTTAAATATTTCGCTACTGCAAAACAACCTTTGCAGTGTATAAGCAAAGTCCAAAGCAGACAGAAAAGGAAAAAAGAGGTGATATTTGGGGGAATTTGGCGATTCCTTCCAAAACCCTGACTGCCTGCTATTTTGGTTTGGTTTCATCTGTTGAACTTACAACTATTTTGTTGATTTTGGCCATTTTGTTATTTTCAAGTTTTTTCTAATTTTCTCAAAATCTTGTTGTTTTTTGAAATTCATATATAAAACTGGTAAAAAATTACCACACTTGCCACACTTGCCACCCCACCTTACCCCTATAGAAAACATTTTCTTTTATATAAGGGTGAAAAAGGGTGGCAGCTGTGCCATCTGTGGCATTATAAAACCTCTTCAATTTCAGCAATATCCACTTTTCTTTGAACATCTAACCAAAACCAAGTTCTTTTACTTCCTTCCTGAATCCTATCTTGGTAAGCACCATTATATTCCATTACTCCTATTACAGTCTTGTCTCCTTTTGGTTTTCCAAGTTTATTCTGCTTGCACCAATCAACATAATCTTTTCTTATCAAATCTTTTTCAGTGCGGCCTTCACCAAACACTAACATCTCATTACAATAGGCCTCAAAGCTGTTAGACTTCCTTATATACATCTTTTTTATCTGGTTAGTGCTTTTGTTATAGCTGAAAAAACCTTGTTTCTCAAGCCGTTTAAAGCCTTCTATAGCCCAATTAAGCAAACCTGAAAGCTCTTGCTTTGTTGTGATTTTCTTTATTATGTCTGGGTCTCTTAACTTTATATTGTCATTTTTGCTATCCATATCCTTCTCATCAACAAATTTCATAGGGTAATTGATTAATATGATTCTATCATAAAAAGCATCACTTCTATCATAAGTTCTTGGAAGCTCATTAAGGCCAAATATTAATTTTGCATAGTTTGTGAACTTAATTGGCTCTAAGAACTTTCTGTTTGCTTCCTGCAAATCCCCACCGCTTAATGATTTGAGTATATTTGAGTTGGTTATTGCATTCTTTCCTATATCCCCGGAGATGTTAATCAGTTTTTTATGCAATGAAACCTTTGAAAACTCATTGTTTGAAAGATCATCAATAGAAACTTCCGAACAATTTTCAATCCCTATAAGGCTTTTGAGCAAATTAAGTGTAACACTTTTGCCATTTCTCCCACAACCTTCTAAAATAAAGATATGGTGATATTTGTATTCTCTTAACAAAGCAAAACCAAATATTTCCTGCATTAACACAATATCCTCCTTTGAACTAAGTACCTCACTAAAGAATTTCTTACATTCAGGGCAATCTGCATTTTCATCAAAATAAACAGGAAACTTTGCAAAAAACTTATATTTTGGGTCAAAATCCATTATTTGACCACTTTTTAAGTTTAAAATACCATTTCTAACAGGAATTAAGTATTCTGGCTTTGTTTCCTTAAATAAATCCTCTTGTTTTATATAGCTCCTTATTTTTATTTTCTCACTAACTTGGTTTATAAAATAAGTTGTGTAATTCTCATTAAGTATACCATCAACATATTCTTTTATAGTGGTTATTCCTTCAGGAACATATATACCCTCTTGGTATATCCAAACTTCAGGATTTTTGTCACTCCTTGTAGTGTAAACCTTATTCTCCTTTAAGAAAAGGTTTGCCAAGAGTTCAGCAGCTTTCTTTTTCTTATTTATAACCATTAGTTGGATTATATTCTGCTTTATCATTTCAGAATCATTATTTTGTTGTTGTGTCTCTTCCTTTTGGATAAGGCCTTTCTTAACAGCAAGATTATATGCAACCTCCAAAGCTTGTTTATCTCCCCTTATCTTGCTTAGCCCTCTGCCTTTATGTGGTGTTCCTGCATCTTCGCAGTTAGCATATCCTGCTTCAACACATAAATATTGCACAGCATTAAGAGAAACCATATGTCGCCAGCAGTGGCCCAAGTAACCATCTGAACTCAATGAGAAATTTGACCTTGTTTCGCTTTCATGTAATGGATGGCTTACTCTTTTGCTCTGTGGAATTAATCCAACAATATCAGAAACCTTTAATTTGAACAATTCATCATATTTTCCACCTGTATAACCCTTAAATTCCTCTTTCTGCTTTATTTTAGTCTCAATTTCAATGTTTTCTCTTTGTTTATCCTTAAAGAATTGTGGCAAGTCTTCAAAACTCATTAGTTTTGGTTGCAAAGTATCTTTAACTGTGTAATAACCAGCATCTTGGTTATTGTTGTTTTCAGTAGGCACAAAAGAACCAGGCGATAATACATATTGGTTATTACTCCTCATTTCTCCAGAGTCTGTTGGTAAATTAATCTTTGCAGTGTCATCCTTGTTCCAACCAAAGAAATGCCAACCCTCTCTTTTCCTGCTTGTAACTGTTAATGTGTTTTTTGGTAACTGATCCAAATACTTTTTGTCATCAATATCTCCAATAATTAAAATATCATCTTTTCTTGCACTTATTCCAATATTATAGCCTTGCTTTATGTGTTCAATGCATTGCTCTTTGCTTAACCTTGCTGACGGATGATGCCAACTGCCATTACTTGATTTATCTATTTTTAATATTGCTGCTGGGCTTGGGTCTTTCCTGTTTGGCTTGCATGGAAAAAACCAAGGAGTATAATCCTCTGGAGCATTCTGCATAAGCAAAGTATAGAACTTTTCAAATTCCTGGATGCATTTATTTATATCTTTCTCCATCTTACATTCCATCTATTATTTTCATAAGTTTGATAAAATATCTTGGGCTTTGATTCAATACCATCTAAACAAGAAGATAACAATATTCCTATACCAGGTTCATCTTTTCCTCTTTCTTGTCTCCATATACTCCATAACTGTCTTAGAAATGATTTGGATCTATTATACTCAATTGGTGGTTCATTTTTACATTTTGGTAATATTTCTTTACGCCATTTTTCATTATGAGGGCTTTCTTTTATCTCATTTTCAAATAAATGACCATTTACAGAATATTTTGTTGCAACTATAAAAAAATTAATATTAATTTCTTTCCCTTCAATATAGTATTTTGTTTTTCCTTCTTTGTATTCTTTTTGATATTTAATTATCTTTGAAGCATCATAAATGTTTTTATTAGTTATTCCAGATTTTATTTCAATAGCTCCATACTTATGTAACATTTGAGAATATATAATCATGTCTGGTTTTTTCCTTGATTCACCTTGTGTCTTAAATATAATTTGGTTATTTAATTCCTTTATTTTTCTATTGTGCCATATAGGAATATTATTAGTTTGTAACCAACTATTTAATATGATTTCTGTTTCTGTTTCAGGTTTTATTATTATCACCCCTCTTTTCGTATATTAAAGAAATCAAGTTGCAGTCAATAGTTACATTATTGCCATACTTATCAACAATAGAGAATACATGGCCTTCAAACTCAGGCATAGTAAATGTGAATTTAAAATTATTCTGGAGAACTATTAAAACCTTTTTCCCAATATATTGTTTAACTTCTGCTACTTCCATACTACCAACCTCTTTTCCCAACTCAAGGAATAATTTGTAAAGCATAACTACTATTTATACTTTTCTTTTTCCTTCTGTTTTGCTTCATAAGCCCGCAGAGTTTTCCTAATCTCGCTTGGCTTTACGCTTAGTATTCTTGACCACATTTTTCAGTTCCTCTTCAAGTTCTCTTATTTTTCCCATTAGGTATGCAATTAAATCCTTGTCGCTCTTGCATCTCAGGTTTGCACCAACCAGCAGGTCAGCCATTTCTTCAGGCGTAAACTTTTCAAGTATTTCTTCTTTTGTTATTTTCATTTTATTTTGTTGAATGTTTGCTGTTCAAATTTAGTTTTAATTGAATTTAACCGCAATTATGTTTAGTGAGGTTTTCTATATATTCAATTTTGATAAAATTGTATCCATAATAACTCTATTAATCTTCACTAAATTTAAAAGCTTATCTTTTTGTTCTTTAGATAACTTTGATTTTCTTATGGATACAATAAACTCTTTTTCTTCTTTATTTAACTTCATTTTAAAACCTCATTGAACATAATTAGCAGTTAAACCTAATATTACTTTTCAGTGGTTTCCTTTCTTGTAGCCTTAAATTGAATGTCATACAGCCCTGACTTCAGGCACTTGTATAATGTGAATGTCCTGCCGTCAAACAATTTGGCATTTTCCAGCACAATTTCGAAGCTGTTGGGCATTTTAGCACCCCAG
>JAFCEA010000141.1 GCA_017609385.1 Candidatus Woesearchaeota archaeon
TTTTCCAATCTTTTCTTAAGCTCATCAATTGTTATTTTCAATGTATTGGCCCTTATGCTTTTTCTCATGAATGAAAGGGATGTTTCTATGAATTTTTTGTAATCCTTTCCCAAAAGAGCCCTGTACCTCTGCTCAAACTTTTCCTTTATTTCAATATTTTCTGTTCCTGGAATTCTTGTCATTTTAGGTTTTTAACCATGTAAGGCCCCTGCTTTTTATAACCAAGCCTGCGGTAATAATTTCTTACACCAATGCCTGAGATTACAACAATTTTATTTTTTTTGTTTTTTCTTGATATATCCTCTGCTTTTTTTAATAGTTTCTTTCCATAGCCAGCATGCTGTATATTTCCCTTTTTTCCAATTGAGATTGCAGAGCCAAAGACATGAAGCTCTCTTATAAGTGCTGATTTGTCTGTTATTTCTTTTCTTAAGCTTTGCGATGGAAATCTCAGCCTGCAAAAGCCAATCAATGCATTATTTTTTACATCCTCATAGCTTATGAAAAACTCTTTTCCATTGCTTGCATCATATTCAATGATTTTTAGTTTTATATTTTTTAAATTTATTTTTTCTTTTTTCAGCTTGTGTCCAATTTCCCTGCATCTAATGCAATTACATTTTATTCCCTTTTCTTTTAATTCCTTTTCAATGTACTGCCTTAGGTTAGTTTTGTCAACTCCTGCTTCTGTCAAGTATGTTGGAATATCTCTTTGCACCCTCATAATTCTTACATAAAGCGGAACAAAGCTTTTTATCTCAGTTATTATTTCAACTGCTTTTTTTGTTGTTACTGGTTTATATTTGTGATTTTTCCACAACCTGTAAAGTTTTGTTCCCTTTAAAACCATGCATGGATAAATCTTAAGCATATCCGGCCTAAAGCTTTGATCTGAAAATATTTTTTTAAATGAATTAATATCTTTTTTCCTGCTTGAGCCAGGCAGGCCAATCATCATGTGATAGTTTATCTTAAAACCAGCATCTTTTAAGGCAAGGGTTGCACCTCTCTATTTTTTTAAGAATAGTATCATAAACAGTCTGGACTCCAAGCTCAACCCTTGTTGCCCCAAGCTCAAGCATATAATTAATATGTTTGGGTTTTGCAAAGTCAGGCCTTGTCTCAATTGTAAGGCCAACACATCTTATTTTAGAGTTTTCATTTCTTTTCTGCTCTTTCTCAAGAGTCGTTTTGTTTTTTAGTTTTATTAATTTATTTTTAATCCTTTTAACACGTGCATCATCCTGGAAATTGCCAGGCATTTCAAAGAACTCTTTAAATCTTTTAAGATTGAGCTTATTATTTCTGAAAAAAATAAAAGAAAAATCATTCATTGCCTTTAATGCATACTTAATAAAGTAATCCTGATATGTTTTTTTAAAGCTTGGAAATGTTCCACCCATTATTATAAGCTCAATTTTATCAGGGACATGGCCTGTCATGATATACTGCTCAAGTCTGTTAATTACTTGTAAATAAGGATCAAAATTATTTCTTAGAGCGCGCCTTGCTGCAGGCTCCTTGCCTGTATAGCTTTGTGGCATGTTTCCAAAAACTGACCCAGGACCGCCAGGGCATATTGCACACCTTCCATGAGGGCATTTCAATGGCTTGGTCATAATAGCACAAACAGCAACACCAGAAATCGTCCTTGTTGGCTTTGTTATCAGATGTTTAAGCAATCTGCGGTCTTTTATGTCTGCACTTAATAGTATTCTTATGTCTGTGGGTATGTCTATCTTATATTTCCTGCACAGCCGAGTCTTTAAATCAGAGATTTCCTGCTTTGAGAGCTTTTTTTTCTTTAAAATCCCAATAATCTCATTAAAGTATTCTTTTTCCATACAACTCCAGAAGAACTAATCTTATTTAAATATTGATGAAAATTAGGTTATCAATTCATTTTCTAGATTAAGCCAGTAAGCAATTGGAGTATTATTGATTCTTTTGATTTTAGGATGCTTATTAACTTCTTTGACTATCTTCTGGTCTTCATGATTGTTCCATGGATAATCCAACAGCAGTACATTAACATTATTTTCAGCTAAACTTAATGCTATTTCAGCCCTGTCCTCAATAAACTTTGAGATGCCCAAATTCTTTGATAACTCAGCTTTTTTATTATCAAAGAAAAAATTGTTTTTATTATAGATTATTTTATTTTTATCAAACCACCCAAAGGTCTGTTCTTCAGCATT
>JAFCEA010000027.1 GCA_017609385.1 Candidatus Woesearchaeota archaeon
TTTACACCAAATGCAAGCCAGGTTGGTGTTTATCAGATACAAATCAATGCAACGGATGATGATAATGCAACAGATTCAGCAAACTTCTGGTTAAATATCAGCGAAGTAAATGATCCTCCTTACTTTAACCCTCCTTTGGAAAACCAAACAGCAACAGAAGGAACATTGTTTTATTATAATATTAACGCAACTGATGAGGAAAATAACCCTTTAACATTCAGCGATAATAGCTCTTTATTTACCATTGACCCAAGTACAGGAGTTATATCATTTACTCCAATAAACGAGGATGTTGGAAATCACTCAATAAATATTTCAGTAAGTGATGATAATAGTATAACCAGCTCTGTTATAATATTTACAATATTAAACATTAACCATGCTCCAAACATAACCTCTTATACCCCAGTTAACCTAACACCAAATACAGCAGAAAACACCTCATTGCAGTTCAGCATAACAGCAGAAGATGAAGACTTAATTCATGGAGATAGTTTAACATATGTTTGGTATTTGGATTCTGTTAACCAATCAACAAACCAATCATGGCTTTATGAGCCTGATTTTACAGCAGCTGGGCAACATAACATAACAGCAATAGTTTCTGATAGCTCTAATGAAACAGACAGCATAACCTGGGATGTAAGTGTTAACAATACAAACAGGCTACCAACATTTGGAATAATAACACAAACAACTGAACAAGATTTCAGCTCTGGAACAAACAGCAACACAAATACGACAGCACAGAGTGGAGACATAATACTTGATAAGCAGAATTCAACTGATTATTATTCACAGGGCACATTTATATCATCAGCAATAAATCTCCAGGCAAGTGATAACATGAACATAACTTATATTAACTTTAGCACAACAATGCCGGATAGTACAAACATAACACTGCAGACAAGAACATCAGCAACAGAATCTGGATTGGATAATGCAAGCTGGAGTTCTATTTATACTACTGATTCATTAGTTGAATCTGAAGATTATCAGTATATACAATACAGGGCAAATCTTTCTACAACAAATAATACTATAACACCAACATTGCATGATATAAAGATAAATTATATTATCTCTGATTTCACAGGCAACCAAAATACAATATATGTTAACTGGATAGACCTTGATGACTATTTTTATGATGCTGACACAGATGATACACTAACATATGATGTTAGCGGAAACTCATATATAGATATATCCATAGGAACTACAACTCATCAGATTACACTCACGCCTGCAAGTGATTGGTATGGCTCAGAAACAGTATCCTTCACAATGAATGATAGCTATAACACAACAAGAAGCAACAATATCACATTAACATTTGTAGAATATGAGGGCATAACACCTGGTGCAACAATAATCTATAGTGGTGGCGGAGGATCAACAACCATAATAAAAACAAAGGAAAAAGAAGTAGAAAAACCATACTCATTTAATTTAATAACACCACAAACAATGACTATGTATGAAAATAATACAGTAATTGCACCAATAAAATTAAACAATTATGGGGATCTTACATTAAATGAGGTAAGATTAAGTGCATCTACCAACAGCAGCGTTATTAAGCTAAAGTTTACAAGGGATTATTTTGAGACAATAGAAAAAAAGACATCTGTTGATACAAGCCTTATTATAGAATCATACACTGCTCTTGGTTCTTATGAAGTAGTTGTATTTGCAAATGTAAAAGACCCTGAATTTAATGATTCTGCAAAGTTTCTCATGAGTTCTATAGAACTTGGCCAATGGGGTCCAGAAGAGCTAAACACTAAGATAGCATTCACAAGGGATTTGCTTGAGGAAAACCCAGAGTGCCTTGAACTAAATGAGCAGCTTATAGAGGCACAGAATGCAATAGCAAAATCAGATTATAAGAATAGAGGCACAGAATGCAATAGCAAAATCAGATTATAAGAGAGCACAGCTATTGATACAGTCTGTTGTTGATACATGCAAGTATCTTATAACAACAAAAGAACCAATAATAGAGGAACCAACTATTGAGGAAACTAAGCGGGAAAGAACAAGGCTTATTGCAGCAGGTATAGGTATCTTGTTTATTATTGTATTGCTGCTTTATTTAATTTCCCACAGAGGATCAAGGAGAAGACATAAAAAAGGATATTAATCTTTTTTAGCAGAAACAAGCTCTTTATACAAGAGCAGGATATCATCATAAACCTGTTTTTTATCTTCAATGCTCAGCTGGTTATATTTTTCTTTAATCTTTACGTATAACTGCTTGCTCTTTTTGATTTCATTATTGTTAAGCATATCCAATGCCTTAATAAGCATGCCATGCACTTGCTCTAGTCTGCTTTTGCCAAGATTTATTTTAAGTTTTGATAATAGGGGGTGTATTAAGGTTAGTAAAGTATTTTGTTTTTTCTTAGCTTCTTTTTTTTGTGTTAATGGTCCCTTAATCCTAAGGAACTTTAGTATTTTATTAAGCCGGGTCTCCTTAATTTTCTGTTCATTAAATGTCAATCTTTCAAATAATTTTAAAAACTCATTTAATAATTTCTTCAGTTCTGAGGCAGGCAATTTTTTGTCACTGTACTCAACAACAGATAACTTTTTTAAGAAAAAAAGAATTTTTTCCTTCAAATTTTTGTCTATTCTTCTTCTCTCTAACTCACTGCTTAATTCTTCATATGTAAACTCATACTTAACCTTGAATAACTCAGCAAAAAAAAGCCTTACAATATGAAAGAATTGTATAAAGTTATCATCCTTACTTTTTTTGGAAAAATGTTTTCTGAATGCCTGTATTCTCTTAAAGGTATTATTTTTTATTAGTTCAATTCTATCAGGCTTTTTCTTTTTCCTCTTGAAAGGATTTAAACGCATCTTAGTTTTAGATTATTAAATATTCCTATATAAATGTATCGTGTAATATTTCACTCTTGTCAAGTAGGATAACAAAATATAAATATTAGGAATTGCTCAACTAGTATATGAATGAAAAAGAACTTGCTGAAAAGATAATTAAAGATCAAAAAATTCTTAATAATATAAAGAAAGAAATCTCAAAGATAGTTGTTGGACAAGAAAAAGTAATTAATGGATTCTTAAGGGCTTTGTTATCAGATGGTCATGTGATTGTAGAAGGTGTTCCGGGGCTTGCTAAAACACTTATTGTAAGGGTATTATCTGCTGTTATGGGTTGCGGCTTCAGCAGGATCCAGTTTACCCCAGACCTTTTGCCAACAGATATAATAGGTATAACAGCTTATGAAAGGGAAAAGGGTTTTTATGTTCTTAAGGGACCAATATTCAGTAATTTTATTCTTGCTGATGAAATAAACAGAGCACCTCCAAAAGTGCAGTCTGCCTTGCTTGAGTGTATGCAGGAAAAACAGGCAACCATTGGAAAGGAAACATTCACTATGCCAATGCCCTTCTTTGTTCTTGCAACACAAAATCCCCTGGAGCAGTTGGGTGTTTATCCATTGCCAGAAGCACAGGTTGACAGGTTCTTATTCAAGATTAACATAGGTTATCCAAACCTCAAAGAGGAACAGATCATACTTAATCAGAATATAACAACAAATAAGTTTGAGAATTTCAGCTTAAAATCAATAATGTCCACTGAAAAAATTTTAGGACTGCAGGATGATGTAAAAAAGATTTACCTTGATAAAAAGATTGAAAAGTATATTGTTCAGATAGTTGATGCAACAAGAAATCCCAATAAGTATAAGGTTAAGCTGGGAGATTATATAGATTGGGGTGCTTCTCCAAGGGCATCTATTGGCTTGTTTATTGCATCAAAGGCAGAGGCATTAATGCAAGGAAAAACATTTGTAACACCACATTATGTAAAAGAGGTTGCATATGATGTTCTAAGGCATAGGATTATCTTGAGTTATGAAGCACAATCAGAAAATATAGAGGTTGAGGATGTGATTTCAGATATTCTAGCAAGAGTTCCTGTTCCATAAATCATATTAAAAAAATGGAAGAATTAAAGCTGAATTTAAAGCCGCTTATTAAAAGGTTAGAGATATCTACTAAAAAAGGATTTACAGGAATCCTGACAGGTTCTTATAAAAGCACGTTTAAGGGCAAGGGTCTTGATTTTGAGGGCTATAGGGATTATGATGTTGGTGATGACGCTAGCATGATTGACTGGAAAGCAACATTGAGATCACAGGATTTATTGATTAAGGTTCTTGTAGAGGAAAGGAATGTTAATGTTGTTTTTTTAGTTGATGTCAGCTCAAGCATGTCTTTTGCATCTGTTGAAAAGCTAAAGAATGAGTATGCAGCAGAGCTTGTTGCTTCAATGAGTTTTGCAGCCATACGGGCAGGTGATTCAGTGGGTTTGGTTATGTTTACTGATAGGATGGTTAAGCTCCTGCCACCAACAATGGGCAACAGGCAATATTTTATGATAATAAATGCCTTATCTGACCCAAAGCTTTATGAGGGCAAATTTGATTTTATCAAAATAATAAAGGAGTTAATGAGTTCTGTCAAAAGGGGGGCAATAGTTGTCATTGTATCGGATTTTATTGGGCTGGGTAAAGATTGGGAAAAATATTTAAGAGCTGCATCTGATAAATTTGAGGTAATTGGTATAATGGTCCGAGACCCTAGAGATTATGAAATGCCAGCAGATATTGGCCAGGTTGTTATTTCAGATCCTTACTCTGAGAAAGAAGTCTTAATAGATACAGCAGCAATAAAAGAAGGATATGAATCAGTTGTTAAAGAACAGGTAAAACATATCAAAGAAACATTTATAAATTCCAAATCAGAATTTTTAGAGTTAAGAACAGACAAGCCATTTCTGCATGATATAATAAGGTTCTTTTTGATGAGGCATAAAAGGAAAAAATGATAACTTTAACATTTGTTAATCCATTTTATTTGTGGCTTTTGGTAAGCATACCTCTCCTTATTATAACCCATTTTTTTGTTTTGGGGTATCTGAAAAGAAGAGCTGTGAAATTTGCTAATTTTGAGGCAATAAAAAGAGTTACTGGAGCCAAGTTTGAGTTGAAAAACGTTAAAACAATATCAAAAAATAGGTTTTTATTGATGATAAGAGTTTTTGTTTTGTTGTTTCTTATATTTTCCATAGCAGGGCCTGTCCTTTGGTACATTGGCCAGAGCAGTGAGTTTGATTTTGTTATTGCAATAGATGCCTCAAGTTCAATGTTAGCAGATGATTTCATGCCGTATAGGCTTGATGCTGCAAGAAAAGCATCTTCATTATTTGTTGAGAACTTAAAGGCAAGAACAAGGGTTGGTGTTGTTTCCTTTGCAGGAACAAGCTTTGTTGAGCAGGATTTGACAGATAACATGAAAAAGACAGAAGAGGCTATTAATGGTATAAGAATTAAGAGGACTGGAGGAACTGATATAGGTAGCGCAATAACAACATCCTCAAATCTTTTGTTAAGGGAAGAAAATGCAAGAGTGATTATTTTGCTAACAGATGGTCAAAGCACTGTTGGTATGTCTGTTGATGAGGCTATTGAATATGCAAACAAAAACCATGTAACAGTTAATACTATAGGTATTGGCACAAAAGAGGGGGGAACATTCATAAAAGGGGATATTCTTTCCAAACTTGATGAACCAACCTTGATTGGAATAGCTCAAAAAACCGGAGGCAAATACTATAAGGCTGAGAATAAGGAAGAGTTAGTCAGGGCTTTTGATGATATCTTATCCTCTGCAGAAGAAAAAATACCTATAAACCTGTCAATGGGTTTTATGATGATTGCCCTGGCATTATTGTTTGTTGAGTGGGGCATGATAAACACAAAATATAGAACATTGCCATAGTTTTCGTGATTTCTTTAATTATTCTGAAAATATGCTTATTTTTTTTGAAAAATCCATATAAAGAATTATTTCTGACTTTATTGGATAATCTTCTTAAAAGAGAAGATTAAAAAATTAGGAGGTCAAAAAATGGAATTTAGTGAAAAAAGACTAGAACAGATAAAAAACATGCCAATAGTTGAGAGCAAGGTCTTAAAGAGCAAGGATGGAAAGTTTGTAATGCACAAGACAGTTATAACAGACATAAAGCCTGTGAAATACTATGAGGCTGTTCTTGAAAAAACTACAGAAGAAGTAACAGAAGAATAGGTTTTACTGAAAATCTTTTAAACTTTTTTGTTTCTTTTTTTTATTAATATTTTTCCATGAAGCCCATTCCTTTCTAAAAATTTCTGGATAGTTATTATAATTTTTTTCCAGAAAATTGATTGTAATAGGGTCAGAGGGATAGCCAGATCCAACTGGCTCTTTTATTTTTTTTTGTATTTTTTTTATTTCATTGTCTCTTGTCACCTTTGCAATTATTGAGGCTGCTGAAACAATAATATATTTAATGTCTGCCTTGTGCTCTAAAACAAGCTTTGTTTTTTTATTTTTCAAATGCTTTCTTAAAAAATTTTTATAAGCTGTAATATTGTTGCTTGGGCAGTCAATTATTGCTTTTTTTGGCTTTAAGAAGTTTATAATCTCAGCAGATTTTATTGCTTCCAGCCAGTTAAGGTTAAGGTTTTTTGATTTAAGAGCAGAGTCTATCTCTTTTGGGGAGATTATTATAATTTTATATTTTCTTGCTGTATTGGTTATTTTATCAAACAGGTCTTCCCTCTGCTTCGGGCTTAGTAGTTTAGAGTCCCTTATTCCAAATTTTTTTAATCTGTTAAGGTCTTTCTCCCCTATTGAAACACCAGCTATGACCAATGGCCCAATAACAGGGCCTCTGCCTGCTTCATCAATTCCAGATATCAATACCATGGGAACTAAGGATTAAATGGTTTATTTAAATCTTTTGTGAAAAATAAAAAATTAAGAAATAATTACTCTTTAATTACTTTTAGTGCAGGCTTCATATCCTTCCATGCAAGCTCAAACAACTGTTCTAATGCAGATGCAAAGAGTGGCGTGTTTACCCAGATTCCAACATCATAGGTTGGATGTACATCCTTGTCATCCAGAACCATAAAAATTAATTCCTTGCCATCCACAACTACAAATCTTGCATTTAGCTTGTCAACGTTTTTTATTTCTGCAATTCCCTTTAAATCATCAACAGCTCCCTTGCATTCCTTTGTTATTGGTGCTGCTATCCTTATCTTGACGCCGCGCTTTTTGGCTTTTTCAAGAGTTCCCTTTAATGATTCTACTTTTCTTACTAAACCAGCAGATGTTGTCACAATGGTGATTGTGTCTTCAGCACTCTTTAATGTAAAGTCAATATGGTTGTAGAGATTATGTCTTCCTCTTAATGAGCCTGACAAATCGCTTGGCTCAACTAACTCAACACCTTGTGTGAAAAGTGTTTTTAATTCACCTAAAACCTCTGTTTTTTTCAATTCCTCTAATCTCTTAACCTTTGTCTCTGCATCTATTCTCATGTTTTTCTTTACTCTTTCAACAACCTCTTCTGGAGGAACTGCCATATATTTTATTGGCTTTCCAAACTTCATAACAACAAAGCCTTTTTTCTCAAGTGACTCAAGAACATCATAGCTTCTTGACCTTGGAACATTTGCAATATCACTTAATTCTCCAGCAGTTGAAACCCCTCTTGATAAAAGGGCTGTCCATATCTTTACTTCATACAAATTTAGAGAAAAATACAGCTTTAACCTGCTCAAAAATTCTTCTTTTACAATCATTATCCTCACCCTCCCTCTTTTATTTTTAATTTAATATAAGTGAACTAATATTACCACTATTAATATGTTATGTTTTTTTAACATTTAGCAGTCGCTAACTTCTATATGTAACCACCCAGTTAAAAAACCATGTAATTACTATATGCCCCTATTATTTAAATGTTATCTTTTTCTGGGCTTTTTTCCACGTGAAAAGAAGTCTGAAGAGGGTATTGCCTTTATAGATAATCCCCGATTTGGGTTGGCTGTTTGCGACCAGGATATTTTTCTGCTATAACCTTTCTTGCTAAAGTGCTCATCAGCCGAGCATTATATTCTTCACTAGCTTCTTTTCCGAAGTTCCGTTGAGAAAATATATTGAAGGAATTAATAATACTAATAACACTTATGTTACCCGATTTATGGTAAGATTTAACAATATTATATAATTGTTCATAAGTACGTTTTTTTAGCTGGGTTTTAATTTGTTTTCTTCTTGATCTCTCTTCTAAATCTGGTCCTGAATTACAACAAAATAATATCATTTAAATCACTCCCGAATAAACTAAATATACATAAAATAAATGAAGTTTATAAATTTTTTGATTTGTTGCCATTCATAAATAGATTAATAATTAAATTGTGTTCCAAATTATTCAATTTTATAACAAAAATTTTTGTTTTGGATTTTAAATGAAAAGTTTTAAATAAATAAAAGAAAGTTACTCTGATTATGGAAGTTTTGGATAGCATAATAACAAAAGCCAGAAAGAATCCTAAAAAGATTGTTTTTCCAGAGGCCTTTGATGAGAGGATTTTAAAGGCATCTGAGACTATATTAAAGCAGGGGATTGCCAAGGTTATTCTTCTGGGTAATCCAAAAGACATCTTAAGAAAGATTGATGAACTTAAGCTAAATCTAAAGGGTGTTGAAATTATTGATCATCTTAAATCAAAGAAATTTGATCTATATGCAGAAAGGCTTTTTGAGTTGAGAAAACATAAAGGTATAAGTTTGGATGATGCTAAAAAAATCCTGAAAAATGAGCTCTACTTTGGGGCTATGATGCTTTATGATAATGATGCTGACGGACTTGTCTGTGGAGCATCACATTCGACTGCAGACACAATAAGGGCTGCTTTCCAGATAATAAAAACAAAAAAGGATGTTAAAAAAGTGTCTGGAGCAATGCTCATGATAAAAGATAATAAAGTTCTGCTCTTTGCTGACTGCGCTGTTATTCCGAATCCCACTCCAGATGAACTTGCTGAGATAGCGATGCTTTCAATTAAAACATTTGAAAATCTTTTTAATAAAAAAGCAAAGGCAGGCATGCTTTCATATTCAACAACTGGCTCTGGAAATGGAGAGGATGTAGAGAAGGTAAGAGAAGCAGTAAAGATTGCCAAAAAATCTGGATTAAATGTTGTTGGTGAAATCCAGGCAGATGCTGCCCTTATAGAAAGTGTTTGTGAAAGGAAATGCCCTCAGGTTAACTGCGGGGAAAAAATCAATGTGCTTGTATTTCCAAACCTTAGCTCTGGTAATATATCATATAAGCTCGTTGAAAGGCTTGGTAATGTAAGAGCAATTGGCCCAATACTTCAGGGCCTTAAAAAACCAATGAACGACTTATCAAGGGGTTGCTCTGTTCAGGATATTGTTGATTTAACTGCAATAACTGTTGTGCAGGCACAAAATATAAAGAAGTGATAGAATGAAAATATTGGTATTAAATTCTGGCTCAAGCTCCTGAAGTTCCAGCTTTTTGAGATTAAAGAAAAAGAGCATGTCTTGATTAAGGGGATTGTTGATGGCATTGGTTTAGATGATTCTTTTATTAAATATGAAATAAAAAACAAAACAAAGAGGATAAGAAAAAGGATTAAAAACCATAAAATTGCATTAAAGAATGTTCTTGACATAATTCTGGCTAATAGGATAATAAGTTCACTTAGTAATATAAAGGCAATTGGTCATAGGGCAGTTCATGGTGGGGAGAATTTTAAAGAGCCTGTTTTAGTTGATGACAGGGTT
>JAFCEA010000028.1 GCA_017609385.1 Candidatus Woesearchaeota archaeon
AAAATTCTTTAAACAAAAAGATATAAATACCAAGATTAATTCTCTGATGTAAAATGAGGAAAAAACACGAGAAAAAGAATAAAATGGGGATTTGGGTAATTATTCTTATTGTAGTTCTTATGTTAACCAGTACCATTGGCTATGTTTTTAAGGGCGGCTCAAAGGAAAAATACAATGATTTTTCATTTTCAAGAACTGATGATGGAAGATGGTATACAAGAATCAATGGAAGGCAAATGAGTTTTAACTATTTTCCAGCAGATCTTGAAAGCATTAATTTAAGCAATGAGATCATTGACAAGATAAAAAGCACAAACATGATTTATTTTACACATGATCCTGAAAACCGTTATAGCGGAGATATTGCCTTGTTAAAGGAAATGTTCTGGCCATATTTTCAAATATATGTTGATAACGGGCTTACAGTAAACAATACCTTTAACTTACCAGTAATTGATTGTGATAATGCAACAAATACATTACCTATAATATATTTTAAAGAGTCAAATCAAACAGGTTTTTACCTTGATAACAACTGCATTATCTGTGAACTAAGATCAGGAGAGGATTTCACTGTTCTTAAAGAAAGATTATTGTATTCCTTATTTGGTGTAATGGGGTGATTTTGATGGTTGAGAAAGAGGAACCTAATGAAGATATTAAAAAAAACCTGGAATCAGAGGAGGTACACACGGGATATGATAAAAGCAGTAGTAAAAATATTATACTAATTGTTATTATAATTATTGGGCTTCTTGTCTTGTTCTTTAGCATAAGATACCTTTATCATCCAAAGACAATTGAAGAAAGTTATGTATATAATGGGTTTAAATTTACTAAAATATCCAACCTCTGGCTTACAGAAGTACAGATAGGCAATACGCTTTTTAGAATAACAACACGGTATTCACCTAATGAGCTTGAGCATATCACTGTTGAGCCAGGAATATATAAGAAGATTGTAGATTCAAAAAAGATTTATTTTACAGTTCCAGGCAATCTAAGTTCTGTGGCTGTTCTTGCTATTACTGAATTAGGAAGGATAGTTGGCACTCGCTATGGAATCTTGAACATACCATCTCAAAGTGCCCTTACAGAGTCTAGCAATAATAGGACTCTTGTTAAGACATGCAGGGATGCTGTTAATGGAACAGGTGTTATATTCTTTAGAATAGGAAACAGCACAGCAGTCTATTCTGACAAAGACTGCATTATTGTCCAGGGAGAGGATGAATGGGATATTGTGAAGGCAGCAGACAGGATTACATTCAGCCTGCTTAGGATAATGGATTAAAAACAAAAACTTTTAAAAGCAATCATAATAATATCCTTTTTATGCCGCACTATTATTCAGAAAAGCAAACAAGCCCTTTAAGGCTTGAGAAAATAAAAGCTATTCTAAGAGGAAAACTATTTGAATTTTACTCTGGCTCAGGTGTTTTTTCAAAGAAAAAAGTAGATAATGGAACAAGGGTTCTTGTTGAAAATTGTGTTGTTAAAAATAATTGGAAAATCCTAGACCTTGGATGCGGGTATGGCGTTGTTGGTATTGTGATAGCAAAAATATTTCCAAAAACAACTATTTTAATGGTTGATGTTAACAAAAGAGCATTAAAGCTTGCTAAAATGAATCTTGAACTTAATAATGTTGATAATGTTGAAGTAAAATATAGCAATCTTTATTCAGCTGTAAAGGAAAAATTCAACACAATTGTTGTTAATCCGCCAATAACAGCAGGAAGAAAACTGTGCTTTAGTATTATTGAAGAATCAAAAGAGCACCTTGAAAAAGATGGTTTATTGCAATTAATTGCCAGGCACCGCAAGGGAGGAAAAATGCTTGGTGAGAAAATGCTTGAGGTCTTTGGAAATATGGAAGAAAAAACAAAAAGCGGCGGCTATAGGCTTTATGTTTCAAGAAAATGAAAACAAAACTTGAGAAAGCCCTTGATGAAATGCAAAGAGAGGAGCTTAAAAAAAAGAACAAGAAAAAGTTTAATATAAAGAAAGAAAAAAAACTGCAGTATTACAGCAACTGGAATAAAGATAACAAAGAGGCCAGTGAAACAAAACAGGACAAACAGGCCAAATTAAAGAATTTTTCTTCATGAATCTTTGTTAGATGATATAATTCCCTATCATTCAACATAAACCCTTTTCTTACGGTCAAACGGTGGAGAGGCAATTGCTAGAAGTGTAAGTCCCTTTAAGTGCTTATATTTAGTTCCTTTAGGATAAAATAAACAATCGCCTTTTTTGACATGATATTTTTTGTTATTTATTACACAATCACCCTCGCCCTCTAGAACATAATAAGCCACATCACTTTCTGTATCAAATCCAAGTTTTATATCATCCCCGATTTTTCTAACCTTTGCAATATTAAATTTCAAAAACTCTTTTATATTCAAAATATCAGTTACTTTTGTTGCTCCGTAGTCATCCTCTTTTAACTCATCTGACCTTATTATTTTTGGTTCCATAACAAAGATTATAGAAACATCATTTAATAAACTTTCGGAAAGCTACCTTTTTAAACCAATAAAAAGAAAGTTTTATAAAAATTAAGATTATATTAAGATTGGGGGTATTAAAATCAAATATAAGAAGAAACAGACTGTTTCAGCATTAAAAGATGGAGATAAAGTAGATGATGTCTTTGTTGTGAAGATAAAAAAAGCAATGTCACCCTATACAAAGGGATTCTTTTTCCAGCTGATTTTATCAGACAGCAGCGGCAAAACCCTTGATTATAGATACTGGGGTAGCCAGGATGAGAAAAAAGTAAGAGCACTTTATGATTCAATAAAACCTGATTCTGTTGTTCATGTTCAAGGAAAGGTTTCTGTTTATAATGGAAAACTTCAACTAACCACAAATGAGCCATTCATAATAGAGCCATTAAAAGAAGATGAATATGATAAATCTGATTTCATAAAGCCAGCAAGAAAAGATATTGATGACATGTATTCTGAATTAAAAGCAGCTATTGATGAGGTTAAAAACCCAGACATAAAAAAATTATTGGGAGATATATTTAATGAGCCTGCTATGGAAGCAAAATTCAAGACACATCCAGGTGCAATTGAGATACATCATAACTGGATAGGAGGATTATTAGAACATACTTTAGAGGTATTGAAATATTCTCTTTTAAGCTTTGATTTATTCCCTGTTTTGGATAAGGATTTATTGATTGCAGGAGCATTACTGCACGACATAGGAAAACTAGATGAGCTTGAGATGACCTCACGCATTAAGGGCTCTG
The DNA here is from genome assembly GCA_017609385.1 of Candidatus Woesearchaeota archaeon. GTDB lineage: Archaea > Nanobdellota > Nanobdellia > Woesearchaeales > CG1-02-33-12 > CG1-02-33-12. The sequence continues at coordinate 3,269 of JAFCEA010000028.1, forward strand.
ATTCAGGCCAGTTAATTGGCCATATTGTCCTAAGCTCTATTTTTGTTTCAAATGAAATGAACAAGCTTGGCCTTGACAAAGAGCTAAAAAATAAACTGCTTCACATTATAGTCAGCCATCATGGAAAAACAGAATATGGCTCACCTAAACAGCCAATGTTTCCAGAGGCAGTTGTTGTTTATTATGCAGATGAGATAAGCTCAAAGATAGCTGAGATAACTGAATTTGTAAAGGATTCAATAGAAGACACTGAAGATAATTTCATGTATCACAGAAGAAAGCAGCACAATATTTATCTTAAATGAGGTTTGGAAAATGAATCATTATAGAAAAAGAACAATAAAGACCTTAGTTATTTTGCTACTTGTATTTGTAGCTGTCTTTTTTGCAGCCTATGCCCAGTTTAAGAAAGGAACTTTAATATTTGACCTTGGAATGCCCTATGGCCTTGAGAACTTTATTGTAATGTTTTTTTCAATAGCTGCAATAGTAAAGGTTGTTTTTGAGATAAGCAGGATAGAAAGCCACAAGGCCTTTGAGCAAAGGATGAAACTAAAAGCATAATAATTCTGCCATTTTCAAATCCTTAAAGAAACATTTAAATAACTTAAACTTGTTCTTATTGTGAATATGAAGAAAAAAACAGTTAATATTGAGAAGCTTGTTCCTGACACTTCTGTTATAATAGAGGGGCTTGTCTCTTCAAAGATAGAAAAGAAGGAGATAGTTCCAAAATCAGTTATAATACATGAGGCAGTTCTTGCAGAGCTTGAGCATCAGGCAAACCAGAATAAGGAAACAGGAGTGCTTGGCCTTGAAGAGCTTAACAAAATAAGAGAGCTTTCAAAAAAAATTGGATTTAATTTAGAGTTCTCTGGAAAAAGACCAACTGCTTCAGAAATAAAATATGCACGCCTTGGCGAGATTGACTCATTGATAAGAGAGCTTGCTTATAATGAGAGTGCAAGCTTAATGACTTCTGACAAAACCCATGCAAGGGTTGCAGAGGCAAAAGACATTCAAACTATTTTTATTGAAATAAAAAAGCTTTTCAAAAAGCTAAAACTTGAGAAATTCTTTGATGAAACAACAATGAGCGTCCATCTTAGGGAAAATGTTGTTCCCTATGCAAAAAAAGGAATGCCCGGAAAATGGAAATTTGTTGCTGTTGAAAAAACAAAGCTCACAAGAGAAGATATAAAAGACATAAGCAGGGAAATAATTGAGGAATCAACCATAGCAAGAGATGCTTTTATAGAGATAGAGAGGACTGGCTCAACAATAGCCCAGATTGGGAAGTTCAGGATAGTAATAACAAAGCCTCCATTTTCAGATGGCTGGGAAATAACAGCTGTCAGGCCTGTAAAGACTCTTTCATTAGAGGATTATAAATTATCTGAAAAATTAAAGCAAAGAATTGCAGACCAGGCAGAGGGAATTTTAATAGCGGGCTCGCCAGGAATGGGAAAGTCAACCTTTGCCCAGGCCCTTGCAAAGTTCTACTCTGACAAAGGCAGGATTGTGAAAACAATAGAAGCACCTAGAGATTTAGTATTGTCAGATAATATAACACAGTATGCTATTTCGCACGGAAGTGCACAGGAAATCCATGATATTCTGCTTTTGTCAAGGCCAGATTACACAATATTTGATGAGATGAGAAATACATCAGACTTTCAGTTGTTTGCTGACTTGAGATTATCTGGGATTGGCTTAGCTGGTGTTGTTCATGCAACCAATCCAATAGATGCTATCCAGCGCTTTGTCGGAAGAATTGAATTAGGTGTTATACCCCAGGTAATAGATACAGTGATATTTATAAAAGATGGCTTTGTCGATAAGGTCTTAAGCCTGAAAATGGTTGTTAAGGTGCCAACAGGGATGACAGAAGCTGATCTGGCAAGGCCTGTTGTTGTGGTAAACGACTTTGAGACAGATAAATTAGAGTATGAGCTTTACTCTTATGGCGAGGAAACAGTTGTTGTTCCAGTTGTATCTAATCATAAAACACCAACAAACAAGCTTGCTGAAAAAACCATAAAGGATGCATTCAGACATTATTCAAAAGATGTTGAAGTGGATGTTATATCAGAGAACAAATGCATTGTATATGTTCCTGAAAGCAATATTGCTAAGATTATAGGGAAGCAGGGAAAAAATATTGATGAGATTGAAAAAAGGCTTGGCATGAGCATAGACATCAAAGAGATTGATAAAAAAACATCTGGGCAAACCATAGAATTCAACACAGATATAAAAAAGAAGAGCATTATTTTCTATCTTGACATGAAATTCAAGAATCAGGATATAAACATTTATGTCAATGATGACTACCTCTTGACAGCAAAGTCAGGCAAGACCGGCATTATAAAGATAAAAAAGAACAATAAGATAGCAAGAATACTTGTTGATGCAATAAACACAGGAGAAAAGATTAAATTAATTTTGTAGTTATATTTTCTTGATTATGCTTAAAAACAAAACATTAATAAATATTCAATAGATTAATCTCTTTAAACAAACTTATAAGGTGTATAAATGCTTGGAATAAAGTTTATCAGGGAAAATTCAGGTATGGTTAAGAAAGACCTGAAGAAAAGGCATGAGAAGGAGATGATTGCATGGGTAGATGACCTGCTAAAAAAAGATGAGGAATACAGGAAATCTCTTCAGAAATCACAGGCCCTGAGGGCAAAAAGGAACAAAGCAACTCTTGAAATAAATGAGCTTAAAAAGCAGGGTAAGGATATCTCAGCCAAAATAAAAGAAATAAAGGAATTACCATCCAAGATAAAGAAAATAGAAGAAAAACAAAAAGAACTGAAAGAAAAAATAAACTATTATCTTATGAGAATTCCAAACATCCTGCATGAGTCAGTTCCTTTTGGAAAGGATGATACTGACAATGTTGTTGTAAATGAAGTTGGCAAAAAAAAGAAATTTGATTTCAAGCTAAAATCCCATGGAGAGATGATTGAAGATTTAAATGGTGGTGATTTTAGCAGGGCTGCAAAAATAGCAGGCACAGGATTCTATTATCTTAAGGGAAAAATTGCTTTGCTTGATCTTGCATTGCAAAGGTATGCAATTGACCTGCTTGTTAAAAGAGGCTATACTCTTGTTGAGCCTCCTTTCCTGATGAACAGGAAGGCATATGAAGGAGTAACATCACTTGCAGACTTTGAAAATGTGATGTATAAGATTGAGGATGAAGACCTTTATCTTATTGCAACAGCAGAGCATCCAATGGGAGCAATGTTCATGAATGAGGTTTTGAAGGAATCAGAACTGCCAATTAAATTTTGTGGTGTTTCAGCTTGCTTCAGAAAAGAGATTGGCTCTCATGGAATTGACACAAGGGGCACTTTTAGAGTGCACCAGTTCAGCAAGATAGAGCAGTTCATATTCTGCAGGCCAGAACAAAGCTGGAAACTGCATGAAGAGCTCCAGAAAAATGCAGAGGACTTATATAAAGGGCTTAAGATTCCTTACAGGGTTGTGAATGTATGCACTGGAGATATTGGAATTATTGCAGCAAAGAAATATGATTTAGAGGCATGGTCACCAAGAGAGAAAAAATACTTTGAGATTGGCTCTAACTCAAACTGCACAGCATACCAGGCAACAAGATTAAATATAAAGTATGAAAAAAAGAATGGAGAAAGAGAGTTTATCCATACTTTAAACAACACTGCAATAGCAACATCCAGGGCCTTCAGGGCAATACTTGAAAACTATCAGAACAAGGACGGCTCACTCACAATTCCAAAAGTTCTTGTTCCATACATGAATGGCATAAAAAAGATAGAACCAGAATAATATTTTCTTAGTTAATCTATAAAACTTTTTAATCAAAAATTATGACTTATCCTCTTTCTTGAAAAACATAAGCAAAGCTTTATATACTAGTTTTTTTAATGGCAGGCATTAAAACCTTGGAGGCAAAATGAAAATATCTATTTTTAAAAAACAAGCTCCAGAAGCAGTTAAAGAACAAACAGATGCCAGTAAAATAGAAAAAACTTATCAAATAAAAGATGAAAAAACTGTAACACCTCGTGATGTTGTTATTGCTTCTATTTATGATATAGGAGCAATTATTGACTATCATGAATGTAAGGGCGTGTATATAAAAAGTAATCAAGCAAAAACTATATAAACTTCTTTCTTTTATTTTGTTTTATGGCCTTGTTCAAAGATATGCTGAAAGCAGATGAATCCCTTTTTAAGAATTCTGTTGCCCTGGATTATGACTATATGCCAAAGCTAATTAAATGAGCAGTTTCAGATGGCCTCATGCATTAAGCCATTGTTCCAGAAAAGGAATGGAAGGAATCTTTTCATATATGGTGTTCCTGGTATCGGAAAAACCCTTGCATGCAAGAATGTTTTAAAGGAGCTTGAACAGGAATCAGACGAGATATTCCCAATCTACATAAACTGCTGGCAAAAGAACACAAGCTTCAAGATATTAATTGAGATATGCAACCTTCTTGATTATAAATTAACGCATAATAAAAAAACAGATGAATTATTTAACATTGTCAAGGGCATATTAAACAAGAAATCAGCTGTTTTTGTTTTTGACGAAGCAGACAAGCTTGATGACTTCGATTTTCTTTACTCAATCATGGAGGAAATCTACCGCAGGTCAATATTTCTCATAAACAACGACAGCACCTGGCTTTCTGAGCTTGAAGACAGGATAAAATCAAGATTGATGCCAGAGATGCTTGAATTCAGGCCTTATAACAACAAGGAAATAGAGGGCATTATAAGGGAAAGAATAAAGTATGCATTCTTTGAAAATGTCTGGCAGGAAGAGGCAATTGAATTAGCTGTTGAGAAAACCTTTGAGCTGGGGGATATAAGGTCAGGATTATTTATACTAAAGGAAGCAGGCAATAATGCAGAAGATCGCTCGTCAAGAAAAATAATAGTAGATGATGTTAAAAAAGCAATGGAAAAACTGCCAGAATTCAGCTCAAAAAATACTTTAGAGCTTGATGAAGACAAAAAATTCATGCTTGAAATAATAAAGAAAAACTCTGGGAAAAAGATAGGGGAAATTTACAAAGCTTATCAGGCAGCTGGCGGCAAGGCTGTCTATAAAACATTCCAGAGGAAGATAACAAAACTGGAAAAAGACAATTTCATATCAACAGAAAAAATAGCTGGAGGAAAAGAAGGCAAGACAACAATAATTAATATAAAAGATATAACAAAAAAAATTACTGATTTCTAAGATTTAACTATAAAATCATCAAACTCTCCCTTGAATTTCTCATATTCAATTTTAAGATTAGCAACACATGAAAACATAGGACCCTTTCTGCAGAAACCAACCAGTTCATTAAGCTCTTTTTCATTTCCCTCTGCAACAACCTCTACATCACCATTTGGGACATTCCTCACAAAGCCCTTAAGGCCCAGTTTTCTAGCCTTGGCCTTTGTGTTATTCCGAAAGAAAACTCCCTGCACATGACCAGATATAATAATATGAATCCTTTTCATAGCTAGCTAAAATAAATACTTGTATTTTAATTTAACCTTTTGTCCAATGCATACAGGCCTTGAAACAAATGATTTCTTCATATATAAGCATTTTAATATCCACTGGACACTGGACAACTGCCTTGATGAGCTATTTAAACAAAGCAGATATTCTTATTGCCAGAGGTGATAAAATGATAGACCTTAGCACAAACACTATCCAAAACCTGTTTTTCCAGCAGATAAAAACCCTGACTTTTAACACAGACAAACCAAGGCAGGTTTTTAACTAGAGAATTTAAATCCGGGGGTGATTAAATTTAATTTATTTAAAAAACTGTTTAAGACAAAATTTGTAGAATGGAATGATTATAAGGCCAAAATCAATTTTTTAGAGTATTTTTACTGGCAACAGGGCGTTTACAAGCAAAGCCTAAAGAACCTTTAATCCAAATACCTCTGCCCCCTCATTGAGGGGGTTTTATTCTGATTTATATTATTAATATTAATAAAATATTTAAAGGGGAGTTACTATCACCTGATTATGAGAATCTACATAAGAGAAGAACTCTTGCTGAGAAAAAATGAAGCCATCAATAAAATAAGGGATGGATCAATAATTGTACATCCAACAGACACTATATATGGTATTGGATGTAATGCCCTTAATTCAAAGGCAGTCAATAAAATAAGAAAGATGAAAAAAAGGCAAACAATGCCTTTCTTAGTCATAGCACCATCTAAGAAGTGGATTTATGATAATTGTGTTGTTACAGAAAATATTGAAAAATGGATAAATAAGCTGCCTGGGAGATACACATTAATACTAAAGCTTAAGAACAAAAAAGCTGTTGCAAAAACAGTTAACAATGCATGGGATACACTTGGAGTTAGAATCCCAAAGCATTGGTTTACTGCTTTTGTTGAAAAAGCAGGTGTTCCATTTGTCACAACAAGCGCAAACATTGCTGGAGAGGACTTTATGACTTCTATTGATGACCTTAATCCAAAAATAAAAAGCAAGGTTGATTTTATTGTTTATGAAGGGGCAAAGAAGGGCAGGCCATCTAAAATCATTGATTTAACAAAAGAGAAACCTGAGATAATAAAGAGATAAAATATGGGAAAAAAGAAAAAGGTTGATGAGAAGGCAGGAGTTAAGAAAAAACCAACAAATAAGACCAAAACAAAACCCAAAAAATCAAGATTAAAAATACTTGCTTCTGGAGATATACACGGCGACACAGGCCTTGCAGAAAAACTTGCTGAAAAAGCAAAGAAAGAGAAGGTTGACTTAGTAATACTTTGCGGTGACTTAACATTGGGTGAGAAAGGAACCTCAAACATTATAGGCCCCTTTGTTAAGAGGAAAAAAAAGGTAATTCTTATTCCAGGAAACCATGAGACTGTTGCGACCGCTGATTTCCTTGCAGAACTTTACGGTGCAAAAAACCTTCATGGCTATTCTGTTAAATACAAAGATGTCGGGCTTTTTGGCTGCGGCGGAGCAAACATAGGATTGTTTCAGCTAGGGGAAAAAGAAATATTTAATCTATTAAAAAAAGGCTTTGATAAAATAAAATATTTGGACAAGAAAATAATGATAACACATGTTCATCCCTCAAGCACAAAGATGGAGAAATTCACAAAAATATTTCCAGGCTCAAAAGGGGTTAAGAAAGCAATAGATGACCTGAAGCCAGACATACTTCTTTGCTCGCATGTCCATGAGGCCGAGGGCATAGAGGAAAAAGTAGGAAAAACAAGGGTTATAAATGTCGGCAGGAAAGGAAAAATAATAGAAATATAAC
>JAFCEA010000029.1 GCA_017609385.1 Candidatus Woesearchaeota archaeon
AGAACAAGCTCCTTTTCCTTGATATCTTTGTTTATCTCATTCCTTGTCATACCAGTAAACATCTCCAAGGTCTTCATAACAGAAACAGAATTATTTGTTTTTTCAAGTTTATCTTTCCTTATATTAAGCTGGATCAAAACATTTGTGCTGCTGTCAGGAAGTATCTCTGATACCTGGAAAGTTCTTCTTATTCCAGTTCTCCTATTCCTGTACTGGACTAGAATCATTGAAATAGCTGGAAGCATTGTTTTTGGAACCTCAATAGGAGGATTTGTCAGCCTTGTTATTGTTTCATTTGTATCATTTGCGTGAACAGTTGCATAGACAGAATGGCCTGTGTGAATTGCCTCAAATAGTACTTCTGCTTCTTTCTTTCTTCTTATCTCACCAACAACAATTCTATCTGGTCTCATTCTAAGTGAATTAACTAATAAGTCAAGCATTGTTATAGCGCCCCTGCCTTCTGGATTAGGCAGCTTTGTTATCATGGGGATCCAATGTAAAAATTTAGGCAGCTTTATCTCATGAGTATCCTCTATTGATATTATCCTTTGGTTTGGAGGGAAGAAATTTGAGACAACATTAAGCATAGAGGTTTTCCCTGTTGCAGTTCCACCAGCTATTATTATAGATAGCTCATACTGAACACCAAGCCAGACAAGGGCTGCTGCCTCAGCAGATATTGTCTTGTTTTTGATAAAGTCTGTAATTGTCCATGGCTTTGCTGCAAACTTTCTTATGGTTATTGTGTTTCCCTTGAGTGAGGTTGGCAAGAGTGTTGCATTTACCCTATCGCCTGTACTAAGGTTAGCGTCCATTAATGGCTCAAGCACAGTTATCTGCCTTCCCACCTTCTTGCCTATCAAAGATGCATAGTGCTTTATCTGCTCTTCACTATCGATCCCAATGTTTGTCTTAAGCCAGCCATGCTTTCTGTGATAAACCCAGACAGGTTCTTCTGCATTATTTATGGCTATCTCCTCAAGATTAATATCATTCATCAGGATTTCTATGTTACCCATGCCAAGACTCTTCTGTATTAGGTATGACTTAAGAAAATTCATTGTTTTCTTGTCAACATCAGGGAAATGCTTGTTTATCAAGAAGTCAATTGTTTCCTTGAACCTTTGTTCAATCAAATCACTTTTTTTTATATTAGTTATATCAACTATACCAAGATTTACCTCTGTGATAAGCTCCTGCCTTACCTTCTCAAGTATTATCTCTGTGTTCTTGCTTATGCTTGATATAGAGACATCATATATTGGAACAAATTCTTTTTTTTCTGTGTAAATCCTTATCTTTATAGGGATATCATTAGAAATAAAGTTATATTCATCTTTTACTACCATAAAATCAACCTCTTTTTTAAGTTTTTAATAATCTTGAATAACTAAATATTTTTCTTTTTGATTAAGCTGCATAATTTCTTAATCTCTTTTTCAAAAAGATTCTTTTTTTGGTCAATCTCCTTGAACTTTTTTTCCATCATATCAATCTGCTTCTGAATATCTGTTGAGTGCGATGATATGCTGAATGCCTTTGCCCTTGCAATGAACCCATTTAATTCCTTCCTTAGGTTGTTTCTATCACTGTTGATCTTTTCAATCAAATTAGCTGTTTCCATCCTTTTTTCAAAGAACTTCTTGAACTTGTCTGACAATCTTTTGCTTTCAGCAATGTCTTTCTTGATTTCTTTGCTCCTTTCAAAAACCTTTTTTAAAATCTCTTTTTGTGATTGCAATACTTTTTTCTCATACTCCTTGCTTTCTTTGGCCATGGGAATAATCTTCCTTTTTTGTAGATTAATGGTTTCTCTTGTGTCCCCTGCCAGCTCTTTTAATTTTTTTATATGGGATTCTAAATCTTCAATATAGATATCTTCTGACTTAACCTTCTGTTTGACTTTATCTATACTACCCTCAATTTTTTTAATTTTCTGCTTTAATGATTCCTCAATTTTTCTTATTGAGTCTGTCTTTAATCTTTCTGTTTTTATTATTTTTTCTTCTGCACCTATTTCTTTCAGGAGTTCTGAGTATTTCTTCTGGGCTCTGATAATTTGCCCATCCATTTCCTTAATCTTGTCTGCAAAAATTTTGTCCTGAGTTTTTATCTGGTTGTCAACTTTATTTTTCAGCTCTTCATATCTTTGAAGTTCATTAAGTTCTTTTTTTACATTACCTAGTTCAGCATGTATATCTTCCCTTATATTTTTGAACTCATTCCTGATTTTTGCAATATCTTTCCCTTCATTGTCCAGAAAGCTCAATAATGACTCTGATTTTCTTATAATAATATCTTTTCTCCCATGAAACTCCTTGACTTTTTTTTCAAGCTCTTCTTTTTTCAGTTTTTTTTCAATAAGCCAGGGGGTTGCAAATTTATAATCAATGCTTATTATGCCATCCTCCTCAAGAAAGTCAGCCCATTCCTCAACAACAATCTGGCTTACACCAAGCTCTTTTGCTGCCTGGAGAACAGAAATTCTCTTTTTCTCCTTAATAAGGCTTACCAGCCTGTCAACACCTGTTTTTAGTAATGAAGCTTGAACCATCTTATCTTAAAAAATTCCTTTTGAATATAAATATCTATCGAAATCATTCAGTTAAATCCCCACATTCATATGTTTCAAGATGCCCTTCATCAAGCTTAAACCAGGAAGGCATATATTTGATTTTGTAGTTGGTTGTTGTTTGATCTCCAAAGTAGATATAGTCAACAACACTTCTATCCCTAATAGGGACTTCCTGTGCCTGGAATTCCTCTAGATTTACAAGGCTTTCAATGCCATATATTGAGTTTGAAAGATTTCCTTCTAATCTCATGAGGAAACTTGGCGCAGTATTTGACTCAATATAATATGAATTATTAACATGGATTTTAAGGTTTGTTGTTTCATTATTAACAATAAAATCTGTTATATTTGTTTTTATTATTATATTAGTAACCCTGCCATAGCTGTTTATCACATACAATGGGTCCTCAAATTCCTGTATGCTGATGTTTGTTGTTATGTAAAGTGGTCTTTGCCAGGAAGCTGTTTTCTTAAGATCCTCAACGTCTAGGCTTACATTGATAGCAATATTTGTTGCCCATGGGCTTTCCTGATAGATAATCACATCATTTATATCAAAGTCAACTATTATGTCTAGTTTTATTGCCTGCTCTTTTATTCTTTGAGTCCAGTTAATAAATGTTGATTCATTCATAAGACCCATTTGCGAATTATTGATGGTTCCATTCAAAAAAGCTTCTTTAAAACAAGAATCTACATCATTTAGGAAGATTCCATTATCTGTTATGTACTGCTCCATGCTCATCAAAGCCCTGAATCCTGAGATATAAAGTCCTCTCTCTATATCCTTTTCAACATCATCTATAAAACTATTCATAGAGTAAATCCTTGTTTCAGTAACCATAACCTTGTCCCTTAGCTTGTAGCTAGTATAGATTGTGAGTGAAAACACTATTAGGGATATGAGTGCAATTGCAATTATACTAAAAAACATGCTTTTTTTGTTTAATGCCATACCCGTACCTCTGCTATTATAGGGCCCCACAAGGAAGGAACACCCCCAACAGGGTTTACTTCCCTGTCTATCTGGGTTGCCCGTACATAATCACCTAATAGTAAATTTAATCTTTCTTCTGCATCTGCAATAGCATCTTCCTCGCTGTCAAAAATCTGGCCATATCCAACTAAGGAGGGTATGAGAACATAATACTGCAGTGTTGTTTCATTAAGGATATAGCAGTCAGCACAATCCTCTATCACTTCAAAAGTATTTACTCCATCCTTAATATAATCAGAATCAATATAAATTGAAGAGGGTGTTGCTAGTGGTCTTGGCGTGCTGAAAATTTCATCATTGTTTACATTTAAGGATATACTCTCGCTGTCAAGCTGGGAAACATGAACAAATGATTCAATAACATCATAATCTCCAAAGTCCTTGTTGTAAACCATGATTGTGTTCATGTTTCCTGTGAAACTGTCCACAAGGGAAACGTCTATCTTCCCGTATTTTAGCTTTTGAGAATCAGTTATTTCATAAACTACCTCAACATAAGATGAACCATCGGGGTCATTTTGAGGGTCTGAGTAAATCTGCGTAACTCCCTTACCAAAAAAGGAATCATTATAGCAGTTTATATAAGTGATTATTACATTTGTTCCTTCAGTAATATTGTTATTGTTTATATTATATGTCTTATCAAAGTCTCCAGTACGATTAAGCAAATCTACAGTATTATTATTGGAATAAATCTGGACATTTGCCTGATTTTCAATTTCAGATGGTATTGAAAAATAATCAAGGTTGTCAGCCGATAAATGGACTGTTGCATTCTTTATTTCAACGCCTTTTGGCACATAAAGGGGAATTATAGACCATGCCCCTGTTGCTTTGCCCAGGTTTTGTCCTCCATCGCTGTATATATTGTCAAAATATACTCTTTCTGTAACAATTTTTGAAGGCACAAACGTTCCTTCACTTTCATATTCAACCTCTATCCTTGAGCCGGGGTGGAGGTGAGTGTGCAAAGATGCCTGACCAAATAAATCTATTTTAAGTTCATTCCACCCTTGATTTATATAGCTTGTTACATCTACAACATCAAAGCCGATTTGAGTGTTGTCTAAATTTCTCTGATAGTAACGCCATTCCCCCGTCCCCATATTCCCAACATCAATGTTATTGTCATTAATTGAAAAATCATTTGATTGCCAGGCACTTATTCCCCAGTGAACTGTTAAAAACAAGGTTGCGTTTATGATATTTGTTGAATTCAAATAAAAATTCTTTGTTATATACACATGGTCTCCTGCACCATGAGAACTTCCCTGAGGATGAATCATAAAAACATCTGTTGTGTTTTTGCTTACTTTTGTTGCAATTGCCCTTGCAGTAAATCCTTCTCTTGTCCTGTATCTTTGTATGCCAGAAATCATTCTTTTTGATGTTATTGATATTCCATTATGGCTTTTACTTCTGGAATAAATTTCTTCTCCTTCTATATAAAAGCCAAAACCAAGATTCTCACCAACAAAATCATTGGTGAACTCTTTTGCTAAATTGCTTGCCTTGTCAATCTTGTCAAGTGCCCAGAACTCACCTATCTGCTCTAAGACAGTATTGTCAGTATTTGTTATTTCTCCGCTTGATATAAGCTCATCAACATAAGGATTATTAACCTCATTAATCCTTAATTCTGATAATGCATTAATTAAATCATGTGAACTATAATCAAGGCCTGTGTATGATGGCTCAACTATGTAAAAGGAATTAACTAATAAAAGCCCTATGACTATTATGCTTGCACTAATTATTGAGTCAATTGTGAAAAAAAACCCTTTTTTCAATACCATAGATATATCACCATTTTTGCAATATCCAAATCCTTAACCACAAGCCTTGTTACCTTAACAAGTTTTTTTGGGTTCTCAATTATTTGTATGTTTGTGGAATTAACACCTGGCTTGCCTATTCCCTCAAGAGATTCATTAAAAGGCATGATATTGTTATTTCTATCTCTGAAAAAAACATAGTAATCATATATTGTTCCAAAAAGCTTTCTGCTATCCTTATAGGGAATCCTTGAAAACTGCTCCAGCTTTGTTTCATTGATTCTGTTATCATCGCTTATGCCAATTCTCACTACATTATCCTTGCTCCAGTTATAAGGATAGCCCATGCTCATTAATGAGCCAGAGATTGTTTTGGCATCAATAAGAAGGTCATCAAGTAATGCCTCATCCTGCTCAGAAAGATTGGTTACAGCTTTATAATAAATTAGGATTGCTGCACCAAAGATAAGAACTGCTACTATCATGTCTAAGCAGAATACCTGTGCCTTAGTTAAGATAAATAACACCCCCAATATTTTTTATTGTGTTATTTCCCTTGTTTATATTGCCATTAATCTCTGGAATATCTAGAAAAAACTCTAATTTTTCCAAGCTAACAGTAATTTCATTTTTTTCTATCTTGATTGTATAGTCCTTATTATCAAGTTTTTCTGGTATGAAAAAAATCCGGTTATAGCCAGATTTTACTTGGGTAGCCATATTGATTTCATATTGCACTTTATATGCAATGTCTTTTACAAGAACAAAATCTTTCCTTTGATTTAAATCAGTTGCTTGGTCTCTTACTGATGCCAAAAAAATCATAAGCATCACAAATGCAACACATACAAGAAATATAAACTCTATTGCTATTTGTGCTTTTACGTGCTTACCCATACATAGCCCCCCTTTGACTCTATGTTTATGTAATGGATACCCGGGGTTATTGCAATGCTGCCACTAATATTAATAGAGCTTATCTGGCTTATATCTGTAATACCGCTCCTTGTTTTTACTTTGAAAACTATCTCATAGTCATTTATAATAATATCCTCTACATTAGTGGGCATATAAACCTTTATCCTTGTTTTTGATGGCTCCCCAAGATAATAAACTGATTCTGCACTATCTACTACCTTTTTTGCAATCTTATCTACCTGGCTTGTTATTACCTGGTCATTTGTACTGCTTGTATGTTCATAGAAAATTAAGATTAAGGGAATCATAATAACAAGAATAAATCCAACTATAATTACATACTCCATACTTACCTGAGCATTTTTTTCTCTCATAACAATCTTGTTTATATGCCCATATTTAAATTTATGTAACTATTCAACAATAGGTTATAAATAGTGCTTAATTAAATCTTTATTTTAAGACAATTATTAAAAAGACAGATAATTTTATATAGTTTTGTTAATTTTTGTTTTTAGACTAATGAGTTTTTATAAATAGGGGGCAAAAAATGGCAAATGAGGAGTTCAATAAAATGTTGGATGATTATATGGGGGGCATAAGAAGAAAAAGTTCAATGCCTTTTTCTGAGAAATTTAAAAGATTTTTTAAGTCAAAGCCTAAGAAAAAAATCCAGATAGACCAAGATACAAAAAAAAGATATATAGATGTCAATGATGAAATAGTTGAAACTAATATTATAGAAAAAAGAAAGGGATTTTTAGGGGGGTTTTTTGGTAAATTTTTGAAATTATTTTCAGCAAAACCCAAGTCAGAAATGCTTGAAGAGGACTCTGAAATTATTAGTGAAGAGCCAATAGAAGAATTTAAAGAACCAGAAATAGAATATGAAGAACCAATTGTTAAAGAGATGAAAGAGAGCTTTATCAGCAGATTTTTTAAGAAAATCTTTTGCTTTAGAAAAAAAGAGGAGCCTGAAAAAGAGCCAGAAATCAAAACTTACAGCAGTGAAATGGATGAGGATGTTGTAAAGGTTTTGAATATAGTTAATTCATTGTTCAAAAAACTGCCTGAAAACGTAAAACAGGATTTCAGGAATTCAGATGATTTTGAAAGTAGTTCCCAATAGAAGGACCTAATATATTAAACAAAATGATAGAAGAGATTATCAAAGGAACAAAAGAAACATCAAGCCACTATAGGAATGAAATAATAGAGCCTGATGTTCTTAGAGCATTCCACAAGCTTGGTGAGATATTAAGCTACAAAAAAAGCGATAAAGAAAATAAAATTATTGAGGATATTGGTGAATTAGCTAAAAAAAGTATCCCAAGTCTTAGCCAAGAATCATTTGCTTTTTTGTTTATTGGAGCAAGGTCATTTTCATATTATAATTCCAAAAATAGGAATAAAAAAGATAAGCTTAAAATAAGAAATCCAGGAGTAGATATATATAATCTGTATAATGATGAAGGAATAACTGTAAATATTTTTAAGGATGATCCCGAATTTGTTAAGCATACACTTGATGAAGCAATAAAGCACGAGGGAATTTTTGTTTTGGATAGAGATTCATATAATATACCTCATAATGGACTTATTATTCCAATTGATTTTGAGGATTTATATACAAAGTTTGGTGTTAATGATGATATTGAACTTATTGAAAAAACAGGTTATCCTAAACGTGATCCCCTTGAGATTGGAACCAAATCAAAAGCTATGCTTTATTTTTCTATATACCATCCAAAGGTACTCTTTATGAGATTTAAGCATCATTGTTATATCATGCAAAAAGGAAGAATAGTATATCAATGCAAGAAGGATGATTTTAAGGATATTTCTAAGTCCCTTCCTGCCATGACTCCAGATATTTCTTCTGCTCTTCAGTGAGTTCATCTATCTTTATGTTCATTGCCTCTAATTGCAGCCATGATATTTTTTCATCAATTTCTTTTGGCAGGGTTATAACTTTTTTTTCTAGTTTTCCTTTATTTTTAATTAAGTATTCAACTGCTAATGATTGGCCGCAGAATGACAGACTCATGACTGTTGACGGATGGCCCTCTGCAGCTGCAAGATTAACAAGCCTGCCCTCTGCTGCAACATAAATTTTCTTGCCATTTAAGGTATATTCATCAAGGGATGGCCTTATCCTTCTCTTGCTTTCTGCTTTTTTGTTTAATGTTTTTAAGTCAATCTCAACATCA
>JAFCEA010000030.1 GCA_017609385.1 Candidatus Woesearchaeota archaeon
TGTTTCTGTTTCAGGCAGTTCCTTTAATGCCTCTTCGCAGACATCGCCGCTAATCCACCAGCTTTCTGTGTCAGCAAATCCTATTATATCTTCTGCAATAGATGCCATTGTTGGCACTAAATGGCCTATCACACAAACAGCATGTGTTGCCATTGTTGGCTGAAGTTCACAGTAAAAGTTAAGTCCTCCAAAGATAAGCCCTAATGGGTCTGAAACTATCATTGTAAATTGTTCTGCCAATCCCTTGAAAAATCCTGCAAATGGTATTATCTGGAATATCTCGCCAAAGATAAACACACATTCAAGATATGCTTTTTGCTCATCACAAACAGACAATGGAATTCCTTCATCAGCTGCTTTCTTAAGGCATAATATATAATAACATTCTACCTGCCTTGCCTTCTGCAGACCATGTATTATTCCAGGTATGCATCCTGTTGCAAGGCTTAGTACAATGCTGTCTTTTGGGCTTGTTGGCCAGAATGTTGCTCCCTTACCACCACTAAACCTCATTTCCTTGAATATTTCAAGGCCCTTATTCTGGTCTATAATGTCAGTATACCAGCCTCCCCAGATAGTTGTGTCACATGAGATATATTTGCAATATTTGTCTGTGTATTCGAGAACCTGTTTATATGTTTTATCAGTAGTTTCAGCAATAGGATGAATAGTTTTTACAAAGCCAGTCCATTCAAATGCAGAAGCCATAAGCTCAATATCAGCAATTGCCTCATTTATTTTGCCAAATGTCTGAATTAGTTTACATATTTTTTCCAGAACATTTAATATTTTTTCCAGTGTTGTTATCCATTCCTGCTTTACAAGCCAGCTGTCCTGTGCATCTTTTATTTTGTCTTTAATATTCTGGCTTAGCTCTCCAAGAGGCATGTTGTAGAAGTCTATTGTAAAATCAACAGGCTCTTCTTCTGTATTTGCTAAGATTGAATCTCCAACTCTTGATATAATCAACAAGTTGCAGTTAAATGATAGGGATATATTAGGCATGCTTTCCTGGTTTAAACTCAAAACAATATATGGATCTTCTGAGTCCTTGTTAATAAGCTCATAATCCTGTATGTAACTCATATCTCCGTTGCAGTCAAGATTCATAGCCAATATTGATGCTTCTGAACCTGCATATATTGGGCTTAATGATACATGAACATACTGCTTTTGGTTTATCAGCTCTGTTGTCTGCCTGTCAATTGCCAATGGCATTTTTTCAATACTACCAATTTTCCAGTAATTTGGGTTTTCCTCATCACTTATTCCTAAAACCTTAATATCCATATTTTTTTCAGCTTTATTCCCCACAAAATCAATAAACTTGAACTTTAAAACACCTTCAATAGGTCCTGAAGCAACCTCTATTGTTGTCCATTCACAAATCCATTTTGTTTCATTTTTTGTGCATAAAGCTTTTTCATCCTTGCCCAAGCCAATGGCTGATAAATCTAGGCTTGCTGTTACAGATGTTTTATCCTTAAGAACTGCTTTAATATGAAGTTTGGTACAGGAGCCTTGGTGTCAAGAATAAATATTTCTGAAAGCACGCTATTATCAAGATCAATGCTGTTTCCAGCATCATCCTCTGAATTAGGGCTGATAAATACCTTTACAGAGGATCCATCTACTGCACTAAAGCCAATATTATCAAAGCTGCATTTCCAGTCTCCACTATCTTTAGTACAACTATCTGCCTGTATCTTCTCACCACTAGCAAGAATCCAAACCTTTTTTAGGTTAAAACCAGAATCCTTTTCCTCAATTTCAGCAACAATCTCATTGTTTTTTCCAGCATACTTTATATTATCATATTCTCCCTTTGCATTTTTTATTGATTTGACAATTGGGCTTGTTTTATCAATCTTAAACTCATGGCTTACAGTTTGTTTTGCATTATTTCCAACAGCATCTGTTGCCTCAATCTCAATATTAATCTTGCCAGAATCACCAAGCTTTATTATTACAGGCCAAGTGCATATTGAAACACCCTCATTATCAACACAGTTTGCTTCTATATTATTATAAGAAGAAATCTCCTTGTTAAGCCCAGATAAGTCAGCAACAACTTTATCCAGGGAATCATCCTCAATTTCAATTCTGACAATTGCTGGTATTGGTTTGGTTGAAACATAATTTATTTCATTGCCCTCAGAATCAGTTATTTTAAAGGAATCCTTATTGATCTTTGGATTAGTTTCATCAACAGTTAATTTTTCACATCTGAGTTCTGAAACCTGGTTAAGCTTGTCATATGCTGCTATGCATACATTAGCAGACCCTGTTCCTGAAACAAAGTCAGAGGTTTTAAAAGAAAGCTCTCTTGAATCAAGGTATGATGAACCATTGATATCTATTTCCTTAACAACAGTTGCCATATCATTTTTACAAATAATTATTTTGCTTAATCCAGAGCCAATGCTGGTGTCATAAGCATAATCCCTTACACTATATTTTACAGTTACATTTCCTTTCTTTGTTACTTTTGGCATTATGCTGAATGAATCTATTGTTGGAGCCTTTCCATCAACAACAAATGTGCCTGCATAAGTATCAACAGTTTTTTCAGAATCATCTTTTAGTTTGATTGTAAAGGAATGTGTTTTTGCTTCTAAACTGTTTTTATTAATTCCTAAAAAGCATGTAAAGTAATCTTCAGATGCCCTGCAGTTGTTAAATTTAATATCATTGAAAAAGACCTGTTCTGGTTTTATGTTGTCATCTCCTGGAATAGAAACATCTGCCTTAACATATGTTAAATCACTTTCTTTTCTGTAGCCTTCTACCTCATCCTTGCCAAAAATTCCAACATTGTTTATTGACGCAAAAACACTCGCACTATATACTGGAAGTGCAATTATCATGCATATCATAAACAATGCAATTATCTTTTCCTTCATCTTAACATTGGCTCCAGGCTTGTTCTGTAATTTTTTGAATATTCCCCTATTTTGTTTATCTCATCAATATCATCATGCTTTCTTTCACTCTCTGGAATGCTTGGGATATCTATATACAAGGAATAAAATTCTATATTATCATAATCTGTTATATCACCTGCATTCCAGGCAAGGGTTTCATCAAATATAATTCCACCAGCAGGGAAAGGATTAAACTCAATCTCTGGAAGGGTAGCAATTGGGAAAAACAAGAACATCTTTTTCTCTTCTGGTATTACAATTTTTTCATTTAAAATAAGCTGGATATTAACCTTGTATTTTCCAGGAGCAATCCTTAGCTCAGATGGCTCATCTTGAGCACCTGTATATTGAGCTGCTGTTGAAAACTCTTCCTCTCCTTTTTTGCCAATTCTTTCAAGTGTTATGATTGCCTGCTCATTGCCTGATAATCTTAATGGCCTATTGTTAAATATCCAGTTACCATCACTTTTTATTATTTTTTTCTTCTTTACTTCAATGTTCTTGTATACAAATGGCTCAAGTTTTGTTAGTGGCAAAACAATATCTTTATTAACTTCTGTGCTTAAAAATTCAGAGTAGCCAAGAAAATCTGGCTTTGAAAATGTTATTATGCCTCCTGCACAGATAGGGAATTTTGTTTCTAGAACAGCATTATTATCTTTCATCTTTGTTTCCCCAATAAAGCAAGACTCACTTCCACAGCTGTAATATATCATAACACCATCTAAAGCCTGGTTTGTTTGGGCATCTGCTGTTGTTATTTTTATGTTGCCGCTGTTTCTTTTATTAATATCACAAAACATTGATGTTTCATCAGACTCTCCTTCTAAGGATAAAAATGATGAATTAATAGCTTCGTTGTTTCTTATATTGGCTTCAAGTGCAAATTTAAATGAATAACCTTTTCCATGGAATGCATCGGGACTGTTTATTGTTATAACAACTGGATAAGATATATCATACAGGAAATTATATCTCTGGATTCCTATTCCTAATGGAAGAATATTTGTTGATGCAGACTCTGGCATTATAATTCCTGATTTTGTGTTAATATCAAAATAAATAGGCCACCAACCCAAATATCTGAAATCAACTCCAAGCTTTTTGTAAGAGTCTCCGTATGATGGAATATCCATCTGGGTGTAAACCCTTTGCTTTATGCTATCATCAAAAATCCTTTCTTGGTAGTTTAATGTATCCTCTACCTGAAGAAGAGGAACATAGCTCATAAGCATTGCTTCAAGTTTTGTTTTAACAGATGGCTTTGTCCAGTATACTGGACTGCTTAGCTCAAATTTAGAGCCAGCCATTGGAGGAAGTTTTTCATTATCTATGTCTGAGAAGCCAGCTATTAAATTGAGTGTGTTTAATTCTAGGAAATGATAATTAATTTCATCGCTTGTTATCATAAATGCAAGCTCATAAATATTTTTTAGGTTTACAGGAATTGTTGTGAAGAAGTTAGATGCCCTTGATTTTACTTTTCCTTTTTTTATTTCCAGGGGGTAATCAATTGAAACAAGAACATCATCCTGCCTTATAATTGTTGTGGTTGCTATTTTTCCAAGCTCAATAACCTCAAATCCCTGATCTTCAAAATCCCTGAAATCATTGAGGCATTCATTTAAATTAAAATTAACATACCTATCAATTTGTGCTTCAATAGAAGAATCCATTGGTGATCTTTCCTCTCTTTTCTTGTATTCACTCTTCAGGTCAGGCATCTCTGATGAAAATTCGCAATTGCCTGAGCAGTCATTACTGCTTTTCAGATACCACCAGTATGCAACATTCATAGAGCTTTCAGGCGAGAATTCAACTGCCTGTGATGTAGTTGGGTCAGCTGTATGTGTTATTCCAAATCTGGAAATATCTGTATAGCCGCCTGATTCACCAATAAGGATTATTGCATCAGTTGCTGTTTTGTCAATGCATTGCTCAATAAAGACTTTTATTGGATACAGCTCTGTTGGTATCTTTTCAACTATTGGCTCAACCTCTTCTGTTTTTGAGGCTCTTGATTTTATATAGAATGCCAGGCCAAAAACAAGCAGAATTATTACTCCAATTATTATAAATACACTTATCTGGCCTCTCTTTTTCAACATATTCACTCTATTGTTTTTTTCTCTTGTTATATATATAAAACTTTTGTTTTTTAGTGCTATCGCTTACAATATAATTTATTGTTTTTCAGGACTTTTTCAACGCAGCCGGGCGTTTTAGGGCAGTGTCAACTATCCTGTGTTAGGATAGTTGAACCTTCTTTTATTAAGATGGTAGAAAAATAAGGGAAGAAATATTAGAAATTAGTGAAAACATAGATAAAAATGAGTAAATCTTAATAATCATTTGACTTAAAATAAGGCATTTCTACGGCATTTCCGAAAAGGTTTTGGTTTATATAACAAAGTCTTTATATATTGAACCATTTTCATAATTCAGTATAAATAATAAGGGTTATGTTATAAATAAGCTAAAACAATTTCGCAGACAAGATATAATTATTTCCAAACATGCATTAGTCAGGATTGTTCAAAGACAGATTGATAAAGAAGAAATTATCGAAAATATTATAAACCCTAAAAGACTTGAGTATGCTATAAGGGAAAAAGCTGATAGAAAAGATGAAGAGAAGTTTGATTGTTATTTTGGATATGGCAAGCGACTATGCCACAGGTATGTGATAGTCATAAAAAATAATGTTGTTGTAGTGACTGTTGTAAAAATCAATAGGGTGTGGCAAAAGATTGCTGAAAAAAAATTAAAAAATAAAGGTCGTTTAAGATGTTAAGAAAATTTAATTTTGATTATGATTTTGAAAATGATAGTTTATTTCTCTTTGATCCAAAATCAAAATCCAAAGCAAGTATTGAATTAGATGATTTTATAATTGATTTTAATAAGCATAAGGAAATTTCAGGGATAGAGCTACTGAATGCATCCAGTTTCTTCAAAGGCCTTGATTTGGAAGGGCAGACAATTGACAAACAGATATTAAAAGAGATTCAGGATTGTAAAATAGAGATTATTCCAAAAAGTAATTTTATTGTGATAAAATTCTTATTGCTCTTTAAATCAAAGAAATTGTTAACTGCTCCTGTGTTTATACCTACAATCAATGAGCCCAGTCCTGCTGTTGCTTATTGATTTTCCATTTTCTTTATACATCTGATAAATTTTATTAAAATTTAAGTTCCAATTTAAAGGTGATATAATTAACTTACAATTGTGTTTTCTTTGACGCCTTCAACTGTTATTTCCTCTTTTTCTGTTTTGAGTGGCCTTCTATTGTAGAGAACATGGCCCTTGCTGTCTGTTCTCATCTCTATTTCCTTGAACTCATTGAACTCAACAACTTCTTTTGGCTCTTTTTCAATGCCTTCAACAAAAACATCATCACCAGGACAGCTGTTTTCTGCTGAAAGAAGCTTTACATTTTCTCTGTTGTCTTTTTCTTCTACAGCAGCTAATAACATGCCATTGCTTTCAATACCTCTTAATTTTACTGGCTTGAGGTTTGTAACAACAACTATATTCCTATCCTGAAGATCTTCCTTTGAATAGTTTTCTTTTATTCCTGCAACAATCTGCCTTTCCTCTTGTCCAAGGTTAATCTTCAAAACAATCAGCTTGTCAGCATTAGGGTGGTCTTCAACAGAAATAATCTTTGCAACCTTTAAATCAAGCTTTGAAAAATCTTCTTTGCTGTTTTCGTCTCTTTTTTCTTCCACTTTTTTCCCTCCAAACTCTTTTTTAGTAAGTTTATTTAAATAATTTTCTGAATATCATAAAAATCCACATAAAACTCCTACCAGCATCTAAAGATGCTGGTTTGATGGAGTTTTCTTTTGAGAGTGGATTTTTAGGACACAAGGAAAACTTAGTTTTCCGGTGTGCCAAAAATGCAGAGCATTTTTGAGCATGCCAGAAATGCTCATCCTCATACTAAAGTAAGAGGTTTTCGCAAGCATTTCTGTGCATAATATTCATTAAGGAATAATCAGGCAAGAAGTTCTATTTCTTTTTCCTCTGTTTTGCCGTCTATATCTATTTTTCTTATTATCCTGCCTTTTCGTTTTGCATTAAGCCTCGCTTCTTCTGGATTATTCTTGAATTCGTCTGGTATTATAATTTCATCAATAATATATGTGTGCTTTATTGAAATATCCTTGAAATTATCAACCTTTATGTCAAACAAAAATTCTTTTTTTATTAAATCCAGGTCATTTAAATCAAACTTTGCTGTTACAAACTTTTCAACAATCTTTCCCGGCTTTGGAATTGATTTTTTTACTGAAATGCTGTATTTTCCTGATTTTAATTTAAGGAGCAGAAAGCATGAATTAAGTTTCTCAACAAACTCCTTAAACTTCTCTTTGTTCATAGTCGCTTCTATGGTGTATTTTTTTCCTGTAATCTTTTTTGGCTCAATTCCAAACTCATTAAGCTCATTGATTATCTTGTTTTTTGTCACAATCACACCATTTAATGAAACATCTTCATTTACACATTGGGCTATCAAGTCAAACATAACATCAAGATATTCAAAGCCAGCTTTAATCTGCACAAAAGAAGAGCCTTTCTTAATCATGAATTCTTCTTTTTCAAACTCGCCAACACTATACCTTACAAACTTTTGATGAACCTTTTCATCAACATTCTTTTCATAAATCTTTTTTATAAAATTCATATTATCACCCTTAAATATCAAGCAAGAAAACTATTATATATTTAAATCTTGGGGAAATTATATACTAACAGTCACTATCAGTTTCTGCAGAGCATCCTGGCGGGCATTTTCCATCATCAATGCACAAATCAACAACAAAATAAGTTCCTTCACATTCTGCAACACCAAAATCGCCGCCCTTGGTAGTGCACTCTGTTTTTCCTTCTGATTTTAAACTACATGAAACCTCTCCTGAATCAAAATTTCCTTGCTTCCATTTTTTTAGCATATCTGTTAAATCTTTTGTTTCAAATTTACAGATTCCTTCCCTGTCTTCAAGTGCATCGTACATTTCTTTTTGTTTATCAATTTCTTCCTGTGGCATCCCTGCATCTTCGGGGAAACCTAAATCAATACTGTCTGTTCTTAGGAAAAGGATGCACTTATCTGATTCTGTTCCAAGTATTTTATATGTTTTTGAAGTGGTTTGCTCAACTCCAAAGAGGTTAAGAGTAAGGCTATGTTTTAGTTTAGATTTATTGCAGTTTTCAGAAGCATCTATAAAGCAATCAAAATCATCCCCGCAATCAATTTCATTATTTTCTTCTGTTTCTTGTTGAGTGGTTTTGTTCTTATTTTCACTATCTGTTGTAGATTTTTCTTCATTAGTCTGGTAATCATTTTCTTCCTTTTTTTCTGATTTTGGCTCTATAACCTTAATTTTTATTTTGGCCAATCCATTATCCTCTATTTTAACATTCTCAATCTCAACGCCATTAATTATTTTCTTGGATGAATGCTCTATTGTTTCTGGCACCCCATCAACCTCTATTGTAATCTCATCATTTTTCCCTATGCTCACTAAACTGATATATCTTCCCTCAATTGTTGGGCCACCGCCTGGGGATAAGGACATACTTTTCATTTGCAAATCACTCAGGCTAAATCCTTTTCCAAAACTAATTTCTCTAGGGTAAAAGAGGAATCCTAATATTATACAAAAAATTATCACAATAGTTATGCTAATTAAAATAATTTTTTTATTATTCTTTTTTTCAGAAATTGGCTTATAATTTTCATTAATAATACTATTGCTTCAACATTAATTAAAGCCTGTTTAATTTGTTCTAAAGGAAATCCATTTAATAAATTTGTTTTTATGTAATCTATAACCCTTTGGTCAACCATTTAAGCCTCTTTTTATAGAACAATTAATCCTTGTTTATATAAAATTTTCCAATTTTTAGTGATTTTAAAAATTACACAAATCATAAAACCATTCTTTTGTAGCAAATTATTTGTGCTATTTTATAGTCGTGAAAATGATTGTTTTAAACATCAAAACCTTTAAATACTAACTAAATTTTAATTTAGCATATGGCCACTGACTTAACTGATGAAGAGCTATTAAACAGGTTTGAGAAAGAGATAAATGTAGTAAGGACAAGGGCTGATGAACTAGTGAAGCTAGTTAAGCAGAAAGGAGAGCTATCATTTGAAGATGCTGCAAAACAACTAGGTGTTTTACCATCAACAATTGAGGCATGGGCCAACTTTCTTGAAGAGGAAAATATGCTTTCTATTAAATATAATTTTACAACACCTGTTCTGACAGTTTTTGAGAAGAAAACAAAAAAAGAGCCAGGAGAGGAAAAACCTGTTGAAGAAGAAACAAAAAAACCTGTTGAAAAAGCTAAAACCCCTGAAAAAGAGGGGCTAACTGAAATACAGATGATGCTTGCTGAGGCATACAGCTACATAAAGAAAAAAGAGTTTGACAAGGCAAAGGAAATATATGCCAAAATAAAGGCTAAATATGATGGTTTGCCATCTGAATTTCTTGAGAAAAAGAATGAACTCAATACAAATCTTGTAAGGCTGAGCAAGGACCTTGGAGTAAACCTCAGCAAAATATCATTAACTGAAATGGAAAAGAAATCCCAATACATAAAAAAATTGTTAAATATGCTTGACAAAAAGATAAAAAAAAGTGAGATATTGGATGCAATAAAAATTTATGGGCAGATAAAAACAGCATATGACAGCCTGCCAGATGGGTTTCTTGAGCAGAAACTTATTTTGCAGAACAAAATAATAGAACTTTATGAACTTCTTATTACAATCAGGGAAGAGCAGGACATGAGAGATATATCAGTGAAAAAATCTGAGATAATTAATTTGTTGGAAGAGCTGAAACAATCTATGGATGAGAAAAATATCCCCCTTGCAATAAAGCTGTATGGAAAGATAAGAGAATTTTATAACAGCCTGCCAGAGGGGTTTCTACAGGAAAAATCAGAGCTTCAGGCCAGAATAATCAGGCTATATGGAGATTTATTATCAAACTATAGAAAATTTACAATTGATGATATGAACAATAAGATGAGAAAAATACAAGAATTATCAGAACTGATGAAACAAAAACTAACAGAAAAAGATATTGTCTCTGCCAGAAGCACCTATAGTCAGATTAAAGATATCTTTTATAGTATGCCAGAGGGATTTTTAAGACAAAAGACAGAATTACAGAAAAAGATATTAAATCTATATGAAGAGTTGGCATCAGAGCTTGACAGGGGATCTTCTGAAGATTTTAATCTTAAATACCAAAAGATAAACAAAATGCTTGAAGATGCATTTAACTATATTCAAGCTAGGAGGTTTGATTTGGCTAATGAACTCTATAAACAGATTATGAACATATACAACTCAATGCCTGCTGGCTTTTTACAAAAAAAGACAGAGCTAAGAACAAGAATTCTGGCTTTCTATAAGGACATATCTAGTCAGGAAGCATTTGGAAAAAACATAATTGAGATTCCTGAACTTAAAGAGCCATTAGAAAATAAAAAATCCATGGAAATCCCATTACCCCAAACAAAACAATTCAAGCCAGAAAAACCTGTTGAGACAAAAAAACCATTTCTAAGAAGCTATAAGAAACTCATTCCAAAACTTCAGATTAAAAAACCAATGCCAATTCCAAAACCAAAAATAACTGCTACTATTAAACCTAAAACCCTGCCTCTTTCATCCCCACCAGTACCTCCAAGATCTGTAGAAGAGAAAAAGCCAATCAAACCTATCCCAGAACCAACATTCAATAAGGCTGTTAAAGAGTCAAGGCAGTCATGGTTTAGTTTGTTTAAAAAGAATAAAGAGCCTGAATTAATGCCTCCAAAACCACCAGATTTTGATATTCAAAAAAATAAAAAATAACTTAATTAAAATAAAACAGGATAAATTAATTCAATTAAAAATAATTTAAATCAAGAGATTAAATAAATTTTAAAAATTAACTAAAAAAGAGGTGTAGTTATTGAATAATAAACAAGAAACAATAAAACTTGATTCTTACAAACTAAATGTTAATGATATTGTTGTTAATGTAGACATTACCTTGAAGAGGAATGAGTTTGTTCCGACCTATAATGTTTCTATTTTGAACATTAGCAAAATAACAAACATTATTTTGCACAAGATAAGGGAGGAGTTTGTATCAAAGGTTAGTATAGGAGACATCCAGATAACAGACACTGGAGATCCTGATATTATCAAAAATAAGTTTAGTAAAGAAATCCTTGTTTTGATAAAAAAATATTTTCCAGATATTGACAAGAGAACCTCTAACCTGCTTGTAAACTACCTCATACAGGAGAATATTGGTCTTGGAAATGTTGAAATCTTGCTAAGGGACAAAAACCTTGAAGATATAGTAGTAAACAATGCCCGTGACCCTGTTTGGGTCTACCACAGAAAGTATGGCTGGCTCAAGACAAATGTTAGGATACCCGCAGAATCAAAGATAAGGCATTATTCAACAATGATTGGCAGGGATGTTGGAAAAGAGATAACCTTATTAAAGCCACTGATGGATGCCAGCCTGCCAACAGGTGACAGAGTTAATGCCACACTAAGCCCAATTTCAACAGACGGCAACACAATATCAATAAGAAAGTTTGCTGAAAAACCATGGACAATAACTGATTTTATAAAGGGCAAAACCCTGTCATATTATGGGGCTGCATTGATATGGCTTGCAGTTCAGAACGAGCTTTCTGTACTAATTACAGGAGGTACTGGTTCTGGAAAAACATCTATGCTTAATGTTATCTCTAACTTTTTTCCACCAAACCAGAGGATAATTTCTATTGAAGACACAAGAGAACTCACATTACCTGATTCCCTGCACTGGGTTCCACTGGAAACAAGATTGCCAAATCCAGAAGGTAAGGGTGAGGTTACTATGCTTGACCTTCTTGTAAACTCACTTAGAATGAGACCGGACAGGATTATTGTTGGTGAGATAAGAAGAAAAAGAGAGGCAGAGGTTCTATTTGAGGCAATGCATACAGGGCATTCTGTTTATGCTACACTGCATGCAAATAATGCAAAAGAGACTGTTGTAAGAATGACAAACCCTCCAATAGAACTTCCTAAGCTTATGCTTCCTGCTCTTTCATTAATAGTTGTACAGCATCTTGACAGAAGAACCGGTAGGAGAAGGACATTACAGGTTGCAGAGGTCTTGCCAACTGGTGACCCAAATGTTTTACTGCAGCTGGATGCTCAAAGAGATGAGTTAAAGCAAATAAATGAATCAAAGGTTCTTACGGATACTATAAACCTTTATACAGGACTTACACCTGATGAGATAAAGGCAGATATAAATAATAAAATAAACATACTAAAATGGCTTGTTAAAAATAACATCACAAACATACACCAGATAGGGCTTATATTTGCTAAATATTATAGTAAGAAACTAAGACATTAAAAGGTGATATCTATAATTGATTTGATTAATATTATTGTTAGGAAGCTTCCTAAATTAAA
Organism: Candidatus Woesearchaeota archaeon; assembly: GCA_017609385.1. Classification (GTDB taxonomy): domain Archaea; phylum Nanobdellota; class Nanobdellia; order Woesearchaeales; family CG1-02-33-12; genus CG1-02-33-12. The sequence continues at coordinate 12,433 of JAFCEA010000030.1, forward strand.
GCATGATATGATGATTGCCCATATGAAGGAAACACCTAAGCAGCTTATCAAAAAGGCACTGGTGTTTTCTATTTTTGCATCTATAGCTTCAACCTTTTTCATGTTTCTTATTCTAAGCAGCCAGAGGCTTTCACTTTCAATGCTTCTGTTTGTATTAATTTTTGTTTTTATATTTGCACTTTTATTTATGCTCCAGACACCTAAGGTTTATATAAGGAGGAGGGAAAGAGAGATAAACAAAGAGGTTTTGTTTGCAGGAAGATACCTTCTTGTCAAGCTGGAATCTGGAACACCTTTATTTAATGCACTTATTGATGCATCAAAGACCTATGGTGTTGCAGGCAGATATTTTAAAGAAATTGTTGATGATATAAACACCGGAACACCAATAGAAGATGCACTTGAAAATTCAAGAAAGTATAATGCATCAAAAAACTTCAGGCTTATAATCTGGCAAATAATAACCTCCTTGAAAACAGGAGCAGAGATAGCAACTCCACTGAGAAATACATTAAAGCAGATAACACAAGATGAAATAATAGAAATAAAAGAATATGGAAAAAAGCTAAATTCATTAGTTATGTTCTACATGATAATTGCGTGTGTAATGCCTTCACTAGGCATGACAATGCTTGTTATTATTTCAAGCTTTCTTGAGCTGGATATTACAATGACTCATCTTTTCTCAGTATTATTCTTTTTGGCTGTAATACAATTTTTGTTTATATCATTAATTAAATCAGCAAGACCAATGGTGAACCTATGAAAATAGTATTTTTAGAGGAATTTGGAAAGGCAATAATCCCTGAAAGGGTTAGGCCAAGACTTAGGCAATATCTTCTTAAAACAGGCATAACAGAGGTGCCTTATCGAACCTTTGGTGCCATGTTCTACCTTTTTATCTTGCTTACAATATTCCTATCTTTCAAATATGCCTACCCTTTTATTGTTGATACTTTTTCATTATGGAAAATATTCCTTTTGTTCTTAGCTGTAATTGCAATAGGTTCAGCAATTGCTATTTTTACATTTGCTACAATATACTTTTATCTGGACTTGAGAATCTTCAACAGAACAAAAGAGATGGAAGATGTATTGCAGGAATTCCTGAAGTTTGTCTCAGAAAACCTTAAAGGGGGAATGTCTTTTGAAAAATCATTATGGTCTGCCATAAAACCAGAGTTTGGAATACTTGCCACTGAAGTGAGACTTGCTGCAAAAAAGGTTATGACTGGCCAGGATGTTGATGAAGCAATAACAGAATTCACAAACAAGTATGATTCTCCAATGCTGAGGAGGTCATTCAACCTCATTATAGAGGGTCTTAAGGGTGGGGGCAGGATAGCAGAGCTTATTGATAGGGTTATTGAAAACATTGAAGAAACAAGGATGCTAAAAAAAGAGATGGCTACAACAAATATGACTTATGTAATTTTTATTACATTTGTTGTGATAGTAATTGCACCTGGATTATTTGCCTTGTCATATCAGTTGCTTATGATTTTAGGTAAGTTTGTTGCTAAAATCGGAGCAACAGAGGTAAGGGGGGGAATAACTCTTCCGCTAACTATTTCAACTATATCAATAAAGCCAAATGAATTCATAATTTTTTCAAGGTATGCACTTGTTGTAATATCTACTTTTTCATCAATGATAGTTTCAATGATAAGAAAGGGAAGCATTAAGGCAGGGGTAATGTATATTCCTATATTTATTGGTTTATCACTCTTAGCATATTATATGTTCATGTTTTTGCTTACAATGATATTTAGTAGCTTGATTGCAATTTAATTATACAAAAAAAAACGAAAGTTTTATATAAAAGCAATAATATAATCCAATGTAAGCTTATTTTATTAACAAAAAAGGAGGAGATAAAATGGTTATGAAAAAAAAGGCACAGGCTGCCATGGAATTCTTAATGACCTATGGATGGGCAATTCTAGTTGTTTTGGTTGTTATTGGGGCCCTAGCATACTTTGGTGTTTTAAACCCACAAAACCTCTTGCCAGAGAAATGCACTCTGCCAATGGGTTTGTACTGTAAGGACCATCTCATAGATGGAACAGCTGACACAATAAGTTTTAAGCTGGAGAATGGTATGGGTAGGGGTATAATGATTAGAAGTGCAAGTGTTATAGGAGATCTATTTACTGATTGTAATGTTTCCTTTCTAGATGGTACAGCTGATTGGAATAACTTGGATGGAGTGCATATTGCAAATGGTGATACAGCCCGTATAACAATAACGTGCGCCGTAGGTGGGATAGCAGAGTTTAGCGGCAAGACAAAAGGGGATTTAGCCATTGTGTATTGTGATGATACTTCAGCTGATGATGCTGATTGCACTGCATTTTCCCACACAATGGAAGGAGAATTATTGTCAAAGATTGAATACCCTTAATTTTTTAATTTAATTCTTTTATTTATTATATTTTTTCTTGGTTTATTAATTTCATTATTTTATTATACTCTAATTAATTCTTCTATTTATTATATTTTAGTTGGAATTATCAAATCATATTAATCTTAAATTTATTTAAATTTACTTTTGAGTAGGCACAAAGCTTTATATATTTAAACAGGATTTTCTAGATAATAATGGCAATGAGGGGAAAATCACAGGCTTCAATGGAATATCTGCTTGTAGCAGGGTTAATAATTCTTGTAATTTTGCCTAGCATATATATTTTTTACAGCTATTCACACAGCTCAAATGAGGAAATAAGGCAAAGCCAGCTTAATAAGATAGGATGGGGTATAGTTGATGCTGCAGAAAAAGTATATTATCTTGGAGGGCCTTCTAAAACAACCTTTGATGTGACAATGCCCGAAGGCATTAGAAAGATGGAGATATGGTGCAACCAGGAGCTTGTATTTTTTTTAGCTGATGGTTCAGAGATATCCTTTAAATCAATAGTTAATATAACCACTGAAATACCACTGAAATACCAAATTATGATGGTAGATGCTGTTATAATTTTACAAAAAAAGACTACTCTCCTGGACTAAAGCATATAGTGGTTGAGGCAAAGGGAGATAATGTATTAGTTAGAGTTGAATAGGTATTAATATGAAAAAAGCACAATCATCCATAGAAGTTACATTATTGATTGGATTTATGTTTTTGGCATTCAATGTGTTTCTTCTTGTTATTGCTCAGAGAA
>JAFCEA010000031.1 GCA_017609385.1 Candidatus Woesearchaeota archaeon
AAGATAGGAAAAGTACTAACAGTGATTGGAAGATATTATGTAATGGACAGGGACAATAGATGGAATAGGGTAAAAAAAGCCTATGATGCAATAGCTTACGGCAGGGGATTAAAATCTTGCTCTGCTTTAGAAGCATTTAACAATGCTCTCAGGAGAAAAGAGACAGACGAGTTCATAAGTCCAACAGTTATTTCCGGCTATAAAGGAATGGGTAAAAATGATTGTATGATATTCTTTAATTTCAGGTCAGACAGGGCAAGAGAGATAAGCTATGCCTTGACTGATAAGAATTTTAATCATTTCAAGACAGATTCAATTTTTAATCTTGTATGCATGTGTGAGTATGACAAAAAAATAAAAGCACCTATTGCCTTTCCTCCTTTTAAACTAAAAAATAATCTTGGCCAGGTTCTATCTAAGAACAAATTAAGACAGTTAAGGATTGCAGAGACAGAGAAATATGCACATGTAACATTTTTCTTTAACAGCGGTGTTGAAAAACCAAGCAGGAGGGAAGACAGAATAATAATCCCAAGCCCAAAAATAGAGGATTAAATCAAAAAAATATAATGTTATAATAATTAATTTTGCAAATCCTGATATGATTGGTCATACTGGATTTTTTAATGCTGCTGTAAAGGCTGTTGAGACAGTTGATAAATGTGTTGGATATGTTGTAAAAGAAGTCCAAAAGCTAAATGGTGTTGTCCTGATTACAGCAGACCATGGAAACTGCGAGGAAATGATTGGAAAGAGAAAAACCTCTCACACAACAAATAAGGTTCCTTTTATAATAGTTTCAGATAAAAAGAAGAAAATCAAGATAAGAAATGGAGTTCTTGCAGACATAGCTCCAACAATTCTTGATATTTTAAAGATAAAAAAGCCAAAAGAGATGGCTGGAAAGAGCTTAATTAAACACTAACCGGAAATATATTCTTTTCATTAAACAAATATTTAAATAAATCCTGTTTATTCTTTATTGTATGCCAACATATTCATATTCAAAGGTAACTTGTTTTGAGCAGTGCCCGCTTAAGTTTAAGTTTCAGTATATTGATAAAATAAAGACAGAGATAGAGCAGACTGTTGAGGCATTTCTGGGGGGCATAGTTCACAAAACCCTAGAAAAATTATATACAGATTTAAAATTCCAGAGGATTATGAATCTTAATGAGGTTCTTGAGTTCTACAATGATTTATGGCAGAAAAACTGGAATGATGCTATTATAATTGTCAAGAAAGATTATGACAAGGAAAATTACAGAAAGATGGGTGAGAAATTCTTAACAGATTATTATAATCATTACAAACCATTTGACCAAGGAAAAGTGCTTGGCCTAGAGACAACAGAGTTTATTGACCTTGATGATAAATACAAATTTCATGTGAGGATAGACCGGCTTAATGAAGCAGATGATGGTGTTTATGAGATTCATGACTACAAAACAGGGGGTTACCTTCCAGAACAGGCAAAATTTGACGAGGACCGGCAGCTTGCTTTGTACTCTTTGTGGGTTTTGAAGACATTTGGTAATGTAAAAAGAATAAAATTAATATGGCACTATTTAGCTTTTGACAAGGAACTGGTCTCAGAGAGAAACCAAGACCAGCTTATGAAACTAAGAAGGGAAACAATAAAGGCAATTAATAAAATAGAGTCTGCAAAGGATTTTCCTTCTGTTGTAACAAAATTATGTGATTGGTGCCAGTTCAGGCCGATATGCCCCCATTTCAAGCATCTTTACAAAATAGAAACTCTTGAGCCAGAGGAATATTTAAAGGATAAGGGGGTTAGTTTAGTTAATAAATATTCTGAGGTTTATGAAAAAATAAAAGATTTAGATGAAGAACTTCAAAAAATAAAAAGTGCTTTAATTGATTTTTCAAAAAAAGAAAAGGTTGATGTTGTTTTTGGCTCTGATGTAAAGGCATCTATAAGCTCGTATGAATCATTTAAATTCCCACCTAAAGATCAGAGAGAAGAATTTAATAATATAATCAAAAAGCTTGGGTTATGGAATGAATTAGCAGTTGTTGATACATACGAGCTTGCAAAAAAGATAAAAAACAAAGAGCTGCATGAGGACTTTATAAAGCTACTTGACAAGTTCATAAAAAAGGAAAAAACTGATATGGTCAGATTATCAAAAAACAATAATAACAACAATAACTATTAAACAATTAACATAAGTTATTTAAAATAAGATTATTTCTTTAAGTTTATGAAACTCTCTAAAATAAAATCAAAGATTCCAGAAAAGGTTTATAATGTTATTAAGAAAGAGATTAAGGAGCTTAGGCCCTGCCAGTATAAATCAATTAAAAAGGGCATTTTGGATGGAAAAAATCTCTTAATATGCACACCAACTGCAAGCGGAAAAACCTTATGTGCTGAGCTAGCTTTCACAAAGATTATTCTTGAAAAAAAAGGCAAGGTTGTTTATGTTGTTCCATTAAAAGCACTTGCTTCTGAGAAATTCAAGGATTTTAAGAATAAATATCCTTTTATAAAAACAGCACTATCAATAGGAGATATTGACTCTGCAGACCCTTATCTTGCTGACTATGACCTTATAATAGCAACTAGTGAGAAATTTGACTCGCTTATAAGGCACAGGGCAGTTTGGCTAAATGATATTGCTTTAGTTGTTATTGATGAAATTCATTTATTGAATGATCCTGGAAGAGGCCCAACCCTGGAGATAGTCATAACAATCCTAAGAAAACTTCTAAAAAATATACAGATATTAGGGCTTTCAGCAACAATTGGAAATCCAAAACAATTGGCAGAATGGCTTAATGCTGAGTTGGTTGAGGATAACTGGAGGCCTGTCAAGCTGCACAAGGGAATTTACCTAAACGGAAAAATAGAATTTGAATAAAAATAAAATAAAAAAATAAATTTATTTAATTTCTGAATATACTTCTCCAAACACTGTCATTGATGTTACAGTAATGATAAAACCAAGAACAGAGGTTATTACCAAAGGCAGTATAAATGTAATTGTTGTAATAACATAGAGTAAAGAAGCAACTATTGCTATTGCAAAAACATAAACCCACAATAAAAGAACTGCAACAAAATACTTTGAAGTGAATGCTTTTCTGAAAACTTCCCTAAAATTAAAGGCATCGCCAAATTTTCCGCTTTCAGCAAATCTCATTATTGCCATAGGAAATATATAAAATGTAATTATCATGACTAAAAAAAGCAACAACAAAACTCCTCCAGTTCCTCCAAAAGCTGCTGCCAAAGCAACAGGATCAGGGTTCGGAGCAGTTACTAATGTCAAATTTTTTATTAGTGCAGAACCAATTGTAAATGCTCCAATGAGTGCTAACGGAATCATGTATATTAATCCGATAAGGAAATAAAGAAATCCCTTAACCCAAAGATTGCTCCAATCAGTCCATTCTGGGAGTTTATAATTTTTTTTCATAGCTGTTTTTGCACATTTAAGCCCATAACCTGTAATGAAAAAAGAAGCCAACCATCCTATAAAAGGTATTATTGTCACAAGATAAATCAATACTCCAATACCAAGCTTCTTAAAGTCCTGGAAAGGCCTTTTTATTGCCCCAACAAAATCAACCATTTTAGCACCCCTTAAAGAGTTTTATATTGATTTGGTATTAGAATTATTTAAATCTTTCTATAACCCAATTCCAGAGATAATAAGCTCAGGGTCAAACTCTTTTAGGTCATCATATTCCTGGCCTGTGCCCAAATACAAAATAGGCTTCTTTGTAACATAAGAAATAGATATTGCAGCACCGCCTTTTTCATCAACATCTGATTTAGTTAAGATTATTCCATCTATTCCAATTATTTCATTGAACTTTTTGGCCTGCTCAACACAGTCATTTCCTGTAATGCTTTCCCCAACAAAGATTGTTAAGTCTGGCTCTGCAACCCTAACCAGCTTTTTGACCTCATCCATCAGGTTAACATTTGAGTGAAGCCTTCCAGCAGTATCTATTAAAACAACATCCTGTTTTTTGGCTTGGGCATATTTTATTGCATCATATGCAACAGCTGCTGAGTCAGAGCCATAGTCATGCTTTATCATTCTCACGCCGAGCTTGTCAGCATGAATCTGTAATTGCTCTATTGAAGCTGCCCTGAAAGTGTCTGCTGCTGCAAGAACACAGCTAAGATTATTTTTTTGAAGCAATTTGCATATCTTTGCTATTGTTGTTGTCTTGCCAGAGCCATTAATCCCAACAAAGCATATGATAAATGGCTTTTTCTCCTTTGCTTTCTCAATAAGATTTATTTTATCAATATCAAATAACTCATCCAGGGATTTCTTTAGGGTTTCAATTATTATATCCTTGACTTTTCTTCTTAGGATAGGTTTTTCAACAAGCTCTTGCTTTAGGTCCTGCTTTATTTTCTCAATTACCTCAACAGCAACATTATTCTCCATTAATACAACCTCTAGTTCAAAGAACAAGTCATCAAACTGCTTTTCAGAAAGTGCTTTTTTAGATATAACTTCTGTTATCTTTTGAAAAAACCCTTTTTTCTCTCCAGCTTTCTCTTCAACTGGTTCTTCTTCAACTTCTTCAGCCTTTTCAGGTTTCTCTTCTTTAATTACCTCTTTGATTTCCTTCTTTTCTTCTTCAGCTGGTTTTTCTTTAATTTCTTCTGGTTTTTCTTCAGGTTCTTTGATTTCCTCAACCTTTTCAGCTTCCTTGACTTCTTTTTTCTCTTCTTCAGGTTTTTCTTCTACTTCTTCAAGTTTTTTAGGTTCCTTAACTCTTTTCTTTTCTTCTTTGAGTTCTTCTTTAATTTCCTCTTTTTCTTTAAATTCTTTCTTTTCTTTTTTAGGCTCTTCTTTAACTGTTTCTTCAATCTCTTTCTTTTTCTCTTCAACTGGTTTTTCTTTAACTTCTTCTTTGATTTCCTCTGGCTTCGGAGCTTCCTCTATCTCTTCCTCAACTTCTTTTGAAAACTTTGACAATACTTTCTTGAGTTTGTCCTTAAAGAAATTAAACATGTTTACTCCTTGGTTTTAATTTTTTTGTTTATTTCCTGCTCAATATTGACAGCCTGCAGATTCGTCTTTTGCATTTCAGCTAATGTTAAATCCCTATATTTCTTTATAGAGTCTAATCTTTTTTTAAGCAGCTCTTTTGTTTCAGCAACATTTTTCTTAACAACAATATTGCCACCAACATTAACAAGCAGTTTCTTGTTATCCTTTAGCTCTGCAGTTGTAAATATTCCTGGACTTAGTGAAACAAGAATTTTTGTTCCAACAGCTGTTTTATTAAGATCACCCAAAGCCTGCAATGTGTTATTCAATTCAACTAGTTGTTCGTCTAATACTACTATTTGTTTTTGAATTTGTTTCATCTGCTCGTCCAGTAACTGCAATTCAAGATACATTTTTTGTAATTCTTTTTGATTATCTGCCATAATAAACCTCCTAACTTATATATTCCAAAATCTTACTTTTTGTTTCTTCAATATTTTTTATCTCTCTTAGTTCATCAGCCAACTTTTTCTCATTAAAAACATGATTTATCCAGTTACTGAAATCATTTTTTTTGCTGTTTACATAATGCCCAAATGTTTTCTTATCAATCTTGTCCAACTGCTCAGCTAGTTCTTTTAGGTTTTTTACTCTTATTCCATTGTTAAATACAAAGTATTGCGCAGGTTTTATTTCTTTTTTATTATAATTAAGTTCCTCATTTACAAGTTTTTCTGCCCTTAATCTACTAAGCATTATTTCAATTTCACCAAAATGCTCTCTCTGTAATAAATTAATCTTTCTCTGGTTTGTTAAATGCAATAATGGAATAAATGTTAATACCTTATCTTCCTTACTATCAGAAGGAATTAATTTTGTGAATGTTAATTTTTTACCCTTGTTTTTAAAGAAGAATCCGGTTATTTTCCCATAAACCTCTTTTATTATGCTTGTTATTTCCACTGACTTTTCAGGAATTTCTACTTTTGCAGTTGGAATACTCCTCATTACCCTTCTTTTTTTAACTTCCAATGCCTTTTGCAAGGCACCCATTAAATCATAGACAGAAACCTTTCTTTTTCTTGGCTGTGGTGTTTGTGGTGTTAATAAAGGCTTATCAAAAACTGCTGAACCCTGGCCAGCCTCAAATTCACTTTGTAATTCGTCGTAAAAGTCTTCCTCTGATTCCTCTAAATCCTGGCCTGTCAAAAGCCTATCTAATTCTGTTATATCCTCACCAACAAGCTTGTTTGATTTAATTCTAAGTAGGATTGCTGCTGCAAGAATTATCTTGCCAGAAATCCTAAAATCAAGGTCCTTTAATTTCTTAAGCATTTCAAGATATTTTTGTGAAAGTAGTGAGATATTTATATCCCATGGGTCCATCTGTTCTGTTTTTATGAGATCAAGTATTATTGACTTCCAGGTTATCTCATCCTTATCAAATAAAAGCTCAAATATTTTTTCCTGCATTTTAAAATTGAATTAAAAGGGATATATAAACATATCGAAAGTGATTGTAAATTTAATCATAAAATAAAAAGCTTTTTATAGAATTCTTTTTTCTCTTAAGTATGAGGGCCCATTGTCTAGTGGCTATGATGTCGCCTTTACACGGCGAAGGTCCCCGGTTCAAACCAACTGGTTGCTCAGTTGACACGCAGGTCCGGCATAAAGCCGGACTCGCTCACTTCGTTCGCAATAGTTGAGGAAAGTCCGGGTGGGCCCACCATTTTAATTTTAAATTATTATGCGACAGTAGTTTAGTGGTATGATACGTCCCTGCCACGGACGTGACCCGGGTTCAAATCCCGGCTGTCGCATCCATAGAAACCTTTATATATTGCCTAAAAGTTCCTTTTCTTAGTTTTTTGGGCCCGTAGCTCAGTCTGGTTAGAGCGCTGGTCTTATAAGACAACCTTTGGTACAATTTAGGAAAGCCAGAGGTCTGGGGTTCAAATTCATAGATTATGATGAAAGTCCCCGCGGGCCCATATTTTGCCCCGTTGGTGTAGTCCGGCCAATCATACCGGATTTTCGATCCGGTGACTCGGGTTCGAACAAATGGTTACATACATTTGATATACAAAGTTTGTAGTCATATCGAAAGTCCCGGACGGGGCATATCATAATAATAAAAAACAAATTAAAAATGAAAAGAAGTTCACGCAGATGGAAGAAGAAAGGCCAGATGAGATGGAAATGGCAGAGAAAGAGAATCAAGAAACTAAAAAGAAAGAATGCTGCAAGGAAATGATAGTTGCTATCTTTTCATTTTTTTCATTAAGTCTCTTTAAGGGACTCATAGGTCAATTTAAAGCAAAAGCTTTAAAAAGAACCATAATATACTCATTTCATCAAGTAAATAGTAATCATCTCCAATATTCTTGGTTTTTTTTAACCATAAAGCATGTATACTTAACCATTTGAGTGTTAAGTATGAATAAGAGTGCATTTGGTAATGCAAAAAGGCTTAAAAACCTTAGATTAAGCTAAATTCCAATATAATAGCCTTGTATTAAAAGGATCTGTAAAATACCCGTTGATCCTGCGGGAGATTACTGCTATTAGGATTCGACTAAGCCATGCAAGTCATGGGGTCCTTCGGGACACCGGCAGACTGCTCAGTAACACGTCGATAATCT
>JAFCEA010000032.1 GCA_017609385.1 Candidatus Woesearchaeota archaeon
GGCCTAAGCCTTTTTCCGATTACAATATCATTGTCTTTAATCAGCTGTATTAATTCAATGTAATGGCCTTCTTCCATTGGATGAGGAACTGAACCAACTTTTACTTTTATTCCATTATCAACTCTTTCAATAACCGGAACATGTTTTTCATTTCCTTCCTGCTCTTTAGTGTGCTCTTCAAGAAGCTTCATTGGCTGTCCACAGCATACTAGCTTGCTTTGGCCAGATTCAACAACTGAAACAAGGTTGCCGCATATTTCACATTTATACATCTCACCTAGTTTTGTCATTTTTCACCCCATTATTTTGTTTTTGAAAGATAACCAAATGCTGAAAGACTTGCAATACAACCATGCCCTGCTGCAACAATTATCTGTTTTTCAGGAATATTTGTAACATCTCCAGCTGCAAAAAGCCCAGGAATATTTGTTTCACAATGCTCATTAACAACAATCTCTTTATATTGATTTAGTTCAAGCTCACTATCTGGAGCCTTAACAGGAATTAATGAAGGCGTTGATCCAATCTCTATGAAAACCCCCTCAACATCAAGGATTTTTTCTTCTGAATCCTTAACAACCTTAATTTTTTTGACAAACTCATGGCCAATGATTTCTTTTGTTTCTGTGCTGTTTAGGATTTCAACCTTGTCAGAATTCCGAACTTTCTCAAGCCTTATTTCATCTCCCTGAAAACTATCATTTATGTTGATAAGATAAACCTTTTTTGCTATGTTAATCAGCTGTATTGCTGCGTCCAAGGCAGAATTTCCACCGCCGATGACTGCAACATCTTTTCCTGCAAACAATGGGGCATCACATGTTGCACAGTATGTAATACCTTTGTTTTTAAATTTCTTTTCTCCTGGAATGTTCAACATCCTCGATGTTCTTCCTGTTGCTATTATTACTGTTTTTGATTCAAATTCTTTTTTCTCTGTTTTAATCTTAAAATTATCTGTCTTTTCAATAGAAAGGGTTTTTACACCCTCTTGAAGGTTAATATTAAAACTTTTTAAGTGCTCTTCAAACTTTTTAGCTAGCTCTGGGCCAGATATAAACTGATAGCCTGTGTAATTTCCTACCTCGCCTGATAATGCTGCCTGACCGCCAATGTTTTTTGTTATCACTAAGGTATTCAATTTTTTTCTTGCAGCATAGACAGCAGCAGTTATGCCTGCTGGCCCTGCTCCAATAATTGTTAAATCATACATTCTCTAACTCTTTTTCTATTGCTGCCTTGTCAAATCCAACAATGATTTTTCCATTAATCTCTATTTGTGGAACACCCATCTGGCCTGATTTTTCTATCATCTCTTTTGCCTTTTCCTGGTCTTTTGACACATCAATATCCTCAAACTCAACATTTTTCTCTCTAAGAAAGTCCTTTAATGCATGGCACCAAGGACAAGTTGGTGTTGAATAAACCTTTATATTTGCCATTTCATTCACCTATTTTAATTGCAGCACTCACAATTTTCTTCAAAGCACATGCACTCTGGCTCATAGTATTCTCTTGGATGTTTGCATGATGGGCATTTCTCTGGTGGCTCTGTTTCCTCATAGATGTAACCACATTTTGAGCATTTCCATCTTATTGGCTTATCTCTTTTATATACAGTTCCTTTTTCAACCATTTCCAAGAGCTTTTTGTATCTTTTCTCATGATTTTCCTCTACTTCTGAAATCTCTTTAAATAGTTTTGCAGCTTCTTTGTTTCCCTCTTCTTCTGCCTCTTTCTGCATTTTTGGATACATTTCAGTGTGCTCATAATTTTCTCCCTCAATTGCTGCCTTGAGGTTTGCCTTTGTGTCTCCAATACTTTTCAACAATTTGAATTCATCTTTTGCATGCTGCATTTCATTCAAAGCTGTTTCCTCAAATATCTTTGCAATATAGTGATAGCCCTGTTTTCTTGCTACTTTTGCAAAATAATCATACTTGTTTCTTGCTTGGCTTTCACCAGAAAAAGCTGCTTTTAGATTTTCTTGTGTTTTAGTCATTTTACACCCCCTTTATTTTTAACAGTAACATAGTAGTTATATTTAAAGATTATTATTTTAATAAATATTAGAATAGAAAAAATAAATCAAATATATTAATCTTTTTTCTTATAAATTAGTGCCCCATCATGAGTTTTGATGGTTTCCAAAATATAATAGCAGGTTGCAACTGTCATGGTCTCAGGATTATCCCCTGGAAAATCAGGAGAAGATGTAAGCCTAAAATACCCTTTATATTCCTGTCCTGGAAAAAAGCCTTTCTCCTTTGCTTCCTTGTTTGTTAAGAATATATCATATTGCCCATAACCGCATTTGAAAGTAACCCTAATTTTTTCCTTATATCTTTTGTCTAAGTTTATACCATTAACAACAATATCTAATCTCTTTTTTAGTGGCGTTCTGTCTTTTGAAGGCATATTTTTTTAAAAGGTCTTGATTTATTTATTTTTTTCTATTCTTGAATATGATGGATTAAGTAAATAATGCAAAGATTATTAAATTAACAAGATACAAAAAGCTTTATATATTAACCTTAATTCTTATGATATATGGAACTAAAGGAGATTATACTGAAATATGCACTTCAGAATGCTGTTAAGTTTAATGGAAAAGCCAATCCTGGCGCGATTGTAGGCAAGCTGTTAAAAGAAGATGATGGCCTTAAAAATAAGATAAAAGAGCTTAATAAGGAAATTCAAAAGACTGTGAAGGATGTTAATAAGCTTTCACTGGATGAGCAAAAAGCAAAATTAAAAGATATTGCTCCTGAAATGCTTGAGAAAAAGAAAGCAGAGAAAAAAGAGCTGCCTGAACTGCCAAATGCTGTTATGGGAAAGGTTGTTACAAGAATACCTCCAGAGCCTTCTAAGTATAACCATATTGGCCACGCATTAAGCTTTCTTCTTAATTATCTTTATGCTAAAAAATACAAGGGAAAGTCTGTTTTAAGGTTTGAGGATACTAATCCAACAGCGTCAAAGCAGGAATATGTTGATGCAATGAAAAAAGATGTTCTTGAATACCTTAATATAAAGCCAGACAAGACTGTTTATGTTTCAGATGATATGCCTAAGTTCTATAAGCTTGCAGAGGATTTGATAAAGAGGAAAAAAGCTTATGTTTGCTTCTGCGATAGGGAGAAGATGCAGGATTTAAGACATAAGGGCCTGCCTTGTGAGTGCAGGAATAATTCTGCTGAAAAAAATCTTGAAGAATGGAAAAAAATGCTTAACAGGGAATATAAAGATGGCAAGTGTGTCTTAAGACTAAAAATTGATCTAAAATCAAACAATCATGTGATGAGAGATCCAGTTATATTCAGGATAATTTATGCAGAGCATTACAGGCAGAAAGAAAAGTATTGTGTTTGGCCGCTCTATGATTTTGAGAATGCTGTTGAAGAGGAATTCTGCGGAATAACCCATATTTTGAGAAGCTCTGAGTTTGGTGGGATGAGAATAGAACTTCAGGACTATATCAAGGACTTGTTTGGCTTCAAGAGGCAGGAAATAATACAATACGGCCGTTTCAATGTTGTTGGTGCAATAACACAGGGCAGGGAGATAAGGCAGTTAATTACAGACAAAAAGGTTATTGGATGGGATGATCCAAGATTGGTTACATTAAGGGCACTAAAAAGAAGAGGGATATTGCCAGAGATGTTTTATGAGCTTGCCCTTAAGGTTGGGTTGTCAAAAACCCCAACAAACATAGACTGGACTGTTATATCCTCAATAAACAGGAAGATTCTTGACCCAAACTCAAACAGATATTTTTTCATAGATAATCCAAAAGAAATCACAATAAATAATGCCCCAAATCTTGATATAGAGATAAAGCTTCATCCTGAGCATGAGGAAAAGGGAACAAGGAAATTAAAAACAACTGATAAGTTTTATATCTCAGAAAAAGACTTAAAAGATATCAAAAAAGGTGAGCTTTGCAGGTTTATGCATGCATTTAACTTCAAAAAGAAAGGAAATCAGTTTGTTTTTGATTCAAGGGAGCTTGAGAAATACAAGCAAAAAGGAAAGAAAATAATGCACTGGCTTCCAAAGAATGAAAAGCTTGTTGATGTTGAAGTTCTTATGCCAAATGCAAAAATTGTGAAAGGGTTGGCAGAACCCTCTGCTAAAAACATAAAAATAAATGAGGTTGTTCAGTTTGAGCGTTTTGGTTTCTGCAAGCTTGACAGTATTGAAAAAGATAAATTGGTTTTTTGGTTCACGCATGAATGAAATAAAAAAAATATTTAAAAAATTAATTGAGGTGATAAAATGACGGATATGGTTGTTATCAAGGCAAAGATAAAGGAATTTGCAAAATATAATGATAAAAAGCTTAATGTCTCAGGAGAGTTTGCTGATGCTCTCAATGAGAAAGTAAAGGGCCTTATTGCAGAGGCATGCAGAAGGGCAAAAGATAATAACAGGAATACAGTAATGAAAAAAGACCTTTAAACCAGTATTTTTTCTAATCTGTTTTTTATTAAACTTAGATGCATGTTAAGGTCATCCAGTTTTATATTATCCTTATTTTGTTCCTTTAACAGTTTATATCTGGATTCAAGCATCTCAATTTTCTTTTTTATCATGATAATTCTTTCCTTTTTTGTTATCTCTTTTTCGTTCTCTTGTTGCCTGATTCTAGCGCCTGCCCTGCATAAAAGTCCAGTAACCTGATTTATTGTTTTTAGGTTAATATCAGAAGGATTGTTTTCCATATTAATCCTGCTCAAGATCATTGCCTTTTTTTGGAAATTCAGAATCATCAAGCTCTGGCATTGATGGAAGCTCTGATGATGGAAAATCTTCTGTTGCTCTTAATTGTGGTCTTGGTTTAGAAGGTGTAAAATCTGGCTTATTATTCTGTTTTACTCTCAGTATCTTGTATTTTGGACTTCCCCTGGAAAGATTAACTAATTGCGGCAGATAGTCCTTGAGCATTTGTGTAATTGCAAGTATGCCCTTTGCTATTGCCTTGTTCTGCTCAACCAATGATTGCATTTCAGAATTTGCTTGAGATTTAGGTCCTTCAAAAGCACCCTGCTGGTCCATGTCCTTGGCAACAGTAAAAAGATTAACAAGCTCGTTTATTGCCTCAGAAAGATTGTCCATTGATTTTTTGAGGCCTTTGCTGGAAACAGAATCTTTTGTTTTAAATTTCCTTTGTATTAATGCTTTCTTCAAATCCTTAACCTCTTTTTTCAGATCAGTTATTTCTTTTTTAGGCACTAATTTGTACTCATTCTTCATCATGATGATATCACCATCTTTTATATGCTGATTAATTAATACCCTAATCAATATTCTTTATAAATATTTCGCTTTCAAGAGGATTTTTAGAAAAAATTAACTAAAAAATAAAAAATCAATAACCAGGCATGCCACCAGGCATTTGAGGCATTCCTTCAGGAGGCATTCCTCCTTTTCCTCCAGAGCTTGCAATAACATCATCTATTCTTAAAATCATTATTGCAGACTCACTTGCTGATTTGACTGCCTGTGTCTTTATCTTCAGTGGCTCAATTACACTAGCTTTCCATGAGTCAATTACCTTGCCTGAGAAAACATTTATTCCAGCCCATTTCTTGCCCTTGTCATGCATTGCCTTTAACTCTGTTAGGATATTAATTGAGTCAAGCCCTGCATTCTCTGCAAGTGTTTTTGGTATAATCTCTACAGAATCTGCAAATGCCTGTACAGCAAGCTGCTCTCTTCCGCTTAATGAGTTTGCAAAATGCCTTAGGTTTCTTGAAAGCTCAACTTCTGTAGAGCCTGCTCCACCTACAACCTTGCCTGTTGTTAATGCTGCAGAAACATCTCCTATTGCATCCTCAAGAGCTCTTTTTACCTCATCCACAACATGCTCTGTTCCGCCCCTTACAAGCATTGTTACTGCTTTAGGATTTTTGCATTCCTCAACATATGTCATCTGCTCATCTCCTACTTTCTTTTCCTGAACAATTCCTGCTTTTCCTAAATCAGAAGATGTTATATCATCAAGGTTTGTTGTTATGGTTGCTCCTGTTGCCCTTGCAAGCTTTTCCATGTCGCTTTTCTTAACTCTTCTTGCTGCATATACTCCTTTTTTAGCCAGGAAGTGTTGTGCAATATCATCTATCCCTTTTTGGCAGAATAAGACATTTGCTCCTGATTTTGCTATTTTCTCAACCATCTCCCTGAGTATCTTTTCTTCCTGGTCAATAAATGCCTGCATCTGACCTGGGTCTGTTATTTGTATCTTTGCATCTGTCTCTGTGCTTTTTACCTCTATTGCTGAGTCAACCAAAAGTATTTTGGCATTTTTCAGTGACTGGGGCATTCCTGAATGAACCCTTTCCTTGTCTAATACGATTCCCTGAACAAGTTCTGTATCTTCTATCCCAGTACCAACCTTTTTTTCAAGTTTGATATTTTCAGTATCAATAATTATTTTGTCATCTTCCTTGTCCATAACCTGTTTTACTGCTTTTACGCAAAGCTCTCCAAGTTTTTCCTTGGCTGTTTCAGCACCCTTGCCAGTCATTGCTGTTACTGCTATATTTTGCAACAGGTTTGTATCTTTCTCATTTATATCCTCTGCAATATTATTTAATATTGTATGGGCTTTTTCTGCTGCCATCCTGAATCCCTTTGCAATAACAGTTGGGTGGATGTTTTCATCAAGAAGCTTTTCAGCGTTTTTTAATAATTCTCCTACTAAGACAACTGCTGTTGTTGTTCCGTCTCCTACCTCATCTTCCTGTGTTTTTGCAACCTCAACAATCATCTTTGCAGATGGATGCTCTATGCTCATCTCCTCTAAGATTGTCACTCCATCATTTGTTACAACAACATCACCTAAGGAATCTACCAGCATCTTGTCCATTCCCTTTGGGCCAAGTGTTGTCCGAACAGTTTCTGAAACTAGTTTAGCGGCCATAATGTTTGTTCTTTGCGCATTCTTGCCAGTTGTTCTCTGAGAGCCCTCTGGCAGAATGAATATTGGCTGTATTTGTTGGTTTGTCATGTTTATTACCCCCTTATGTTTTTAATTTTTTAATTAAATTTTTTATTAAATTGCTTAAAATAGCAGAAAAAGTAAATAACCAGTTCTATATAAAGTTAACTGTTTTTTGGGCTTTGCACATAAATAGAAGAAATTCTTGAAATGCCCCAACCGGCTTAACCTTTCAGCACTGAATAATACCGCAGGGTTAAATCCTATCCACTAGACCATTGGGGCCTTTTGTTTTAGATTAAATTCAAATTTATTAAATCTTTCTAATAATCATTAAGGCTTATCTGGCCTTTCCTTTTATTTTCCTTTACCTTAATGTTCTTAAAGCTCTGGCCGACCTGCTCTTTTACATCCAAGGCAATATTTCTTCCCAATATCTGCACTAAAGTGCCA
>JAFCEA010000033.1 GCA_017609385.1 Candidatus Woesearchaeota archaeon
TCTATCATTGTAAACCTTTATCTGATCTTCCTTAATCCAGTCACTTGGAGATGCTCTTTCCACACCCTCTTGCAATAATGATAAAGGCCTCTCTAAAGAACTCAGCTCGCTGTATGCATCATTGAATATTAATCCCAGCATGAATGCTAGCAGTACAGTGATAATTTGTTTCCTGTTTAACATAATACCCCCAATCTAACTACCAAATAGTAATGCCCATATATAAATCTTTCTATTTTAGTTATTAAGAAGTAGTAAATATTATCTTTTAAGTTTATAACCCAACTTTTGATATATATTTCTGTAAGGGTTTGCTTCATCCCCAATCCTCGGGGTTGAATGATATTCAAGAAAATCTAAGATTTTTTCCAAAAGGTTTTTTTTAACTCCCTTTGGAGGTAGACATGTGTTAGTGATGTAACAATCTTTCAATTTAAAATCCTTTTTTCTAAACATTTCTTAATATAAACTTATCTAATATATAAATCTTTCTATTTTAGTTACTAATAAGTAATACTAAATTATTATTTAAGCCTGATGGCCTCTAAATTCCTTGGAGCAGCTGTTTCTACCCTGTTGAGCTTATGTATTGAGCTTGCGAGGTCAAGGCATCTTGAGCTTTCACCATGATTTACAATAACCTTTTTTGGCCTTGGATCACACCTATAGACAAAATTGAGAAGTTGTTTTCTTCCACTATGGCCTGTAAATCCCTCAATTGTGTTAACTTCCATTTTTATTTGGGTTACTTCCTTGTTTGAATCTATTGACATCTCTTTTTCTCCTCTCTGGATTCTTCTACCAAGAGAGCCCTCACCCTGGTAACAGACAAAGATCAAGGAATTTTTTGGATTATCAGCAAGATCTTTCAGGTATTGAACAGATGGACCACCAACAAGCATTCCGGATGTTGCAAGAATAACACATGATCCTGTTTCTTCCAAAATCTGAGCCCTCTCTTTCTGAGAGCCAACCCTTTTGAATATGTCTGAGAGGAATGGGTTCTGGTCTTTGTGGAAAATAAGTTTTCTTATACTATTGTTTAAGAACTCAGGATATGCTGTATGAATAGCAGTAACATCCCAGACCATACCATCTATAAAAACAGGTATTTTATCAAGCTTGTTGTTTCTTATTAAATCCTCTATTATAAGCAAGACCTCTTGTGCTCTTCCAGAGCCAAGGACAGGAACAAGAACCTTCCCTTTCCTGTCAATAGTCCTTTTAATTATATCTGCGAACTCATTCTCACATTCCTTTCTTGACTGCAGTATATTTTCACGCCCACCATAAGTGCTTTCTATCATTAGGGTTTCAAGTCTTGGAAATTTTGTGATAGCTGGATCCAATAGTTTTGTTTTTCCAAATTTCATATCCCCTGTATAAACTATATTATGCAACCCATTTCCTATATGTAAATGAACCATCGCAGAGCCTAAAATATGTCCTGCATTATATAGTGTTATCCTAACGTCTGGTGTTATATCACTTACCTCATTATAATCAAGACAGATTGTATGCTTTACCATTTCTTTAATATCATCAATTGTAAATATTGGGTCCTTTCCATTTGACCTCATTATCTTAACATAGTCCAATAAGAGCAAGGCAGAAACATCTCTTGTGGGAGCTGTGCAATAAACAGGGCCTCTATAACCATATTTAAACAGATAAGGAATAAAGCCGCAGTGGTCAAGATGTGAATGTGTTAAAACAACAGCATCAAGGTCATTTATATTAAATTCAGGAGACTCTAAATATGGATAAGCATCTTTATCAGTTGCTATATTAACGCCGCAGTCAAGTAGTATCCTTGATTCTGGTGTCTGCAGAAAAAGGCATGATCTTCCGACCTGTCTTGCACCCCCAAGATAGCTTACTCTAATCCATTCATTCTTTTTTTCTCTTATCCAACCGTCATAGATTCTGTGGCCAATTTTATCAAGAAATTTTCTCCTGTAGTCTGAATTCTGGTATAAAACAGCCCTTATGTTTTCAATAAGCTGTGATCTTATTGCAGGCTTTCTTCTTATTAATGGAACCCATAGTGTTTTTTTCCTTATCTCTCTTAAAATATCTCCTTGCTTGCCAATAGCTAACCCGGGTTTTTCTGCCTCTATTATAACCCTTGAACGCTGTGGGTCAAATATTATCTTATCCACACCAGCTTCTTCAGGGATAGCCTCTTTCATGAGTTTTTCAGCATCTTCTATATCCAAGGTTATTGTGGGGTCTGGCCTTAGCTCAACCCTTTTTTTTATATTATCAACTATCTTTCTTATGAGCCCATTATTATCTAGGAAAAAGTCTTTGTCCTTTGTGTAAAGAACTATATTTGCTCCCTCAAAACAAGCATCACTTATCTTTTTCTCGGGTAACTGACTTAGAATTTCCTTTATTATTACATTATTCATCAAATGCACCTTTTATAATTTAAGAAAAATTACTGTAAATCCAGCTTAATTTCTTTTTCAAGAACTGTTTTAACGCCTTCTTTTGTTACTGTCACAACATCAATACCGCTGCCTGTTGCAGAATCTCTCTGGAGAGCAGCACTAATACATTTAAGAGCTAACTTTACTCCCTCATCAACCTTGATTTCTTTTTTGTATAAGGTTTCAAGAACACCATATGCCATCACAGACCCTGATCCAGAGGATACATAATTATCATGTTTTGTTAGTGAGCCATCAGCATAGATATCATATAGATGAAAACCCTCACTATCAACACCTGCAAACAAGAAGTGAGATATTCCTGGTATCATGGACATCTTTCTTATATTAGAATATACAAGTCCTGCAAGCAGATTAACAGATTCCTTGACATTTGATTTTCTTTCTGTTCTTACAGCCTTTAGGTTAAGCTCTGCTTTGATTAACTTTACAAGCAGCTGGACATCTGAGACAACACCAGCTGTTGTCAAGGCCATGCTATCATTTATCTTGTATATTTTCTGTGCTTTTTTATCAGTAATGAAGTTTCCAGCAGTTGCTCTCTTGTCTGCTGCAAGAACAACACCATCTTTGCACATAATACCTACTGTTGTAGTTCCGGTTTTTATAACATTCTCATTTTCCATAGGATTAACACCTTCCAGAAATCTTCTTTATAGAATGAATTAATAGGTGTAAAATAGAGGATATATTTAAATCTTGCGGTTTTTGATTTTTTACATTTGATTATGGATTTTTTAAAATAAACTGACAAATCCCAAAAACCCTACCAAAAGCTTTATATAAAAAACTCATTTTTTCTGTTTTATGAGCAGGAAAAAGGAAGAAGCTGCTAGGCAAGAGGAAATAAACCAGCAGATTATGAGAATAAAACTGCCTAGAGGCAAACAAACTTTTGGCATCTTAGAGCTAAGATTAGGTGCAAGCAGGACAAAAGTTAGGTGCCTTGATGGCAAGACCCGTATCTGTAGGATTCCTGGCAGGCTAAAGAGAAGGCTTTGGGTAAGGCAAGGTGACTTAGTAATTGTTGAGCCATGGGAGTTTGGTGGTGATGAAAAGGGAGATATTCTATATAAGTATAGGCCTGTTCAGGTGAGTTGGCTCAGAAGGAAAGGTTATCTAAAAGAACTAGATTCTTTTGAAGAGTTCTAATTACCACTCTAGAATAAAAAACTTTATATATAAGCACTGTTATTTACATATTATGGACAAAAAATACTTTATAATTATAGCCATATTTTTTATAAATTTTATAGGATTAACAAGCATAATATTTAGCATAAAACCTTTTTTTATGTTTGAACTATTAGTATTATTCTTGTTTTTTATCTCAGCAGTTGTTAGTATGTATTATATTTATCATAACAAAGAAGAGGCATGGATTGTAGCATTATTTTTCTTTGCAGCATATTTCATCAATATAACCTTCCTCTACTTTTACTCACAAAACCAGGCATTGTTTGTTCTGCTTATATTAACCACTATTATAGGATTTATTATGTCAATAGAGAACATCAAGGGCAAGGCAAAAACAAGACCAAAAAAGGAAATAGTTAGTGAGGAGGAACCTATTAAAATAGAAAGACCTTCTGAACCGGAGATTCCTGATATTTTTGTTGAAGAGCTAAAACCATCAAAACACTTTGTTGAGACCAAGGTTAAAAAGCCAAAAAAGAAAAAAATAACAAAAAAACCAATAAAGAGGTACGTTGCAAGCAGAAAAGGTGTTAACTACCATGATCTAAAGTGCAGGTGGGCAAGGAAGATTCTGCCAAAAAGAAAAATATGGTTTAAAACCAAAAAAGAAGCTGAGGAAGATGGCTTCAAGCCATGTGTATGTGTAAAATAAATGTGTTATTTCTCTTTTTTAATAAAATAGATTATCAAAAAAAAGACTCCTATACATACACATGAATCTCCTATATTGAAGACCGGCCAAATCCTGAAGTCAAGAAAATCTATTACAAAGCCGAATAACAATCTGTCAATCAGGTTTGATAATATTCCCCCAAGAATAAGTCCTGAGAATATCTGCAATGATTTTTTTTCTTGAATTTTATCATAATAAAATAAGATTATTCCAATAACAACCATTGAGAACCATATCAACAAGCTTATTTTGCCCTGCATTATTCCAAAACCAGCACCAGAGTTAGTTACATAAGTTATATGGAAAATATTATTTATTACAGGAATTGAGTCTCCAGGATTCATGCTGTTCCTGATAAAAAACTTGATTATTTGGTCTAATAAAACCACACATAAGGAAATTAAAAAGAATATAAGGCCGCTTTTTTTAAGAATTTTTTTTTTCATGAAAAACCTACTCCCTTGCGATTTTTTCAAGATTAGCAATTCTTCTGTTAAGATCATCCAAGATTAGCTTTATTGTATCCAGCTTAGCAGATATGAGTTCTAATTCCTTGTTAGCTGTAGTTGATTGCTGGGTTTGCTTAAATGGTTCTATGCTTGATGGATTATTTGCATCAAAACCTGTCTGGTCAAGCGCAGATACATCCTGAGAACCAAAGCTTTCATGTGTTGGCAATCCTGACCTGTCAAAACCCTTTTTTTCGCTACCAATCCCTAGGCTATCTGCCTGTTGAGTATTAGGCATATCCTTATCAGAATTAAACATATCACTTTCTGGCATTCCAGTCCTATCATAATCCATATTTTTGGTCTGAATTCCTAAATCATCATTTAAACCAATATTATCTTTCTCTGCAGAATGTTCTTTCCAAAATTTAAGCTTGTCGAAAATGCTGATTTTAATCACCTCTTTATTGTTTGGTTGATCTTATTAATAGCACTATCCTTTGCCTTTTCAAACATATTCTTGATAAAAAATGTTGGAATTAGTTTTATGAATTTAAATACAGTTGTTTCTGGATATACAATGATATTTTTCTTCTTGTACTCACTGAATATAAAGAATTGACCTCTCTTTTCAATTGCTTCACTAAACAAAAGAGCAAAAACCCGAGACTTAAATTCTACAGGATCACTAATGCCATAAAGAGAAGGATCTACATTTGTTTTGCTCTTATACAATGCAATCGGATCATTGGATTTTAGCACCGAATAAAGAATATTTTTTGAGATCTTTTTACCAATAAAATCAAGCTCTTCATCATCAAAATCAAATGCCTTAATTTCAATTATAAACATCTTATAGTTATCACCAAGCATTTTTTTATAATCCTGTTTTTTGAAACTATTTTGATATTTTACAATCTGATTTATTGTCAGAAATTCTGCTTCTTCTTCAAAATCGGTTATAATAAAACCAGCAGCAATTTTTTCATTATCCTGCAAAAGCATAAGCTTTGGTTTGGTTTCAAGATTATCCTTTAGCTCAACTGCATCTTGATAGGTAAAAAAGCCAAAAATAGCAGTCACTAAAAAACTGAGAATCAGTACAATAAGGATTGTTTTGAGAATAGTCTTCACAATCTTGAATATTATTATTGCAACCACAATAAAAATAATTATTGTTATTATTGAACTTAAGTCCATTTAGCCTCTTTTTATTTTTTAAGATTTGTTTTTATTTAAAGCTTTTTGTTTTTATGATTTTTAGCAGTGAATCATTTTTTCCATAGGGTTTTTTGCTGTAATGTCTTTTTGCATGCTCGACTATTAGGGCATGATACTCCTGATAAATCTTGAGATTTTTTGGCAAGTTATTTTCAAATATTTCCTTTATTTTATTGTATGTTGTTGTTTTGTTTATTATGCCTAAATGTGAAAAAACCCTTTTTGTATATGCATCAACAACAAAGGTTGGGACTTTGAATGCATAAAGCAATATTGAGTCAGCTGTTTCAGGGCCAATGCCCCAGATATTAAGCAATTCATCTCTTGTTGGGGTTTTGTTTTTAAGGCCTAAATAGAAATCAACAAACTCCTTGATTTTCCTTGCTTTTTGGTTAAAGTATCCTGCTGGCTTAATTGCCTGCTTTAATTTTTCTAACTTAAGATTTTTCATTTCCTCTGGATTTAAAGCATTTAATCCCTTCAGATTT
>JAFCEA010000034.1 GCA_017609385.1 Candidatus Woesearchaeota archaeon
ATTGTAAAAGACAAAAAAATACCTCACTTCAGCAAAGAGGCTGTTAATGCTATTATAGAAGAGGCAAGGAAGATGGCTAACAGAAAAGGCCATCTAACCCTAAGATTAAGAGAGCTTGGCGGCTTAATAAGGGCAGCAGGTGATTTAGCAAAAGAACAAAATGCAGAATTTGTTATGAAAAAGCATGTTAATAATGCAAAAAAAATAGCAAGAACCCTTGAGCAGCAGATAGCTGATAAATATATTGAGCAGAAAAAAGAGTATGAGGTTATTGTTACAACAGGAAACAAGATTGGCAGGGTTAATGGTCTTGCAGTCATAGGGGGCTCTGAGGCATACTCCGGTATTATACTTCCCATAGAATCACAGGTTACACCCGGTGGCAAGGAAACAGAGATAATTGCAACTGGCCAGCTTGGAAAGATAGCAAAGGAATCTATAAAGAATGTTTCAGCTATTATCAAAAAGTATTTTGGAGAGGACATCAAGGGAACATATGACCTCTACGTTCAGTTCATGCAGACTTATGAGGGTGTTGAGGGCGACTCTGCAAGTATAGCTGTTGCAACATCAATAATCTCTGCATTTAAGGATATTCCTGTAAAACAAAACTTTGCAATGACTGGCTCACTTTCAGTAAGAGGGGATGTCCTTCCAGTTGGCGGGGTAAGCTCAAAGGTTGAGGCAGCTATTGAGGCTGGCATAAAAAATGTAATTGTGCCAAAAGCTAATTTAAATGATATAATAATTGATCCTGAAAAGATATCCAAGATTAATATAATACCTGTTGAGACAATTAGCGATGTCCTAAAAGAGGTTCTTAACTGGAAAGGTAAGAAAGATATCCTTAAAATCATCTTAAAGAAGTAACAGATTTTAGAAAATTTTTTAAAGTTTGATTCTATTTTTAAGATATGCCTAAAAAGATTCCAAACAAATGTCCAGAATCAATCTTGATGATGATATTATTAAACATAGCTATTTTCTACTAACCAAAAATTATATAAAGAAATAAAAAGAGTATTTTGCTAAGAGGTGTTATAATGAAAATTAAACTCATAAAAAAACCAAAAAATCCAATAATTGTAGGGGGTTTTCCCGGATTTGGGCTTGTGGGTACAATAGCGTGTGAGTTCTTAATAGATCATCTTAATACAGAGCTTATAGGCAAGATTTTGCTTGAGGATGAGCCAGCAATTGTGGCAATACACAAGGGCAAGATTATAGAGCCTTTATCTATATCCTATAATAAGAAGTATAATCTAGTTATAATACACTCAATGACTGCAACACCTGGCTCTGAGTGGAAGATATCTGATATAATAATTGCCATAGCAAAAGAGCTGAATGCAAAAGAGATAGTGAGTTTGGAAAGTGTCAACTCTAGCGGTATAATGGGAAAACCAAAAGTGTTTTATTATTCAAATGACAAGAAAAAAGAAAAAATCTTTAGAGATATTGGATTAAGTCAGCTTAAAGAAGGCATAATCATGGGAGTTAGCTCAGCTTTATTGTTAAAAGTAGATAAAATACCTATGTCATGCATATTTGCTGAAACACATACTACTCTGCCAGATAGCAAGGCAGCTGCTGAAATAATCAAAGTTTTAGATAAATATATAAACTTAAAAGTTGATTACAAACCTTTGCTTGAAACAGCAAAACAGTTTGAAAACAAACTAAAGGAATTGCTGCAACAGAGCAAACAATCAATGAAGAACAGAGATAAAAAGGCATTGAGTTATGTTGGTTAAATCTTTTTTAATTTTTAGTTTAAATATCACTTATTTTATCACTTAATTCTTTAAGTGAATCTAGCCATTCTTCTGGGCTGTCGTGAACTCTTTTATCGTAGACTATTGACTTTCCAGGTAAAAATGACATTGATTGCCTTGATGCCCAATAATCTCCTTCTCGGACAGCTAATTCTATTCTGCCTGGTGAAACTAATGCCCTTGTTAGCTCTGCAAGATTATCATTCATCTCTTTCTTAGAATAAGGCCTATCTTCAAAAGGTGGAACTACCCAGCACCATGGAGCCATATGGTACCTTACAGCATCTAATATCATTTGCTTTCCTGTTTGGTCATCCATTTCAAATTGCTTTAACCATTCAGAGCCAATAATCCCATGCGTGTAATCAGTTTTTTCTCCCCATGTATCACCATTTTTCTTAATATCATGGACTAAAAATGCACCTATTGCAAGGTCAGATTCATATTCACTAAATATTGCTCTTCTTGCATATTGTTCAATTACTGCAACACCTTTTTTTATATGTCTTATCAACCCGCCTTCGCCTTGGTCTTCGTATGGATGAAACCTACCAGATGAACTACAAGGCGCTTTCCAGAATTTAGGGTCAGCATTATTAAGAGCAGTTTCAACAAATTTTCTTACTTGAAATGATTTAATCTTTTTTAATTCCTCACTTAACATGTTTTATCACCTTCAAAATTCTCCAAGAAAATGCATGGAGTAGTTAAACTAACACCCCTTTTTATACCTTTAAGAAATTCAAACTTTATAAAACTTTTTGTTAAAACTCACTTTCTATTTATTATTTATGTTTTACTGCTTTTTTGTAAAGTTTTTACTTTAACTCTCACTTTTGCCTTATTTTCTTGTTTTTTCAAATTTTAAAAATTAATTATATTCTATAAAATATAAATTAGAAAGATTATATTAAGTAATATCCTTTAATAAATTTATTATCTAAAAGATATTTTATAGTATATTAATGCAATTAAAAGTTTTAATTAAAGATTAAATCTTTTATTTAATTAAATAACTAAAACTTTTAATCAAAAACTATAAGTTTTATTATACTAACATAAATATCCTAATTTTGAAGTAGTAATAAACAAAATCTTTATAAAGAAAGAAATATATGCTTATGGTAGTTAAAAAATGCCAATGAATTTAATTGAAATAGTATTATACAAACAAGCCGAGATGCATGATGACTTGTTTAATAAAAAGGGAAAATATTTTTTGGAATTTGATTTATATGAGTGCTTAACGTATGATCTTGATTCTTTGAAAACTTTTAAGGAGAATTATGGAATAAATCCAAATAAAGAGAACTTAATGAAATTTGCAGAGAAATTTAAAGAAAATAATTTTATAATTCCTTTTGCAGTACCTGAGGGGGACCCTATTACAAGGAGTTATAAGGTTAAAGAAAATATATCCAGTGAAAAATTCTCTGAGTGGTATCTTATTGAGATTAGTGGACCTCATTTAAGAAATTATTACGATTGGAAATCAGGAGTTGTTGTTCCAAAATCAATTGCTGACAAGTGCCATACAGGATTAATTCACTCACAACTTTCCTCTTCTCCTGTAAATTTTTCCATAAAGAAGTATAAACCAATTCATGAAAAGATGGTAGAGTGTGTGATCTAAAAATATAGTAAGCACAATAAAGTACCTCAAAACCTGTTTTCTAGAAAGATTTATATAAAAGTGCGTATAAGGTACATTACACGCAGTTTTTTATATATAAACTAACTAAAATGCCCTTTCAAAGCCATATTTTCAACAAAAACCTGGCTTTTTGAGTAAAATAAGGCATTCAAACTAATGTTAAAAGAGGTATTAAATTGCTTAAAAAACTAAAGACTGAATTACAAATAAGAGGTTTTAGTGAAAAAACCATTAAGGCTTATATTTTTCATAATCAGAGATTTCTTGATTTTATTAAAAAAGAGCCAAATGAAATTAGTGAGGATGATGTCAAATCTTACATGGCTTTCCTGATGGCTGAGAAAAAGCAAAAACCGAGTTCTGTTAATCTTGTTTTAAGTTCTTTAAAGTTTATGTACCGGGAAATCATAAAAAAAAGGATATTTGATAATATAAAATCCCCAAAAAACGAGAAAAAACTGCCTACTGTGCTTACAAGGGATGAAATTGAAAGAATGATAAAAGCAATTAAAAATCCAAAACATAGACTTCTAATTGAATTTATGTATTCATCCGGATTGAGGGTTTCAGAGTGTGTTAGCATTAAAATACAAGATCTTAATTTGCAGGAAAAAATGGGTTTAATAACAGCTGGAAAAGGAAAAAAAGACAGGAATATAATACTTTCAAGAAAACTAGTTAGTGATTTAACAGATTATCTTACTAACAGAAGTGATGATAATCCTTATATTTTTCCTGTTAAAGACAAGCATATGAGTGTAAGGCAGGCGCAAAAAATAGTGCATGATGCAGCAAAAAAAGCAGGAATACAGAAAAGAGTGTTTTGCCATGCATTAAGAAGCTCTTTTGCAACACATTTACTGGAGAATGGAACAGATATAAGGATTATTCAGGAATTACTTGGACATTCAAACATACAGACCACTGAGAGATATACAAAAGTATCAAAAGATCAACTAAAAAAAGTTACAAGTCCTTTTGATACATAATTAAAATTTAATGCTTAACAAAACTTTTAATAAATGCTTAAATCTTTTAGTCCTTAATATAACTAAATCTTTTAATCAAAAACTAAATATTTTTATCTAATTTTCTACTAAAAGTTATAAGTAATAATTAAATGTTATAATTTTAATTATAATTAAAATTTTAAGTTAATAATTAAAAATACACTAAAAAAGAAGTTTCTGGTTAAACAAACCTCTTAGCCATGCTTTCATTAATGTCAACCAGATTTTCCTTTGCTTGCATATGCCTAAATTTTTGGTCAATAT
This sequence comes from Candidatus Woesearchaeota archaeon, assembly GCA_017609385.1. Taxonomy (GTDB): domain Archaea; phylum Nanobdellota; class Nanobdellia; order Woesearchaeales; family CG1-02-33-12; genus CG1-02-33-12. The sequence continues at coordinate 4,704 of JAFCEA010000034.1, forward strand.
CAAGATAAACCTCTTGGTTTACATACTTTTTTATGACTGGAATTCCCTTCTCTATAAGGTTTGTTATATACTCCCTTACCATAAATTCTGTTAATCCAATTCTTCTTGCAATGGTCTTATATGTTATGGGTCCTTTTTCCTCAGCCATTGTGTAAAGGGCCAGAAATACCTCTTTCTCTCTTGTAGTTAGAAATATGTGGTTATAGGCCTGTTTTTTACTATCATCAATGGTTTTCTCACTTGTGAGGTTTTTTATGAAGAGTTGTATTTCTTCTATTTTCTCATTTAGTTTATCAATTTTTGAATCAACGTTACATAAATACTCATAATTAGCCTGAATTTCATTAGTATTCTCATTAATAGAACCTAAATGCTCCTCAAATTCCTCTTTGATTATGTTAAAGGCTTTTTTCAGCTTTTTATTAATTATAATAAGTTCTTTAGAACTGTTACTCTTTTTTCTACTAAATAAACCAAAAATAATCCATATCACCCCGAATTATCTAGATTGTCTTGCTTACTTAAAAGCTTTTCCAAAAATAACAAATTTTAAAAACAAAGATAAACCTTTTGCTATTAAATCACAAAAAGTGGTATATCATGATAAAATCAAAATCAAGTTTAGCGGTTTTACTCTCAAAATTAAAGATTTTTGAAGCTCCAAAACTGAGAGCAGAGCAATACACAACAGACTCAGAAATAGCAGCATATGTTCTCTGGCAGGCATATTACTTAGGTGATATAAACAATAAAACAATAGCTGATCTTGGTAGTGGCACCGGTATATTGGGCTTAGGTGCCTTACTATTAAGAGCAAAAAAGGTTTTTTTTGTTGAGTCTGACAAAGGCTCGGTTCAGACTACAAAAGGAAATTTGAAGTTTTTAGAGGAGAAAACAGGAATTAAGCTGGCTAAAAAAACCATTTTCCTTAATCAGGACATTAATAATTTCAATGATAAAGTTGACACAGTAATCCAGAATCCCCCATTTGGAACAAAACAAAAACATGCTGATAAAATCTTTTTAAAAAAGGCATTTTCTCTTGCAAATATAATCTATAGTTTTCACAAGATTGAAACTGCTGGTTTTGTAATTAAGATTTCACAGGATAATGGTTTTGATATTACGCATTTGTGGAAATTTGACTTTCCAATAAAGGCAACATACAGCTTTCACAGGAAAAGAATACAGAGAATAAAGGTTGGATGCTGGAGAATGAAAAAATCTTAATAAATAGAAATGTTTATAAACATTATAAAAACCCTTTTTTGAGGTGTTATTATGGAAATCAATGTCATTGAAGAAAAAAAGAACAGGATAAGTTTTGAGCTTAAGGGACAGGGCAACACTTTCTGCAATATCCTAAAAGATGAACTATGGAATGACAAGCACGTTACTGTTGCAACATATACTATCAAACACCCCTTGATTGGAATTCCTTTTATGATTGTTGAGACAGATGGTAAAAGTCCAAGGCAAGCATTGGCAAGTGCTGCTGAAAGGATTGCCAATAAGGCAGACAACCTTAGGAAAGAATTTAAGAAAGAAATAAAATGATTAAGCCAGATCAGGGTAAATTACTGATAAAGCTTGCAAAAGAATCTCTTTCCTCCTATTTCTTACAAAAAGAGCCAGATATAAGCACTGTAAAACAATTTTCTGACAGACGGGGGGTGTTCGTAACTTTATATAAAAATAAGCAATTAAGGGGGTGTATTGGCTTCCCAGAGTCTGTATTTCCATTGTTGGAAGCAGTAATAAAGGCAGCAAGGTCAGCTGCTTTTGAAGACCCAAGATTTCCGCCCTTACAGAAAGAAGAATTAAAGGATATAAAAATAGAGATATCTGTTCTTACAGTTCCAAAACTTATTGAAGTGAAAAAACCAGAAGATTATCTTAAAGAAATAAAGATTGGCAAGGATGGCCTGATAATCAGATCAAGCCTTGGCTCTGGGTTATTGCTACCACAGGTTGCAACAGAATACAACTGGAGTGTTGAGGAATTTCTTAGGCATTTGTGCGAAAAAGCTTGGCTAAAGCAGGATGCATGGAAAGATACAAACAACAGAATTTACAGGTTTCAGGCACAGATATTTAAGGAATAAAATCTATTGAGGTTTAAAATGGATATTGCAAAGAGTTTAAGAACCCATAAAGACAAAATAGAACTTAGACTAAAAAGCTTTCTGGACGAAAAAATTGCTGAGGCAGAGAAACTGTCTACATCATCTAAAGAAATAATGCAACACATAAAAGAGTTTAATCTTAGGGGGGGCAAGAGAATAAGGTCAATACTAATCATAATGGCCTATAAATCTCTTGGAGGAAAAAATGAAAAAGCAATAATTGATATTGCTGTCTCAGCAGAGCTAATGCAGTCATTCCTCCTGATTCATGATGATATAATAGATGATGATGACTTAAGAAGGGGTGGCCCAACCTTTCATAGAATATATGCAGAAAAATACAAGGGCTATGATAATCCAAAAAAACTTGGGGAAAGCATGGCAATAATAGCAGGCGATCTT
>JAFCEA010000035.1 GCA_017609385.1 Candidatus Woesearchaeota archaeon
TAAATTCAGAGGAATTAAAGCCATTGGATTATCAAAAAACATTGGAGAAATTAACAAAATAAATCAAACATCTTATTTCCTGTGCCTCTGGCCTTCGTAAAACTCCTCAACCATTTTTAATGTGCTGCATTCTTCTGCAGATCTTTCTAGCCTTAAATTTATCACTCTTGGAAACCTCAGTGCATAGCCTGAGCTGTATGTCGGGCTTTTCTGGATTTCCTCATAGCTTACCTCTACAACAATCTCTGGCCTTACCTTAACACTTTTTCCTTTTTCGGATATTATCAATGGCTTGAGTTCTTCTGTAAGCTGGCTGAATGAAACACCAAGCTCTGATTTTTCCTTAATACCTGTTCCAACCTTTCCTATTTCAAGGAAATTATTGTTTTCATATTGTTTTCATCCATGCATGCAAGAGTAAAAGAGCTCAGCCAGTTAGAGCGCTTGCCTTCTCCCCACTCTGCTCCAACAATAACCAGATCAAGAGTATCCATAACCGGCTTGAACTTAACCATGTGCCCGACCCTTGCACCTGGTTTATAAATAGCATCAAGTGTCTTAAACATAATGCCCTCATTTCCCTTATCAAGAGATTCCTTGTAAAACTCCAAAACCTTTTTCTCATCAGATGTTACAAGATTCCTGACATAAACAATCTTTCTTTCAGCAGGCTTTACTATTTTCTCAATCAGTTTTCTTCTCTTAGCAAAAGGTGTTTTAATCATATTTTTCCCATTATAATAAATAACATCAAAAACATTCAACTCAACAGGAAATTCCTTTGCTATGCTCTTGATGTCATATTTTCTCTTAATTCTCTGAGAAATGCTCTGGAATGGAAGATATTTTTTTGTTTTTGGGCTAAAGCCAACTGCCTCTGAGTCAATTATAAAAGAATCTCCCTTGATATTTTTTTTAACATAATCAACAACCTCTGGAAACTGTTTTGTTACATTCTCAAGCCTTCTTGTAAATAATTTTATATCTTTGCCTTTCTTATGTATCTGCAGCCTGAAGCCATCTAATTTGTACTCAATCTCTGCTGGCTTTCCAACTCTTTCAAAGCCTTCCCTTACATCCTTTACTTTTAAGGCAAGCATTACCTTAACTGGCCTTCCAGGCTCTAAGCTTATGTTTCTCAATCCATTAATTCCATTTGACTTTACTGCTTCTGCGACAATAGAAAAATCATTTGAAACATCATAAGCTCCCTGCACAGCATTAATAAGATAGTTGTAACATTCCCTTGCCAGATTCTCATCTTTACAGAAAATAAAATTATATTTTTTAAGGTCAACTTTCTCAAGCTCATCAATGCTTTTTAGTTTAAGAACTTTTTTTTCACCAAACCTTTCAACCTCTTTATTAAATTTATTCCCTATAGCCTGATTGCATTCAAGGCACTTTGCTATATTTGGCATATAACTATGGCATTTATCACATTTGAAGAATATACCAACAACCTTTGGAAAAAAGGCCCATGCAATTGCATCCCTTAAAGAGCCGGCTCCAACACCAACCCTTAGATCCTCTAAAACAGTTCTTGTAATGTATCTTGCCTCAATTGGCTTTGCAGATGTAAGAAGTTCAGATATCAATTTTATTTTCTGGTCAACAGAGCCAAGGCCTTCTAAGGTAGCAAGCTTTCTTAAATTATTAAACACCTTGCTTACAGACAAATCACTGGAGAATAATGTTGCCTGTTTTTTCTTTTTTATAAGGTTTTCAGCAGTTTTGCCTAAATCCCCTGTTTTTTTCCACTCATTCTCAATTTCCTTAATATTTAAGCCAGATGAAACATTTATTGCTTTCAAAACCATTCTGGATGCAACGCCAATCTTGCGCTCATCCCATGGAGGAAAGATTTTGCCCTGCAATAATAATGTTATCTTAGAAAGATCCTCTAATGGTGTTTCCTTTAATAACTTTGATATAAAATATGTTTTCTCAAGCCTCTTTGTTGTTGAGTCAAGCTTTTGATAGACCTCAACCAAGTTAATATATTTCATAGCTAAAAATAAACAATAATACTATAAATAGTTTTTGAATAAAGCGATAATTTTATTAATACAGAGATTTATAACAATCAATATGGAGACTTTTGAATGCATAAGCACAAGGAGAAGCATAAGAAGATATTTGGATATTCCAGTTGAATGGGATAAGATAGGAACTATTTTAGAAGCTGGAAGGCTTGCTCCTAGCTCTGGAAATATACAGGACTGGAATTTTATTGTTGTGCAGGATGAGGATAAAAGAAAAGCAATTGCAGAAGCTTCTTTAAGGCAGCACTGGATGTCAAAAGCACCTGTTTACATAGTTGTTTGCTCAGATTTGAAAAAAAGCGAAAGAGTTTATGGTGTAAGGGGAAACAGGCTTTATTCTATACAGAACAGCGCAGCTGCAATAGAAAACATGCTTTTAACAGCTCATTCAGTTGGCTTAGGAGCATGCTGGATTGGTGCGTTTGATGAGAATGTTGTTTCAAGGGTTCTTAATATTCCGGATTATGCAAGGCCACAGGCAATAATAACAATTGGCTATTCTGATGAAAAGCCAAAAACTCCCCAAAGATTTCCTTTGACAACTGTTGCTTTCCTTGAAAAATACGGCAACAGGATAAAGGACATGGCCGCTGTTATGCATGATTATAGTGTTGTAACGGAGAGAAACCTTAAGAAAGGCAAGGCGATATTTGAAAAAACAGGCAATTTATTAACTGAAAAAGGAAAAGAGCTTGCAAAAAAGATTAAGGAAAAGCTCGGAAAATAATCTATTTATTAGGATAAAGATTTATATAATAAGCATTTTCTTTTTTTTATATGATATCAAAGAACAAGCTGGCTAAACTATTGTTTCCTCATTCTAATATCAGGAAAACACAGGATGATATGATATTAGATGTTGATAATGTTATTAAAAACAAAAAAAGCCTGATTATGCATGCTCCAACAGGCATTGGAAAGACAGCTGGTGTTCTAGCTCCTGCACTTGCCTATGCAATAAAAAACAAATTAACAGTTTTTTTCTTGACAAACAGGCATACACAGCATGTTATTGCAATAAACACCCTAAAAAAAATAAAGGAGAAATACAATCTTGATATAAAGGCTGCTGATATAATTGGCAAGAAATGGATGTGTCCTGTTCCGGGTGTTGAAAAACTTTACTCAAATGAGTTTGCAGACTACTGCAAAGCTGTAAGAGAAGACAATAAATGCGAGTTTTATGCAAATACAAGAAAAAAATCAAAATTAACTGTAAAAGCAAAGGCAGTTTTATCAGAACTAAAACAACTGTCTCCATGCAATATAGAAACAGCTAAGGATTTATGCTCAAAACAAAAGCTCTGCCCTTATGAAATCTCAGCCTTGCTGGCAAAAGATGCAGATGTTATTATCACAGATTATTACTATATTTTTAGTCCGGCTATAAGGGATTCTTTTTTCAAGAGAATACAAAAAGACATTAATGAAACAATTATTATAGTTGATGAGGGTCATAACCTTGCTTCCAGGGTCAGGGATTTGATGACAGAGAGATTATCAAGCTTTATGGTAAGAAGGGCTATTAATGAGGCAAAGAAGTTTAGATATTATGAAGCAAGAGAAAACTTAGTTGAGATTAAAAATATTCTAGAAAATCTTAGCAAAGGCCTAAAACAAGATGATGAGGCTCTTACAAAAAAAGAGGAATTTACAAAAAAAATAAACCAGATTGCAGATTATAATGATCTGGTTTCAGACTTTGAGTTCATAGGCGATGCTGTCAGGGAAACAAAAAAGCAGAGCAGCATTGGCTCAGTTGCAAGATTTCTTAGCGCATGGCAGGGTCCTAATGAAGGATTTGTCAGAATAATTGAAAAAAAGCCAAAAGCAATAATTTTATCATATAGATGTTTAGATCCATCTTTGGTTACAAGAGAGATAATAAATAATGCACATTCAACAATTATAATGTCTGGAACACTGACTCCAACACCAATGTACAAAGACCTTTTGGGTTTTAAAGAAAACACAGTTGAAAAATTATACAAAAGCCCTTTTCCAGTCAAAAACAGGCTTAACATAATAATTCCCGAGACAAGCACAAAATACTCTTTAAGAAATGAAAAGCAATTTAGAAGGATTGCAAAAATATGTGCTGATATTGTAAATGAGGTCCCTGGAAATAGTGCATTATTTTTTCCAAGTTATGTTATTAGGGATTCAGTAAACCATTTCTTCTCAAGACTTTGCAAGAAAACAATCTTTCTTGAAATCCCTAACCTTAGTAAAGAGGAGAAAAAAGAGCTTTTAGATAAGTTTAAGTCTTACAAAGATTCAGGAGCAGTCCTATTATGTGTTGCATCAGGCTCTTTTGGAGAGGGAATTGACCTGCCAGGAATCTTAAAGTGTGTTGTGGTTATTGGCATTCCACTGAAAAAGCCAGACCTTGAGGCAGGGGCATTAATAGATTATTATGACATGAAGTTTGGCAGGGGCTTTGATTATGGTTATAGGTTTCCTGGATTTAATAAATCATTACAAGGTGCTGGCAGGTGCATAAGGTCATCAACTGATAGGGGCGTAATAATATTTTTAGACCAGAGATATGCATGGCCAACATATTTTAAATGCTTTCCTATTGACTTGGATATTAAAATTACTAAAAATTATCTTAAAGAGATTAAAAACTTTTTTTCTAAAAAATAAATCTTATAAAAGACTATTCCAGTATACAAAATAGTAACATTTATATATTAGTATAACTTATTATGTTAAAAATGGTTATTTTATTTGATTTATTTAATATTCCAGATGATATATTTGAGGTAATCTTTGCAACAAAACAGCAAAAGATAGTTGCAAAGCTGTTGATAAAGCACATGAAAGAGAATGGAGGTGAGATAGGAAAAACAGAGATGTCTTTGTTTGCCACAAGGCTTCATGAAGGCAATTTGCTTGCAGAGATTGAAGAGCCATCATACAAAAGCAAGAAAGTAAAGCTTTCATACAACAAAAGGCAGTTTTATGACAGGATATTAACCCCGATGAAGAGCATGGGAATCATTAATTTCAACCTTTACAAAAAAACATACAAACTCTCAGACCATTTCAACAATGAGATGATGAAAATAGGCATGATGTGGCTTGAAGAGTTAAAAAAGCCGGCATCAAAATCAAAAATCAAGTTTATATAGGCTCCCTGCTGATTCTTACTACCCCCAAACCCAAGAATAGGGAGCCTTTATTTTTTAGAAAGTTTTTTATTAAACCATTGTTTATATTCTTTCATGAGAGGTATAACTGAAAAAGAAGCAGTTGAGCTGTTGAGAAAATATTCTAATGATAAGGAAAGCTTTAGCAAGGTATTAAACCATTCAAGAGCTGTCCAGAAGCTTGCTTTAGAAATAGCAGATGATATTAAGAAAAATCATGAGGTTGATATAGATTTTGTTAAAACAGCCTCTTTACTGCATGATATTGGAAGATTTAAATGCTATAAAGAAAACTCAATAAGGCACGGTTTTGTTGGTGGAGAAATACTAAGCAAGGAAGGCCTTACAAAATATGTAAGAATTGCTGAAACACATATTGGCGTTGGAATAACAAAAGAAGACATAGAAAAACAAGGCCTTGATCTTCCACTAAAAAACTTTGTTCCAGAAACAACAGAGGAAAAGATAATATCTTATGCAGATAATTTTATTTTTGACACTAAAAGAGTTAAAATAAGCAGGGTCATTGAAAGGTTCAGAAAAAAATTAGGAGAAAAACACATAAAAAGAGTTATAAAGCTGCATAATGAAATAGAAAAATTAAGAGGAAGAAATAATTTTTTATAATCACGGGCCCATGGTCTAGTGGCTATGACACCACCTTCACAGGGTGGGAGTCCCCGGTTCGAACAAATGGTTACGCGCAGCTTCTTGCTAAGCTGGCACGCATAGAGGGTATTGGCTTAAAAGCCAAACCCCCTTAGCTCGCTTCGCTCGCAACCAATACGAAAGTCCGGGTGGGCCCATACAAATGGAAACCCATTTGATATGCTTAGAAATCCAATGGATTTCTGGCATGCCAAAAATCTTTGATTTTTGAGCAGGTTGTGCGACATTCAACTTCGTTGAAGTCCCACTCCTCGCTGCGCTCGCCAGTTATGAAAGTTTGAGTTAACATATATAAATTCTTAAAAAAAGAAAACATTTATAAGCTTAAAAATTAATATTAATATAGGGGAGTTTATGTACGATAGGTGTGAGGCGTGCGGAAAGCTTATAGTTTCTGCAGAAGACTGCAGGCTGCAGCTTGGTAATGATGGTGCTGTTCATACATACTGCCTTGAATGCAGCTCAAAACACATTGGAAAGCCTTAATTTACTATTCATCAGAATCTACTTAAACTAGGTAGTTGGTGTAATATGATAGACTCCTATTCTTTTGGTTCTTACATAATAGATGGAAAAGAGCATAAATGGGATATAAAGCTAATAAATAATAAGGTTTTCAGCTGGGTTGGAAGAAATGGCCACAACATAACTATAAATGATAT
>JAFCEA010000002.1 GCA_017609385.1 Candidatus Woesearchaeota archaeon
TTTATACCTGAACATCTTTTAATAAAAGAAAAAGAGCATGTCAAGGGCTTTGCACCAGAAGTAGCCTGGGTAACCCATGCTGGCAATACAAAGATGAAAGAGAGGCTTGCTATAAGGCCTACCTCAGAGACAATAATAAATGAGTCATATGCAAAATGGGTGAGATCATGGAGAGACCTGCCTTTATTAATAAACCAGTGGTGTAATATTGTAAGGTGGGAATTCAAATATCCAAAACCATTCTTAAGGACAAGGGAATTTTTATGGCAGGAAGGCCATACTGTTCATGCAGCAGAAAAAGAAGCAGACAAAGAGGTAATTGATATTCTTAATATGTACAAGGATTTAATGGAAAACTATCTTGCAATCCCGGTTTTAACTGGCAAAAAAACAGAAAAAGAGAAATTTGCAGGAGCTGTCTATACAACAACACTTGAGGCATTTATGCCAGATGGCAAATCATTGCAGATGGGCACAAGCCATATGCTTGGCCAGAACTTTGCAAAGGCATTTAAGATAAAATTTTTAGGCAAAGATGAAAAATATCACATACCCTGGCAGACCTCCTGGGGCATTAGTACAAGGCTCATTGGTGCAGTAATAATGGTGCATGGGGATGATAATGGCTTAATAATACCTCCAAAAATAGCTCCAATTCATGCAGTTATAATACCTATATTCTTTGACAAATCAAAAGAAAAAATATTGAAAAAAACAGGGGAAATAAAGAACAAATTAAAAAATTATAATATTGAAATAGACAAAAGAGAGGAATATTCCCCTGGATGGAAGTTTAATGAATGGGAGCTAAGAGGAGTTCCTCTAAGAATAGAAATTGGACCAAAGGATTTAGAGAAAAACCAGGTTGTTCTGGTAAGAAGAGATACAGGAGAAAAAGAATTTGTAAAAATAAAAGAACTTGATAAAAAACTTAAACAAGCCCTTGATAAAATCCAGAAAAACCTTTTCACAAAAGCAAAAAACTTCCTCAATAAGAATATTGTTGATGTTAATAACTGGAAAGATTTTCTTAAGCAAATAAAAAATAAGAAGATAGTAAAGGCCTTTTTCTGCGGAGAAAAAGAGTGTGAGGACCTAATCAAATATGAAGCAGATGGTGCAACCACAAGATGCATTGAATCTAATAAAAAAGCTGGAAAATGCATTAAATGCAACAAAAAGACCCAATACAAAGTATACTTCAGCAAGTCATACTAATTCTGATTTCACTTTTAAGTGGTTATAAACAAAAGGTTTAAATATTATAATTCTTACAGCAAAAATATGGGCAAATCAGGACTTTTATATGAAATTAGTGGAGTAGTGACTGGAGCTCTTGCAGTTAGCAATACCCTTAGTTCAATAAATAATTTTATGGAATTTAATAAATACAGCAAATTAGGGGGCTATCTTATCCAATACTTTATTAACTACAACCCTTTTGTTGCCAAGCCACTATCATACAATATAAGGATAATGCCTGATGAAATTATGGAGAAGCTATATTCTCTAGCTAATGTCACTATCCACTTAAATGAGATGTTTAATGAAAGCCTGTTCAAAAATGGCATGATCAATGCAGCATCTGCAATCGGCCTTGGTTTTGCGTCAGCAATTTTAATTAAAAGAGGAATGGAAATAGACTCAGATAACTATAACCTAGAAAACAGAATTAGCACTTATGAAATAAAAAATCTTCATACATTCAAGGAATAACCTTATATACTATTTATGCTTTTCTGCTGGACATGATATCCAACAAAATGGAAGAAGAAGATTTAGAACTTGTTTCTTTGATAAAAGGGGTAGAAAATGAAAAAAACAAGATTAAGGTTATAGACCCAATTTCAATTATAAAGGAAATTAAACATAACAATAAAAAAAGCCCGATTAAGGAAATTAAAGAAAAACCTTGTTTTGAGCAAGATGATCCTACTTATTTCCTTCTTATCCAGAATGTTCTTGATAACGAATCTTTTTATTTAAGCCCAAAATTTGATTATAATAATTATAAGATAAATAATGAAAAAATAGTTCAGTTTACTCAATTTTATAAAGGCCTGAACACTCCATCAAGAGAAGTAAAATACTATGACTCTCCTATCTTAGGTAACCATAAGGTTGATGAGATTATGGACAAATTCAAGTTTGCGCAGATGAAAGGACAGGTTTTAGGAGATTATTTTATTCCTGAAAATGTTAATCCAGATGATTTTGAAAGATTCTATTTTTTTAAAAAACTAAACCCTTTCTTAATGATTTTAAAATATGCCCTAAATCCACTATGAAAATTTGTTCTAAAAAAGTGAATATTTAAATATAGATTGTGTTTTAAAAATCTTAACATAAAAAGAGGTGTCTAATGCAACTAGCTAATACTCTTGGTTTATATGCTTTTCTAAGCCTCATACCCCTGATAATAATCTACTTAAGAAAACCAAAGCCAGTTGAAAAGATTATACCTTCACTTATGTTTCTAATAAAGAATCAGAAAGATACAACAAAACACTCTTTTTTCCAGAAATTGCTGAGAAATCTTGTATTTTTATTGCAGTTATTAGCATTATCACTAATGGCTTTTTCAATTGCCTCACCTTATATAATGACATCTGAGGCTGTTACATCACAAAACACTGTTATTATAATTGATGCAAGTGCAAGTTCACAAACAGTTAGCAATGGCAAGACAAGATTTGAAAGTTCAGTAGATATAGCAAAGGGTTATCTAGAAGGCAAGGTAAGCATAATAGTTGTTTCTGAAAGCCCTGAAACAATTTTAGAGGATGGAGCAAAAAATCAGGCATTATCACTGCTTCAAACCTTAGAACCAAGGGATACCAAAACAAACCTTGAAAGTGCACTTTATGAGGCAGAATCAATACTTGCAGATAGGAAGGGAAGAATTATTGTTATAAGTGATTTTATAGTTGAGGATATAAATGAATTATTAAAAGCAAAAAGAATATTATCATCAAAGGGCATTGATGTTAAGTTTATAAGCACATGGAACAAGGCAAAGAATATGGGAATCATAGACCTGGACGTGAATAAGCACAATACAGTCGCATATGTAAAAAATTTTAATGATGATGCAGAAATAACAGTAGCCCTTGTTAAAGATGGCAGTGCTTTAGAAACAAAATCAAAAAAAATAACAGCCAAATCAACAGAAATATTTAATTTTGAGACACCAACAGGAATTAGCGAAGTTACAATAAATTCAGATGATGATCTTAAGCTTGATAACACTGCTTATATAAGTGCTCCATTAAAAAAACAGATTGATGCTCTGCTTATAACAAATGCAAAGACAAGCTATCTTATGAAAGCACTGCAGTCATCAAAAGACATTAATCTTAAGATTACAGAACCACCAATTGTCCAGGGAATTGAGTCTAGTGAGGTTATAATAATAAGTAATATAGATGGAAGTCTTATTCTTCCGGGAACAATTGAGGAAATCTCAAGAGAGGTAGAAGATGGCAAAAGCCTTATAATCACAGCACAGGGCGATATAAACCAGATAGATATATTATGGCTTCTGCCTGTTGAGTTAAATGAAAAAGCCAATAATACAAAGGCATGTATCAAAGTGATAAATGAATTCACAAAACAGTTTGAGAACAACAAATGTTTTGCAATAGCAAAAAAATACTTTAAAGCAGTGCCAAAAAACAATACAATCTCTGTTATAGAAGCAGATGATTCAAGCCCCTTGGTTTCTCTTGGGAAAAGAGGCAAGGGTAATATAATTTATTATGGATTTATTGATGAAGAGACTGATTTTAAAACACAAACATCTTATCCAGTATTCTGGAATGAGTTGTTAAACTTTCTTGCTGGGGCAGGGGATATAAGGAATTATAACTTCAGGATAGATGAAAAGCCATTGATAGACAAAATAGGAATATATGATAATGGCAATAAGATTGCAGTAAATCTTCTTGATGAAGATGAGTCAGACATAGCAAAGGAAACAATAGCTTTTGATGAACAGGGTTTTGTTTCAGGCATATCTGAAGAAAAAGTTGCTGTAAACCTTGATGTTTATTTAATTATTTTTGCAATTATTATTATGTTTTTTGAGATTTTTTATATAAAGTTAAGGGGTGATCTATAATCATCTACTTCAAGAATCCATATTTATTATCTTTATGCCTGCCTGCAATAATCATATTAATAATCCTCATTAGAAAGACATTTGTTAAATTTACAACAGAAAAGGAAAAAAAAGAGCATGAAAAAAGCAAGAAACTTTCAAGAATATTAATAGCAATATCAAGATGCTTGATTTTCTCAATTTTAATAATAGCAATAGCATCACCATTCAGCCTGGAGGAAAAAACTGTTCAGGGAGATCCTTCACTAACAATACTTACAGATAACTCAACATCATTTGAGCTTTTTGAGCAGGGCATTGCCTCTAATCTAAAAGTTAGTCTTGAAAAAGAGATTCCAACAACATTAAAATATATTGCACATGGAGAAGAATCACCAATAGGAGACAGCCTGCTTAATAATATGAGAGGGAGTGATAACCTATTATTAATTAGTGATGGAAATAATAACAGGGGAACTTCTTTGGGCGATGTGATGATGCTTGCATCATCACTAAACACAACAATCAGCTCATTAAATATCAAGCCAATAAAAACAGATCTTGCTCTAATAATTGACGGCCCCTCTGAACTGATATTCGGAACAGAAGCATTGCTATATGTAGATGTAAAACAGACAGGTCCTTTTTCATTGGATTATGATATTCAGGTAATGGTTGATGATGATATTGTAATAAATGAGAAAGCCACTGGTACAAAAACATTTGAGATTAAGAAGATGTTGCATCCAGGCTATCATAAAATAAAGGCATCAATAATAGCAAATGATTATTTCAAACAAAACAATGTTTATTACAAAACAATTCATGTTTTGCCAAAGCCAAAGATACTCTTTATCTCACAAAAGGATGTAAAGATAACAAAAATCATGGATACTGTCTATGATGTTACAAAAAAGAGTTATATGCCAAGGGACCTTAAACCATATTCTGCTGTTATTTTATATAATATAAATGAAAACTGGCTCAGAACAAATACAGATATTTTAAGTGATTATGTAGCAGATGGAAAGGGCCTTGTAGTCATCGGCGGGGATAATTCATTTGATTACGGCAGCTATGAAGATTCAATGTTTGAAACCTTACTGCCTGTTAAGGTGGGCCTTGCTGGAAAAGAAGAGGAAAGCGGAATGAATATTATAGTTATAATAGATGTTTCAGGAACAACATGCTCTGCTTTTGGCACTAAGAGCACAAATACAAAGATAGATGTTGAAAAAGCAGTTGCAACCCAAATAGTTGGTGGTTTAAGAGCTGAAGACAGGATTGGTGTTGTAACATTTGATTTTAACTCACATTTAATATCTTTTCTCTCACCCATAATGGAAAAACCAGACTTAAACTATACAATATCAACTATCCAGTGCGGCGGTTATAGTGCAGGAACACTTGTTTCTGCTGGTTTGATAAGAGCCGAGCATATGCTTAGAAGTGCAAAAGGAAGCAAGAACATTGTCCTAATATCTGATGGAATAACACAATACCCAAAGGATGCAATTGCAAAGGCAAAATCAATGACAAGCCAGGGAATAAAGACATACACTGTTGGAGTTGGCTTTGACACTAACAGGCAGTTTATGCAGGATCTGGCATTAAAGGGCCAGGGTGTTTATTTTGAGCCCACTGAGGCACAAAGATTAAATATTATTTTCAGCAGGGAATACGAGGAAGAGGAAACTGATGTTATGGGGCTTTTGATATTTGACTTAAATCACTTTATAACCCAAAACCTGGATTTAAGCGCAAGGATAACTGGCTTTAACCAGGTTGTTCCAAAAACCTCGGCAAGAATGCTTATAACAACCCAAAACACAAACCCCATAGTTACAGTGTGGAGATTTGGCCTTGGAAGAGTTGCTGCATTAACAACAGATCCGGAGATATGGGCAGGTCAGCTTTTGAATCAAGATAACTCAAAGCTTATAACTAAGATAGTTAACTGGGCAATTGGTGATCCAGGAAGAAACAGGGAGTTTGATGTAAAACTGAAAGACTCAAGGATCAATGATGTTGCTGAGATAAATGTTATTTCAGAAACAGAGCCAGTGCTTGAGGGATTTTTATTCTCGAAAATAACTAAGAATCTTTACAGGGCAAGCTTTGTTCCAAAAACAACAGGATTTCATGATTTTTTTGATGCATCAATGGCTGTTAATTACAAAAGGGAATATGAGCAGTTAGGCATTAATCCAGAGCTTATAGACCTTGTAAGTATAACAAATGGAAGAATATTTAACAAGGATAACACAACAGCAATAGTAGAATTCATTAAAGAAAACTCAAAAAGAAAAAAAATAGATGAAAAAAGTTACACCTGGATTCTTGTTTTAACAGCATTATCTATATTTTTAATAGAGGTCTGTATTAGGAGGATTATGGAAAATAGGAAATCTATATAAATAAGAATTAATAACACGGTGATAGTATGACATACATGAAGAAAAATGTGAACTTTGGTTTTTTTCTTTTGTTAGTTGCCTCCTTAATATGTTTTGCTGGTTTGAGTGTTTACTACCAGACAACATTTAAAGATTTGTATATAGATTACAAACTAAAACTTGATGATTTACAAAATATTTCATCAACACTCAGCACTGAAAGGGCAAGGCTTGAGCAGACAAGCTATGAATTGGATATTAAAGAGGAAAGGGAGAAAGAGCTAAGCACACAATACACTGGCTTAAAGACTGAAAAAGAAAAAATAGAGTCTGAAAAAGTAAGTTTGCAAAAACAGCTAACAACAAAGAGAGCTGAATTAAAACAGAAAAGGGCAGAATTAGCAGCAGCTCAAACAAGCCTGGCTAAAGCACAGACAGAGCTTAGCACAGCAAAGACAGAGCTTGATGCTGCTAAGACAACAATATCAGGACTCAGGACAGACATAGATAACTTAAATACTGAAATAGATACCTTAACTGCTGAGAAAAACAGCCTTGCTGTTCAGCTGGCTGCATGCAAAAATATATGTCCAGAATGTGGGTAAATATGAAAAAGTTTAATAATGTTTTAAAGGAAATAAACTTTACATTCAATAATATTATACTGTTTAATAGTTTCTTAAATGCATTTCTAATATTTTTAGTTCTTTATATCCCTTTGTCTTTATTTAATTTTTATCAGATATACTCATTAGTTCCGGCAATATTGTATTTTATAATCTTCTCATACAAAGGGATCAGAAAAAAACATTTAAGGGATGTTGAAAAAAAATACTCCCTTCTCAATGAACGGCTGAGAACAGCAGCAGATAACATAAAAATACAAAATCCTGTTGTTGATGAACTAAAATCTGATATTATGAGAGATATGAAAAAGGTTGAAGCAACATCTTTTTTTAATCAGAAAAAGGTGTCTTATAAAATATTATTAAGCATTATCCTGTGCTTTTTAATAGTATTTTCAGCACAGTTTGATATATCCTTTAACTTTAAAAACATAGCAGATAATGCTGTTGATTTTATATATGGCATTGGTGGCAATAATACTGATGTTGGAAAACAGGGTCTTGAGAGAATAGCTGGATCTGGAGAAAGTGAAAATGTATTTGGTGATGCATACATCGCCCAGATGGGTGATGAAACACTTGATATGTTTATTAAGCCATCAGGCTATGAAATAAACCTTGATAATGTCAAAGAGCCAGAAAGAAGGGAGTTTGAAGAGCTTTTTCCAGATGGGGTATTTACAGCAACAGCTGATGTTTATGAAGAAAAAATTCAAGAAGAGCAGCAAGAGCTTGTAAAGGCATATTTTTTAAAGCTTGCAAAAGATTAAATAAAGAGAGGTGTTAAAATGGAGAAACATAAGGAAATGTTTGATGGTTTATACAAAGAGATAGGCAAGATAGTTGTTGGGCAGAAAGATGTTGTTGAGCAGATTCTTATTACAATATTATGCGATGCAAATGCACTGCTTGAGGGATACCCTGGCTTGGCAAAAACCTTGGCTATAAAAACAATGGCCCAGCTGATGGACCTTAAGTTCAGCAGAATACAAAATACCCCTGATTTAATGCCATCTGACATAACTGGCACATATATTATTGAGGAAACATCTGGCAAGAGAAACTTCAAGTTCCAGCCAGGGCCAATATTTGCAAATATTGTGCTTGCAGATGAAATCAACAGGGCAACTCCAAAGACACAATCTGCCTTGCTAGAGGCAATGCAGGAAAAGCAGGTTACCATGGGAAATACAACATTCAAGCTTGATATGCCCTTTTTTGTCCTTGCAACACAAAACCCTATTGAGCAGGAGGGAACATATCCCTTGCCAGAGGCCCAGGCAGACAGGTTTTTGCTTAAAATTAAGATTGGGTATCCAAGCTATGATGAGGAGGTTGAAATAGTAAATAAATATGCATTCGAGCTTAAAGAGCAAAAAGTAAGGGTATTATTGAATAAAGCACATCTTATGCATATGCAAACCCTAGTAAGGCAGGTTCCAATAGCAAATGACCTTAAACACAGAATTGTGAATATAGTTACTGAAACAAGAAAAAGACATGATTTAATAGAATATGGGGCATCACCAAGGGCATCTATTGGCCTTGTTCTTGCATCAAAGGCAAGGGCTATTGTAAAGGGAAGAAACTATGTGAGCAAAGAGGATATTGATGCAATGGCTTACCCAATATTAAGGCACAGGATTATATTGAATTTTGAGGCTGAAAGAAAGGGAATGTCAACAGATGATGCCATAAAGGAGATATTAAGCAAGGTAAAATGATAACAACAGAGTTTTTGTCTCAGCTTGACAGGTTTAATCTTGTTATAAAGAAAAGGGTTACATCAAGCTATACTGGCTCAAGGCGTTCTGTTATACATGGAAGAGGCATAACAATAAAAGACCACAGAATTTACACACCTGGAGATGATTTCAGGTCAATAGACTGGAGAATATATGCAAGGACAGATGACCTTTACATAAAGAGATATGAAGAGGATAAAAGCCTTACAACACATATAATAGTTGACCATAGCGCTAGCATGAACTTTGGCAAGGGCATTACAAAGTTTGACTATTCTTCTATGCTTGGTGTTGGAATGGCTTACCTCACAATGAAAGAAAATGAAAAATTCCAGTTCTCAACTTTTTCAGAGGAACTTGAAACATTTAAGTCAAAGAGGGGTATGGGCCATCTTGCAGAAATGGTTGACCACCTCAATAACATAAAACTAGTTGGTTTTTCAAGATTTAAGGATGCGCTAATCAAATACAAAAAGATGATTGGCTCCCGGGCTCTAGTAGTCCTAATCTCTGATTTTTTGTTTGATATTGAAGAGATAGAACAGGGGCTTTTTATGTTAGGTGATCATGATATGAAAATAATACAGGTTTTAGATCCTGTTGAAAGAAAACTTGCATTTGATGGCGACTTCAGGCTTAAGGACTCTGAGACAAAAAATATACTAAGGACTTATATAAATCCAAGGCTTAGAGTTAATTATAAGCAAAGGCTTGAAGGCCATATATCAAAGATAGCAAAATTATGCGATGAGCTTGGAGTTGACTTTCACATTATAACAACAGACAAGCCCATATTTGATGCTTTTTATGACATATTAAAATAGAACAATTTAAAAACCAAATCATCTTTCTTTTGTGGCATGAAGCTAATGTTTGTTGAAGCAAGATACAAAAAACCAATATCAATTGAAGAGCATGTTTTAAAACTGCCTAAAAGGGTTGGCTTAGTTACAACAGTTCAGTTCATTGGCCAGATTAAAAAAATTAAGTCAATGCTTGAGAAAAAGGGTAAAAAGGTTTTTTTAGGAAAAGGCAGGCATACAAAGTACAATGGCCAGGTTCTTGGATGTGATGTTCAGGCAGCTGTTTCTGTTGAAAAAAAAATTGATGCATTTCTTTACATTGGCTCTGGCTTGTTTCATCCAATTGCAGTTTCATTAAAAACAAAAAAACATGTTTTTACATTTAACCCCTTGACTGAAAAGTTCAGTAAAGTAGATAGAACACAAGCAGAAAAAATAAACAAAAAAAAGAAAGGGGCATTAATTAAATTTCTTTCCTCAACAGAAATAGGAGTAATTGTAACAACAAAGCCTGGCCAGGAGCAGCTAAAAAAGGCCTTTGAACTAAAAAAAAGATTCAAGGACAAGAACTTTTATTTCTTGATATTCAACACAATAGACTTTAACCAGCTGGAAAACTTTCCATTTATTGAATGCTTTGTAAACACAGCCTGCCAAAGGATAGCATTAGATGATTCTGTAAAGATTAGCAAGGCCATACTCAACTTAGAGGATATTAAAAATTAAATTTACTTTAGCCTATAAAAATTATTTTCTTTTAAAAAGTTTATTAAACTTGCCTTTCTCTTGGTAATAAATAAAAGTTAAAACAGCAGATGAAATAGCAATTGAAATCAAGATAAAAAATAATATGTTTTCTAAGGGAAAATTAAATATCCACACACCGAGAATTTTATCACTTGAAAAAAACCAAGCATTCCAATTTTCAGCAAATGGATCCACAATAAGTTGGTAAATAACTGCAATAATAACTGTCATCCAAACTATTTTTATATTCTTTTTTAAAAACTGAAAGTTCTTAACCCAGAGTATACCAATTGGAATTAATGTGAATATCAACATATAAACCAAATATGAAAAATGTCCGAATGTCATTTTTTCACTCCATATTTTTTCCAAAGCAAGACAGTTATGCTAGAAAATAGCAAAGTAACAAATATAATAAAGAACCATTCCTCAATTGGTAATCCAAACAACCAAATTCCAAAGATGTGTGGCTCTGTGAAATACCAAATTTTCTCTTTAATTGCAATATAATCCCAGGGAAGAGAAAAAATAATAGAACCAATTAGTGCAAGAAAAAAGACTATTCTGTATTCCTTCAAGTCTTTGAATTTGATAATCCATAAAATTGCTAAAGGCAAGATTACAAAGATCAATAGCCAAAGCGGATATTCATACATAATAATAGATTAATTGAAGTTATTTATTAATGTTTTGGTGGTTGATGATGATTTCTTATTTTCTCTTTTTGGCCAGTTTATTAATAATATTCTTGATTTCTGTTATTTCTTTTAGGGTTTGCTTAGCAGAATCAACATTTATGCTTAGAAGAATAAACAAAACAAGAAGTATGAGCCATGTGAATATTGAAATAACCATTGGCCACCCCATATTCTGGTTTCTTATATAAACCCTGTTGATAAGATTAAATCCAAGAACAACTGCCGCACATCCAACTATCAATACCATTAGTTCAAAAGTGCTTATCTCAATTCTTTTTTTTAGCATAACATCCCTCTTTTTACTATTTTATAAACTCTTTTCCTTATAAAACTTTTGTTTTCATTCCTTTATGTTCTCTTTTAGCGAAACCTTCTTTTTCTTCTTATATTATTAGTGTTTCCTCTTTGGTTATTCCACCTTGAATTACTGTTCCTTACAATCCTTATTTTTTCAACATATGGCTTTTCAATCTTTTTAACATCAAAAGCACGGTATTCATCCAGGATTCTTGAAAAATTCCCATAATCGTCATCGCAAAGCAGATTAATCACCTTTCCCTCTTCTCCTGCCCTTGCTGTCCTGCCTATCCTGTGGACATAATCTATTGGGTTTTTTGGAATTTCATAGTTAACTATATGGGAAACATTATCAATATGTATTCCACGGGCAGCAACATCTGTGCAAACAAGAACAAATGAATTCCCTTTCTTGAAATTCTCCATTGAATTGTCTCTCTTGTTCTGCGTGAATCCGCCGTGTATTGCTATTGCATTTATGTCATTAATCTTAAGGTTCTTGACAACAAAATCAGTTGTTCTTCTTGTGTTGCAGAAAACCATGACAAGCTTTGAATTCTCTTTTTTGATTAAATGTGAAAGCAATGAAAGCTTGAAGTTTTTTGGTATGTTATAGTAAAACTGCCTGAGCTTGCTTGGGTCAACCTGCTTTCTCGCAGAAACATTTATCGGATTCCTCATGTACTTGTTTGATAATTCCTCTATTCTTGGTGGAATTGTGGCAGAGAAAAACAATGTCTGCCTGTCTCTCGGGCATGTTTTTATTATATCCTCTATGTCATCAACAAAACCCATGTCAAGCATCTTGTCTGCTTCATCAAGCACGAGAATCTTTATTCCTGATGTGTTTACAGTACATCTCTGAAGATGGTCCTTGAACCTTCCTGGAGTTGCAATGACAACCTCTGCTGTTCTTAGCGCGTAAATCTGGGGGTTTATTGCAACCCCTCCATAAACAGATATTATTTTCAGATTTTTATTCCCTGCAATCTTCTTCAATGCTTTTTTAACCTGCTCTGCAAGTTCTCTTGTAGGCGTTATTACCAGCGCCTGAAGCCCCTTTCCAGGAATTGTTTTTTCAACTATTCCTGAGCCAAAAGCAAGTGTCTTGCCTGAACCGGTTGCAGATTCCCCTATTACATCCTTTCCCTGAAGTATATAGGGTATTGAACTGCTCTGTATCTGGGTAGGGCTGTCAAACCCCAGTTTATCAATCGACTTCATTAATTCATCGCTGAATTTAAAGCTATTAAATGCATTCATTTTTTACCTCAATAATAGATTATTCAGAAAAAGCGAAGTGTTCATTAAATCGAGCAAATGCCTTTTCTATCTTTCACAAAACTATTTTGTTTTATAAACAAAAAAAGTCAAAATCTATTTATTTTATTTATTCTTTCTTAACGTTGACCGCTTTTGGTCCTCTATCCCCCTGCTCGACATCAAAGGTTACTGAATCGTTTTCCTGCAGTGTGACTCCTTCCTGAAGCCCTGACTGGTGGACAAAATACTCCTTGCCATCTTCAGCTGCAATGAATCCAAATCCTTTCATGTCGTTGAAGAATTTTACTGTTCCTTTCATTTTACTTCCTCCATATTGTTATCCTGATTTTCAATTTTTAATCTGCACTTATCGCAGTAAATCTTTTTTGATTCTCCTTTTTTCACAACAAACCTTTTCCTGCACAATCTGCAATGCTTAACTATTTTATAATCTACCATTTATTGTATAATCCCATTAAATTTTTTCTCAGAAACAAAAAACAATTGCCTAAATAAACCTTACCGACAAATAGTCAAAAAGTCCCGATATTATGTTTGGGGTGAGGGTTCCTTTTTAAATCTTTCTATTTAGCAGCGAATTATTTTATCGAAGGGAAATAATAAAAGGATAACACAGTTTTTGTGTAATTAATAAAATATTTAAATAACCCGATATTAAAATTAGGAGGATGATAATAGGAATAACAGGAACAAACTGTTCTGGAAAAGAAACTGCTGCAAATTATTTAGTTAAAAAGGGTTATGAGCATTTCTCTCTTTCTGATATTATAAGGGAAGAACTGACAAAAAAAGGGCTTAGTCATTCAAGAAAAAATCTGTTTAATATGGGCAATAAATTAAGAAAGGAATTCGGAGAAAATATACTCGCTCTTAGAGCATTAAAAAAAATAAAAAATCCAAACACAGTTATAAGCAGTATAAGGAATCCTAATGAGACAACTGAGCTAAAAAAACAAAAAAACCTTTTTTTGATTGCAATTGATGCGCCCATTGAACTAAGGTTTGAAAGGTCTTTAAAGAGAGCCAAGCCAGGCGAGGAAAAAACATTTGAATCCTTTAAAAACCAGGAATTGGATGAAAGCACAGAAAGAAAGGGGCTTCAGCAAATCAGAAAATGCATAAAAATGGCAGATACGCTTATCATCAATGATAAAACAATTGATGATCTTTATAAAAAAATTGATGAGATAATAAATAAATTTCACACTTAAAGCATATTAACAAACACAACCTTTTTAAATAATCTTGGTTTTCTGGTTTTCTAGAGCACAATATTAAATAAGGTTTATTTAATGGGTTTAATGGTTCTATTTTAAACTAATTTGTTTAAAAAATTAATTAAGAACTTTTAAACCATTATTTTTAAATAAAACGGTTAAATAATGGAGTGATTTTAATGAAAAGCATTTATAATGTTCCGCAGGGTGAATTAATAGAAAAAACAGCCTTAGAGCTTAAAAAAATACCCCTTGTTAAGGCTCCTGTATGGTCAGAGTTTGTTAAGACAGGCACTCATAAAGAAAGAGCTCCAGCAAGAGATGACTGGTGGCATATAAGATCTGCTGCTATCTTAAGAACAATACACAAACTTGGACCAATAGGCGTCTCAAAGCTAAGAGCAAAATATGGCGGCAAAAAAGACAGGGGTGTTAAGCCAGAGAAATTTTATAAGGGCTCTGGAAAAATAATAAGGACAATATTACAGCAGCTTGAAGAAGCAGAGCTTGTAAAAAAAGCAGAAAAAGGCATCCATAAAGGAAGAATAATTGCCCCAAAAGGAGTATCTCTTCTTGACAAGGTTGCTGCCCAGCTTTCTGGCAAAAAACCACAAATAGCACCAAAGGTGAAAGAAAAACATGCTGAAGTTAAAGAGCCAAGAAAAAAGGCTGAGAAAAAACCAGAACTAAAAAAACAACATATCAAAACTGAACAATTACAAAAAATCAAGAAACCAGCAGAAGAAAAAAAGGAAAAGCCAAAAGAAAAACTACCAACTGCTGCTGAGCTGGCAGAAAAAGCTACGAAAGCAAAAAAATGACTGATATTGAGGAGCTTAAAAGGAAAAAACTTGAAGAACTTCAAGGACAGCAGCAAGAGATTGATCCAGAAAAAGCACAGATACAGCAACAGATAGCCCAACTCGAGCTCTTGGTTAAAAAGGTATTAACAAAAAGAGCATTAGAAAGGTATGGCAACATAAAAACAGCACATCCTGATATTGCAGTTCAGCTGCTTGTATTATTGGGACAGGCAGTACAGTCTGACCAAATAAAGACAGTTGATGATGAAGCATTGAAAAACCTTTTAATGAGGTTACAGCCAAAAAAACATAAATTTAAGATAATAAGGAAATAAAATGGCACGCTACAAACATTTAAGCAGGAAACTAAGGCTTGCAAGATTGCATAAGCAGACTAGATGGGCCCCTTTTTGGACTGTTATGAGGATTTATGGAAAGGGAAGAAGAATTCATCCTGGAAGGCATACTGAGATAAAGAGATCATGGAGAAGAACAAAAACAAAGGCATAAAAATGGCAAAGAAAGAGGAAAAATCAAAGATTGTTCTGGAAAGGGAATATATAATTCCCTTAAGGAAAGAGTTCCAGAAAGCACCAAAATACAAAAGGGCAAAAAAAACAATCAAGGCCTTAAAAGAATTCTTAGCAAAGCATATGAAATCTGATAATATAAAGCTTGGAAAATATCTTAACTTAAAAGTCTGGGAGCATGGGATAAAAAATCCTCCTCATAAGGTTAAGGTTAAGGTTGAAAAGTTTGATGATGGCCTAGTTAAGGCAGAGCTTACAGATGCTCCTGTTGAAAAACCAAAGGAAGAAAAAAAGCAAAAGAAAACAACACCAGAAAAAGAAGAGAAAAAGCATCCTGAAAAGAAAGAGGAAAAAACCGAAGAGAAGAAAGAAAAAAAACAACCTGAAAAGAAAACAGAAGAAAAGAAAGAAGAATCCAAGGAAATAAAGAATAAAGAAATGAAGCCAGCAGAAGATAAAAAAGCAGTTAAAGAAGAAAAAAAGATTTCTAACAAGTCTGATGAAAAAAAATCCTAACAAAAAAGAGAGCATAAACAATAAAGTAAAATTTGTTAATGAAGAAGATAAAACTGAATTTTTTCTTAAAGGTGAAGGCAAGGAATATGAAAGGGGAGAAACTATACAACATAAGAACAAGCAATATAAGATAATTGATAGAGTGATTGATTACTTTAAAAGAAAAATTAGTTATTATAAAGTAAAATTATTTAAGAAGTAGCTTTCATTAAAACAAAAGCTTATTAAATAACAAAAAACTCTTTCTAGGCATGCAAAAAGATTTACTGCCTTTTGAAAAGATTAAAAGAAAGATTCTGATTAGAAAAAAATCTATAAGCTCATCTAAATTTGGATGTGAGCCTGACAAGAGACCTGTAAAAGAGCTAATAAACTATGGCATTGTAAATATAGACAAGCCTTCTGGGCCTACAAGCCATCAGGTTAGTGCATATGTTCAGAAAATCCTTAATATTAGCAAGGCAGGCCACTCAGGAACACTTGATCCAGGTGTTACAGGGGTGATACCCACAGCTCTTGGAAGGGCCACTAGAATCGTCCAGACCTTGCTCAAAGCAGGCAAAGAGTACGTAGGATTAATGCATATTCATAAAGAAATTGCAGAGCATGAGATTTATCATGTATGCAATGAATTTGTGGGCAAGATAATGCAGATGCCACCAATAAAAAGCTCTGTTAAAAGGAGATTAAGGGAGAGGCAAGTGTATTATTTTGATATTATGGAGATTGAAGGCCAGGATGTCTTATTTAAGGTTGGCTGCGAAGCAGGAACATACATAAGAAAGCTTGTGCATGATATTGGCAAAAAAATTGGCTCTGGTGCCCATATGGCCGAATTAAGAAGGACAAAGGCAGGTCCTTTTAATGAAAACACAAATCTTGTCACATTACAGGATTTAACAGATGCATTTTATTATTACAAGAAAGAGGAAAATGAGAAATATCTTAGGTATTGCATACAGCCAATAGAAAATGCTGTCAAGCATCTTCCAAAAATTTATGTATTGGATAGTGCTGTTGACAGCTTGTGCCATGGTGCTAATCTTAATGTGCCTGGAATCTCAAAACTTGAGTCAGGCATAACTACAGAAGGTATTGTTGCTATTATGACCTTAAAAAAAGAGCTTATCTGCTATGGAATAGCAAAACTAAACTCAGATGAAATGCTTGGTGATAAAGGCCTTGCTATAAAAACAGAAAAGGTTTTTATGTTGCCTGGAACATATCCAAAGATTGAGAAAGCTTAATATGATTAAATACAATTCAAAGGAACTTATCATTGCATTATTAATAGCTTTTATAATTATTCTTGGCTCTTTTAACTTTTTTCTTTATTCAACATGCTTTCATGGCTCGCTTATAAGAAAGTATTCAGACAATCCAAGTCATTTAGAGATTGACAGGAATGTAACAAGATATATAACCGGCCTTGGTTCAGAATTAAATGTTGATTTTAATGAAGATGAAAAATCTCACATGGCAGATGTTAAAAGATTGATTATGTTTGAAGAGTTTCTTTTTATTGCTTTATTAATTTGGTTTTTTATATTAGCTTACAAAAGAAAAATAAATTATTCACACTTAAAAAAAGCTGCTTTGATAGTAATTTTAATTGCAGTATTTTCATTAATCAGCTTATTATTTTTTGACAGGTTTTTTGAATTATTCCACTTAGTCTTTTTTCCAATGGGCAATTGGCAGTTTTCATCTAATTCTTTAATGATTCAGGTTTACCAGCAGTCTTTTTTCCAGGAATTCTTTGTAATGGTTATTGTGGTTGCATTTATTTTTTCATTACTGCTTTTTCTTTTAATAAAAATTATAGAGAAGAATAAAATTAGTCATCAACAGTGAACAGTTTAGAGTCAGTAACATCAAAGAGTCCTATTCTTGCGCCTGCATCTAGCCAGCCATGGGCATAGCTTAGGGCTGCAAATGCATTAACATAATCATCCTTTTCCTTGAAATATTTGGCATCTTTGTAATATCTATTGGCCATGTCAAGGAAATCAGCTGCAAATTCTTTCTTTGAGTTGTCTTTTGTTATGTTGTTTTTGGCTTTTTTCAAGGCTTGGCCTGTAATGTCAAAGTACTTCTCCAGCTTTTCATCAGTAATTTCTTTCATTCTATCTAAAAAATCCTTTTTGTTTTTATAGTTTTGGATTTAGAAATAGTTTAGAATAATTAAACCTCTTTAAGTCATTCTCAATGTCTTCATAAGACTTCCCGCAAATCATGCCTCCGGCAATAAATTTCTCCTGCGTTACATCTGCTAAACAAAAATTAGGCATTTCAAAAGAATCTTTTTCCCCTATTTCTTCGAATTCAAAATCTACAACAACTAATCCTTTTAAAGGGCCCTGAAATACATCTATCTCTGCTGTTCTGCCATTATAATTATAACAATACCTTATTTTACTAACTCGTTTTCCATCCAGCTGTGCAAGTTCCATGAATTCAGATTCTGTAAGAATAATTGTTTGCTCTCTTTGATGAGAAGAATCATTTCCCTTAACTGGTTCTTTTTTGGTTATTTCATATTCATTGCCATTTTTTCTTATTCTTAGTGTTGGGTGAATGCTTGATTTTGGAATATAAATATCAATAATTTCCTTTGATTTGCAGTTACTTAATCCTTTAGGAAGATATTTTGCCAAGTATGTTCTTTCCAATTCTATCATGGTTTTAGCTCTTTGATTGGATTATTTAAGGCTTTTGGTTGGTTTGTACTGTCAATTTAACTAGCAAGTTAGTCACACAAAAAATAAAGTATATGCCTTGGATTTAGAAAAGATTATATAGAACCAAAATATAATAAATTAAATGCTTCAATGGGATAAAATATACAAAAAAGAAGGAGTAAATTGTAGTCATTACAGTATACTAAAGCCTCACGAAGACATTTCTAAGGTGTCAGATTTCTTTAAAAAACAAAAGGTTAAAAGAGTTCTTGACTTGGGGTGTGGTGCTGGCAGGAATCTTATTTACTTATTAAGAAGTGGCTTTGATATGTATGGCATAGATTATGCACCTGAAGGGCTGAAAATCATCAAAGAGAGGTTAAAAAAGGAAAAAACAAACTGCAGACTTAGATTAGGCAATATCTTCAATAAACTTCCTTATGAGGATGATTTTTTTGATGCAGTGATTAGTGTCCAGGTCCTGCAGCATGGCAAGCTGAATGAAATAAAAAGAGCAATAAAAGAAATTAAAAGGGTGCTGAAGCCAGAAGGGATTATTTTTATAACCCTTAGCGGAAGGATTTCTAATGGTAAGGTTAGGGAATATCTTATCAAGACAGCTAAAAAAATAGCACCAAGAACATATGTTCCAACAATAGGCAATGAAAAAGGACTGATTCACTTTATCTATAATAAAAAAATTATAAAAAAACATTACAATAATTTCAAAATTCTCAAAATCTGGAAAGACAGCAGGGATTATTATTGTTTTATAGCTCAAAATAAAAACAAGGCCTAGGAATTTTGTAAACTACAATTTTCCAGATAATTTACACATATTCTATAATTATTTACAAAAATTACAAAAATCTCAATCTTTTTTCTCAGAAATGCTTATTAAAAATAAATGCTGATGTTATCTCACTATGGGCTTAAAAAGGACTATTGGGATTTTGCTTTTGAGTGGAGCAATCGCAACAACAGGATGTTTTGCTGTTGGATGCACAAAAACAAAGGCAACAAAACAAGTTGTACAAGAAAAGGTTGTTATAGTGGCTGAAAAACAAGAGCAACCAATGTATGGCCTTGCTGGAAAAAATATTGATGAGCTTTTTGGGTATACAAAAGGAATTATCAGTGAAAGTCCTGAAGAATTCAAAGATTATATCCTTGATATAAGCAAAATTGGTATTGAAAACAACTATGACCAAGAAATAGTAAATATGTTCAGCGACGAGCTTCTTGAGAAAAGAATAAGCGAGATGTCAAACGAAAGAAAGTTCAGGATAATAAAGCCATTGATAGATGAAAAAGTGGAGGAGAGTTACAAAAAAATAGTAGATTTTGCTGAAAAACAAAAGCCAAAAGTCAAGGAATTCTACAAAAACCTAGAAAACAAAATCAATGAGTATCTAAAGGGAGGTGAAGAGTGAATGGGTCTTATAAGATTTGGCTTTAAGGTCTTGAAGTATTTCCTGATATTTTCATTAGGATATTATATTGGTGGTGGGTGCGAGAACACAGCCATAAATCATGAAATAAAAAAAGAGATTAGTTACACAAAACCTGCCTATTACCAGACTGTTGATGAAAAGGTTATGAAAGATATTGTCCAGCTTGATGGACTTGAAAAAAGCCTAGTATTATATTCTCAGATGGATAAAAAAGCAATAAAAAATTAAAAAGGGGGAAAATGGAGGAAGGTTTAATAGAAAAAATAAAGATGAGGAAAAGCTATGATTCAAGACCAAACACAAACAATCTTATTAAAAAACTCCAGATTGTTGGAGCACTTAAGGATGAAAATAATAGGGCAAAAAAAGAGAAATTAAATAGTGGTTTAGTGATAGACATTATAAGAGGTAGTTATGATAAATTGTCAGGAGTAAGCAGTAACCAAGGATTTGTTGGATTTCAGAATAATTTCAAGAAAATAAAAAAATTGAATTTAATTATGAGAAGAAAGCTTATGGCAAAAAAATCCCTTCCATACAGGGTGCTTGTAACAATAAAAGATATCTGCAGAATAAAGATATTGGGCAAGGAAGGATATTCAATAGAAGATATATTTAATATGCAGTCAGACGCAATAGAAAACATTAATTCCAATCTAAGCAGGGTAATTATTTATTCAAGGAATGAGCTTGATAAACTAGTTAATTATAGAAACAATATAATAAAAAATTTTGGCAGTAATATTGACAGGTATAAAACACTGGGGCAAGAGCTTAAACTAAAAAGCAAGCTTTATTTGGAGGCAAAAGAAGAGTTTGAATCAATGAAACAGGGGGACAAGGATTATTCAACTA
This sequence comes from Candidatus Woesearchaeota archaeon, assembly GCA_017609385.1. GTDB lineage: Archaea > Nanobdellota > Nanobdellia > Woesearchaeales > CG1-02-33-12 > CG1-02-33-12. Next base: position 20,752 of record JAFCEA010000002.1, read on the forward strand.
TCAAGCTTGGAGTAACAAACCTTGAAAGAGAATTAAAAGAGATGGAACAAGGAAAAATTCTTTGTGCTAACTACATAAAAGATCGTGGAAAAGAAGAAAAGATTCTTGAAGACATTGAAAACCTGCTTAGAACAGGGGTACATATATGTGAAATGGTCAATCAAAAGACTGGTTGTATACTAGAATATGTAAGAAATACGAAAAAAAAGTGGGATATTCTTGTAGAACAAGGCAAAATTACAGAAGCATTATATGAATCTGTTGGTTTGTTAGGTGAATACTCAGGACACTTACATACAATAGTAAATGAAAGCATAGGCAAGATGGCACAAATTGCAAGCAATCCAAATATTATTAACAGTTATTACTTAAGAACAAATAAGGGGATCAGGCAGATAGCAAATAATGTTATAGATGCTCATTATAATTCTGCTGAGAATTTGGAAAACAATGTAAATGAATTGCTTAAGGGTTAATTAATTCAAATAGAAATTATTTTTTAGGTAGTATATTTTAGAAATCGGAAGATTTATGTTTTATAACCAAAGATTTACGTAAATCGCGGAAAAATAAAGCTTTTTTCTCAAAAATCAATATAAACAATAATTCCCCCCATTAAAATATTAAAAAATAAGTTAATGGTGGACAAAATAATAGAATATAACAATAATAAACAGGATTTAGAATACAAATTAAAAAAAGAAGAAGATAGTTCTGTAGATACAAACAGAAAAGATACAAAACAGAATAACAAAACACTGGATAAAATAGTAAAAGAAGAGCAAACCCAAGAAAATTACCATAGTAAGAGATTGTCTGATTATGATAGAACACAGATTTTTGATTTATACAACAGCAGGAAAGATATAAGGGTTAAGGACATAGCTAAAGAATTCAATAAAAACAGAGAAAAAAATGGTTCAAAAACTAAAAATTTCTGTGTTTCAACACTTTATAATATCTTAAACAAATATGAAAAGCAAGGAAAGACTGTAAGATGGAGAAGAAAAAAGAAAAAGCAAAATACTGCCATCAAGCCAAATTATTATAAAAATGTTTTTGGGAATTACTTGGCTAAGACAGGCAACTTCTTTAAAAAGAATATTAAAAAAATAGTAAGTTATGGTCTGGTTGGGGTATTGTCTTTTATGATTGGGTTTGGAGCCTCAAATTATACCCCAAAATTACCAAAAGATTATCCTATAACTCCCCCAAATAAAGTAGAGTATGTTATTGAAAAAGGAGATTCTCTTTGGAATCTAATGGATAAGGAAACAGGCAGGCCTGATCTATGGGAAATTGTATATGCTGCTAATGAAAGGCCTGCAACAACCAAAATCCAGAAAGACAGACAGCATAATCTTAGAGAAATTGGATACAAGTATGATATAGAATGCTTGAAGGATGTTGGCCAAAAGGGTTCTTTAAAGCCATATGAATTTAAAGATCAATATAAAATTAGAGATAATACAAAAATCAATATCAATAAGGGAATATTAAAGGATATAGTCAAGCTAAGCCCTGTAGTTGAGTCAGAGTTCAATAAGGTTTTCTATAAGTCTCAATAACCTGGTGAATAAAAATTGAAAGAGATAGCAAAAAATCATTGGAGAAAAGGGTTAAATTAATAGCTAACAAGAGCAAGATTGGGTTCTCAGGCTTATACCAGAAATATGAAAAACTTAAGATTGTTAAAAAAGATGTCTTGGTTTTAGATGATTTTTTCAAAAAATTTAGAAATGATGTTATTGAAGCGCTGAATAAGTTTGGATGTGAAAAAATCAAGCATCTTCTTCAAATAAGCAAAGATGTTGAATCCTATCTTAACTTGTATATGCACCCTGAAAAATTAAACAAAGGATTAGTTACAAAAGAATTTATAAAAAGCGATGATGAACTGAGCTCAATACTAAATCAAGGTCTTAATGACTCTAAGCTGATAAAAGATTATGTTAAAAGAGAAATAGATAAGGAAATTGGAAAACAATACCTTGATTATAAAACTACTGAAGAGGATTTTTCATCAGGCAAATGGAAGTCAATTTACTGCATAGACATTTTAAAAGAAAAGCAGAATAAACTAAAAGAGTTTTATGATATTCTAAATTCTATAAAAGGCAAAAGATCAAAAAAAATAATTAATTTGGAAAAAAAAATAAGTTCAGATATAGAACACTACCAAAAAATAATTGATGAGAAAAATTATCTGGATTCCTGCATAGCGGAGATTAAGGGTTATAATAAAAAAATTGAAAATGTATTTAAGAATAATGTCCTTAAACAAGAAATTGATTTGCTGGTTGAAATTAAAAATAAAATTGAAACCAAAAAATCATTCTGCCTATATGATGAAACAAAAGACATGATTCTAGTGTATAAAGGGGAATTAGAAAAACTAACAATATCACTGAAAAATAAGGTAATATTGGGTCTTCAATTAATCAATAATAATCTTGATATATTAAGCAATGATATAAAAAATTTTGGCTTTTTTAACAAGAAGAAAAAATTAGAACTAGCTAAGCAAAAAGCAATAGATTACACTAATCAACTTAATTTAATTAAGGGAGTAACAAGGGTGATTTAGGATAAATGGAAGAAAATAAAGATTTAGAAAAAATAATTAGTGAAACAGAAAAAAAGTCAAAAAATTTATTAAGTTACATAGACAATGAAATACATTATAAGGAATCAAAGATAAAGAAATTTAGAAAATCACTTAAAAAATTTATTGCAACAACATTAGTATGTAGCATTATTGGTTTGAGTATATTTGGGGCATATGCCTTTAAAAAAAGAAAAGATAGTATATTTGGGCACTCAATGTATTATGAAGTAAGTGCAAATGAAACATTAATCAATATAACAGAAAAGGTTTGTGGAAGCACAGATAATTTAGATGAGATAGTTGAGTTCAACAAAAACTTAGATGAAAACTTTGATTCAATTGCTAGTGAGGGAGAAATAATTCGTTTTCCAAAAAAGCATGTAAAAAATCCTGAATATCTTAACAGCTTTATTAAAGACTATAATGTATTAAAGAAAAAACTTGAGAAAAATAACAAAATTGTAGAGCTAGCATTTAACAGCAACCTACAAAAAGAAAAAATAGATTCTGTTTACAAAACCCTTGATGAACTAAATAAAGATGAAAAAAGATATGAATACTGGAAAAGCGACATATATTTCAGTAGGAATGCAGTTTCTATGCTTAAAGATATTGCTAAACTTGAAGATGAAATAAAAACAAAAGTAAATTCTAAAGTTAAGGAAATAGATTATGAATTCAAAAAATTAAAGGATTTTTTTTATAGTAACAATTGGAAAAAACCAGGCACGATTGAATGGCTTGAAAGTCTGATTTCAAGAAATAAACAGATAAGATACTCATATGAATGTTTTAGAAAGGAGAAAAATGTTCTTGAAACAAAAAGCATTGAACAAAAAATAAAGAGTGTAAAAAGCAATTATATCAACTTGTTAAACAAGATAAGTAATAATATAAGCCAGGATAAATACAAAATTAACCAGCTTGAAAAAAAAGTTAACTCAATATTTAAGCTTGGACTGCAAAACAAGGAAATTCCCATTCTTAGGGAAATAATCAACGAAAAAAATAACATAAACTCTTATTCAGAATGGGAAGATGAGAAAAGGCTTGAAACCCAACTAAATGAATATATGCATGAACTAAGTGAGTTGAAAAGCCAGGTAAACAGCAAGTTCTATTTTGCAGTAAATACATTAAATAAAGAAATTAAAAAATATGAGGAAGAGATTGCACATGGAGAAAAAACAGGAAGGATTAAAGGTGCAGATACAAGGCTTAAATACATTATGGAAAAACCCTTGGTCATGATAAAATACAGGTATGGATTATTAGATTATAATAAGGGAATAACAAGAACAAATAAGCTTATCAATAAAATAAATTCTTTTATTAAAAACTAGAAAAATTATTAAATATACAAAAACCTTTATAAATAACCTGTTTTTTATGTTTTGCATGAACGAGAATCCAGAACATATAGGAATTATCTTAGACGGAAACAGGCGCTTTGCAAAAAGGCTTATGTTGGAGCCATGGAAAGGGCATGAGTTAGGTTTTGAAAAACTTAAAAAACTCTTTGGCTGGTGCAAAGAACTAGATATTAAGGAGATAACACTTTACTGCTTCTCTATGCAGAACTTTAACAGGCCAAAAAAAGAATTTGATTATCTTATGAATATTTTTGAAAAGGCATTTAATGAAATTTTAACAAATGATGATATTCACAAAGACAAAATTAAGGTAAATGTAATTGGAAGATATTATTTACTGCCAGAAAAGGTGCAGAAAGCAATAAAAAAGGCTGTTGATGCAACCAAGAATTATAATGATTACAATATCAACATTGCACTTGCATACGGTGGCAGAGAGGAGCTTGTTGATGCTGTGAAAAAAATTGCTGAAAAAGTTAAGAACAAAAAGATTGACATAGATAACATCAATGAAAAAACATTCGCAGAAAACCTTTACTTGGATACAGAGCCAGATCTCATAATAAGGACTGGCGGCGAGCAAAGAACAAGCAACTTCCTGCCTTGGCAGTCAATCTATTCTGAATGGTTCTTTCTTGAAAAGACTTGGCCAGAATTTGAGAAACAAGACTTAATAGAAGTTATTGAAGAATACAAGCAGAGGCAAAGGCGCTTCGGAAAATAATTTAATGTATTATAGAATCAAATGATTATAAAATAAAGGGTTATCCACTAAATATAGCCCTCCTTATCAAAACCATCCTTTGCCACACTCCAATAAAGCTGTACATCTGGAAACATTTTCTTTTGATAATTAACTATCTCAGGAATAATCTCTGCTGAATTTATTCCTGCAACAGCACCATCACCCCTGTATATCTGAAATCCTTTCTTAAATATTCCCCTAAAGTCTAAATCATTTTTAGGCATATATTTTGAGAATTTATTGTTCAAACTTTCCTGTATCTCACGTCGTTTTTGAATAAATTCATTTACCTCAAAATTTCTTGATCCTTTTATATCATACAAAAGCAGGCAAACGCCCTGAGAACCTATAAATTTCTCTGCTCTTCTTACGCATTCCTCAATTGTTAATCCTTTCTTGTGTTTCATTTATATGCTCTCTATCTTTAT
>JAFCEA010000036.1 GCA_017609385.1 Candidatus Woesearchaeota archaeon
TTTACAACTATGTCTCATAGGGAATTTAAAAATGCTCTAAAAGAAGGGCTAACATTGATAAGGGAAATCATAAAAAACCACATTATTTTGTATAATCATGACTTCTTTATAAATGAAGTTTGGAGGTATTACCATGAAAGAAAAAAAAGATAACCTTCGATGGTGTCTCAGGCAGGCTAAGGGTTTACAGCTTAGTGAAAAAAATCAAAACTTAGTAGAAGTGTATTTAAGAAAATCAAGAAGTGCACTAAACATGCTTAATGCTGCGATTGAAAAAGAAGAATATGAATGGATTTTAGATACATCTTATTATGCAAAATACTTTGCAATTTATGCACTTTTTATGAAAGTTGGCATCAAATGTGAAATTCATGATTGTACTATTTCTGCACTCAAAGTGCTTTTTGTTGAGGAAAAATTAGTTCCTTACGATATCTACGATGAACTAAAGAAATCAAAAGAACTCAGAATAGACGCTTTATATTATAACAAGGAATTTGGAAAAAAACAAATCATAATAAGGGCAAATAAAACAGCAGATTTTTGTCTGAAAGTTGAAGAAATTGTAGAAAATATTTCAGAAGCAAACATTAAGAAAATAAGAGAAAAGATTGCAAATTTGTAAAGGATGTTTTCTCAAACACAATATGTGCTTATGATTTCATGGAGATAAAGGTATAATCAATAGATTTTTATAATAAATTTAAAAAATAAATTTAATATCATGCTGTTATGTGTTTTTTCTGCAAGAAAAAATCGCCGAAGCGAAGCGTAGGCACAGTACGACGCAGAGGCTCACAGACTATCTGTTAATTTTAGAATTTCAACAGCTTTTTTAGGGTTTCCCCTTCCAACAGGAAAATAACATGGAATAACTTTTGTTTCAAAATTTCCATATTTTATATCAAAAAATCTTAGCTTTTTATCTTGCATGATTTCTGAATAATAATCACCTAACTTGATTTTTTGCTTAGTCATGTTTTCAAAAGGAATGAGTCCAAAAGTTACAATATATTGAGGCTGAACTATTTCAATTTCTCTTTTCAAAATTGGCAGGAATAATTTGATTTTTTCTGAGTTGGGTAAGGTTGCATCATGACCAGTCCATTTTACAATATTAGTGATATAGAATGATTTAGATTTCAAAAAATCAAGAACCTCATTTGTAAATTCTAAAGACCAAAATTTAGAATTGTTTATTCTATGAATCAATTCATCGTCAAACATTCCAGCTCTATGAAAAATTCTCCAAACTGGCTTTGTCCCAATAAATGGAAATCTTGGTCCCTGCCAATTTTGGTCTGAACTTATGTTTGTGTGAGTAGGATTAATGAAAACAAACATAACTTTCGGACGAGATGTTTCCCCATTCCCTAATATGGGCATTAAGTTATTTTCCGGAAAATGTTGTTTATTAATATTATCAACAATTTCCCATAATTCTTCTAATGATTTACAGTTTTGGACCATATATAATCAAGAAGAGGAGACTCTTTTAAATAAATTACTGTGAGCCCCGAGTAATACTACACATGACTATTGTTAAACACAATCTGTCATAATAACCTTTCAAGATAAATAATTTATTTTGAGGCCAGCTTGATATCGCTTGCCTTGACTGTTTTTCTTCCAGCATGTGTTGCCAACTTTACAGCATCTGTTGCTATTTCCTCTGCAATTTCTTCTAAAGCGTTTTTTAATGCTGCCTTTGCCTTGTCAGAAACCCTCTCAGCGCCGCATTTTTTCATTATTTTCTCCATTGCAGCCAAAGGAATAAGTCTTTTTCCCATTTTTTCCACCCCAAAATAGTTGATTTGTTTAAATAAGGTGAAAATAGGCTTTATATTTAAGTTTTTTGTTTTTTAGGCCAGATTAGAGTAAAATAGGATTTATCTAATAAATAAAACAATAAAAAAGGCAGATTAAACCTTTATAGTGGTAAAAAGGCATAAACCCCTTTTCAAAAGGTATTTATGTGTGTATTACCTATATAAATATATGAGCAGGAAATCAAAGGGGATAAATGCTGAGCGGGAATTAGTTCATCTCTTTTGGAAAACAAATGAATGGTCTGCAATAAGGGTAGCAGGCTCTGGAAGCAGTGGTTTTCCATGCCCAGATGTTCTGGCTGGAAATAGAATAAGGAAACTGGCCATTGAGTGCAAAACAGTTAATGCCAAAAGCAAATATCTAACAGATGAGGACATAAACCAACTAACTAAATTTTCAGGTGTTTTTGGCGCAGAGCCATGGATAGGGGTTAAATTTAAGTCTGACTGGTTTTTCCTGAGCATAGATGACCTTAAAAAGACAGAGAAGGGTTATGCTATTTCCAACCCTTTTCCCTATAATACATAGTTAATTCGCTTCTGGAATTCTGGAGGAAAATATGCGGTTGTCCAATAAAATCATAGAAGCCACTATTGCTGAAGTAGCTGGCGAGGATGTGCTCCCAATAGTTTATTTTCTAAAAAACAAGAAGAATATCTCTGAATTCAAGATAGCAGATGCAATAAAAAAAGAAATAAACAAGACAAGAAACATGCTATACAGGCTGCATGAAGCAAATCTTGTTTCTTTTATCAGAAAAAAAGACAAGAAGAAAGGATGGTACATCTATTACTGGACATTCAAGCCAAAGATGATAAAACACCTTGTTATTAACCTAAAAAAGGAGAGGATGGCAAAGCTAAAGGACAGGTTAACAAGAGAAAAAAGTAGTCATTTTTTCATATGCCAGAACAAGTGCATAAGGCTTGATTTTGAGCAGGCAATGAACTTTGAATTTAAGTGCCCTGAGTGCGGAGAGATAATGAATCAGGAGGATAACTTAGAGAATATAAGGCTAATTGAAGAGGAAATAAAACAAATTGAGAATGAACTAAAATAAATGCTTTCTAAACATCCATCTATTATTGACCCTAACTTCCTGCATAAAGACATGTGGTTTATAAATGCCGAGCTCTGAAATAATGCCTGTTATCAGGCCAGGGCTAACCTTTTCAAATGCAAAATTGTTTATTGTAACCCCTTTAGGTGGATTTTTCCATATTTCCTTTGCTTTTCTCTTCTCAATCTCCTCTTCATAACCAAAGACTGTTTCTGTGTCAAATTTCCATGAGTCAGTGCATGCATAAACCGGAATATCAAACCTATTGGCTATCTCTGCATAAAGCTCAGAGCCTATTTTATTGATTACCTTACCTTCTGTTGTTATTGCATCAGCTCCAATAAGCATTAAATCTGCTTTTTTTAGAGCAAATCTTGCTGCAGCATCAATAAAGTGTGTTACTGGAATACCTAGTTTTGCTATTTCTCTTGCAGTGACTCTTCCCTGATATAACGGCCTTGTTTCTGTGTTATGCACCTCAAATTTCTTGCCCTGTTTTTTTGCCTCTTTTAAAATTTCAAGTATTGTTGATGAATGGCAGTGAGTGAATACAACAGTTCCGTTCCCTATTTTCTTAGAGCCGATTTGTGCTATTATCCTCTGGTTTTTATCAAAACGCTCTAAGACTTCATCAACCTTTAAGCAAACAACTTTTGCCAGCTCAACAGGGTCATCATAGTCAAGGTCATGCATAACATAATTTAATGAGTTTCTCATGCATGGCTCAGTAGGTCTTGTTAAAAAAAGGATGTTTTTTGCATGATAAAGATCAGCTAAAATCCCAGAAATATTCCTTGACTTGGATTTATTAACAACATCTTTTAGGGATTTGACAGCTTCCCTAGCAACATCTTCTGCACCCTGAACCTTTAAGTTCTTAATTCTATCTACTGTTTCTTTAAAACTCATTTTTTAGAAGGATTATCTTTTCCTTTTAAGCACAGATTCAATCTTTTTCTCTTCACTTATAATTCTGTTGGTAATTCTTACTAGGTTTTCATCCATTCTTGCAATTCTTCTTTCCAACAAGACAAGAATCCTAATAGAATACACTATTGCCAACACAATGCCCAATATAACATACAGAATAGCATGTTCTAATATCATTTTACCACCTCTTTTAAAAATACCTAACATTATAATTATTTATCTATATAAATAGTTTTTGGATTTAGCACTGTAATAAACCCTCGTCATTTCCAAAAGATTTAAATATAACTTAACCATCTTAGATATCATTGAAAATCATATAAAGGGTGGGATGTAATGGCTGAAGAAGATAAAAAATTCTCAAAACAATTAATAGGAAAAACTGTTGTTAGCAAAACCGGAAAGCGCTTTGGGGAAGTTGGTGATATTATATTTGAAACAAGGTCCGGAGAGCTTATCAATATAGTCTTGGGTAATCCAACAACATACACAGAAAAGCTAGAGCTTGAAAAAAACAAGGAAGGCGAGATACTAATTCCATTTAGTGCAGTGATAGCTGTTGGGGATTTTATTGTCATAGCAGAGGAAGATATAATATAATTCTTTTAGGGATAAATATTTAAATAAGGCCTATTTAGTGCTCTCCATGGAAAACACAATCTGGACTGAAAAATACAGGCCAAAAGAATTTTCTGAGGTAAAGGGCCAGAAAGAGATAGTTAAAAGAGCAAGGGCATTTGTTAAGCAAAAGAATATGCCCCATCTATTGTTTTCTGGGCCAGCAGGAACAGGCAAGACAACCCTTGCTTTGGTTATAGCAAAAAAACTATTTGGAACAGGATGGCATGATAATGTTCTAGAGTTAAATGCCTCTGACGAAAGGGGCATTGATATTATAAGAAACAAGGTAAAGGATTTTGCAAGAACAAGGGCAATTGGCAATGTTCCATTTAAGATAATTTACCTTGATGAATCAGATGCCTTAACAAAAGAGGCACAGCAGGCCTTAAGAAGGACAATGGAGAACTATACAAGAACATGTAGGTTTATACTTAGCTGTAATTACAGCAGCAAAATTATAGAACCAATACAGTCAAGATGTGCTATATTTAGGTTTAAGCTTTTAACTAAAAAAGATGTTATAGAAATCATTGATAATATTGCAAAATCAGAGTCATTGAAGATAGATGAGAAGACAAAAGAGGCATTATATCATATAAGTAATGGTGACTGCCGAAAAATGGAAAATATCCTGCAGAGTAGTGCAGCCCTTTCCAATAAAATAACAGAAGACCTTATCTATTCAATAGCATCTGTTGCAAGGCCTAAGGAAATCAATAATGTTTTACAGCTTGCTTTAAAAAATAAGTTTAATGATGCAAGAAACAAGTTATTAGATGTAATGCTTGAATATGGTCTGTCTGGATTTGATATAATAAAACAGATTCAGAAAGAAATACTAAACCTAGATATTGAGCCAAGAAAAAAGATGTTCTTAATAGACAAATGTGGTGAGATAGAGTTCAGGATGGTTGAGGGCTCTGATGAGTTCCTGCAGCTTGAGGCACTCTTAAGCCAAATTGCTTTAGCTGGAATAAAATAAATTAAATAAAAGAAAATTAAGTAGAATGTTTTACTAAAACCTGTGTTGATATTCCTTCTTTATAATCATACTCTAATCTTATATTAACAGGTCTTTCAAAGTCTGTTCCTGTTTCTGCTTCTTGAGTGCAGGTTATAACTCTTTCTCCACCATATAAGGTCACATAACCGCTTGTAGTCCCTCCTTCAAGTCCTGTGCAGGTTAAGCCATCCATACCAGTATCAACACTAACAAAAACCTTGTTTTCATTTGCCCTTGTGTATTCACAGTTAGAATCTTTTTTGTATATTCCTCCATTCCCCTTTGGCTCTATTTTAAAGTTGAAGTTAAACTTGTTTTTGCCACGTGGTGTTTCCTCAAAGCTTGTAACCTGTACTGGACCACCTGAGTTAAAAACAGCTTTCTTTTCATTAATCTTGCAAATATCTCCTTCTTTGTCCACCTGTCCCTTTTTTATACAGAGCATTGAATTAACCTTTGTTGCATAATTATAGCAGACATCTGCCCTTATTGTGTAAGGGGTATTTCCAATTAAGCTTTCATGGTGATTTAACTTTGAGAATATGACATAGGTTGTTGTTCCTTCTATCCTGTTTCCTTCAGAATCCTTATAAGTTCCTTCTAAATCCTCATCAGGATGCTTAACAAAATCAGAATCAGATAATCCAAATTCCCTTGGGTCAATTCCACTGAGACTTACCTCAACCTTGTCCTTGCTTATAAAGTATTCACCCTCATTCTTTAGCTTAACAACAACATCAAAATCAAAATCTCCCCCATCATAGACCTCTGCAGGAGGCGCATCCTTGTCATAGCTTATCAAAAGACCTGTTGTTCCACCAATAAATGGGCTTTCCTTAGAAGGGGAGGTTTCTTCTCCACATCCAGATGCAAAAATCAGTAAAGCCAATATTAATATTATATTAACATAATTTTTCATTTTTCAAGCCTCCAAGGGTTTATACCTTAGTTGATTATATAAATTTTTCTGTTAATCAGGGTGTATTTAATATTTCAACACTCTTTTGTATTGATGATGAATAGCCATACTCTAACTTAACCTGCAAAGGCGTAGTATATGCTGACTTGCTCATTGCTGGTTTTGGAATAGTGCATATAACACTTCCCTCTCCATTTATTAAGTTAATTGGGTTATTTGGCTTGCAGCTAAGACTATAGCCAGAAACACGTCCACTTACATAAACCTTGTCAAGATTTGTATAGTCTAATAAATATGGGCAGTCAATATTAAGCCTGTTCTTGTCAATAATCTTGCCATCTCCAAGATTTTTTATATATATCTTGAACTGTATTTTGTTTGAAAGAACTGTCTCTTCTATTTTTGTTACAGTAACAGGAGCACCCTGGCCACCTGACAGTGAATAGCTGGGAGGAATTGTACAGACCTTTGTTTTTTCCTTTGTTGAATAAGGCTCTGGATCAACACAAACTGTTTGAGAGGCTATTGTTTCATACTTATAGCATGATGTAACAAGAAAGTTTGCATTATAACTATCAATATTCCTGCTGTCAAAATTTATTATATTGCCCCTAAATGAAACTACATCATAACCTCCCACTGGGTTATAAGGGCTTTTTCCCTCTAGTTTAGGAATAGAAATCTGTTTTGGCATGCCTACTATAAGGGTATTATCAAACCCACTTAGGTATAAGGTTCCAATTCCTTTTGTACCAGGAGTTGTGATAATTGCCCAGCCAGTAATGCTTGTTGGCTGTGGATAGGCCCCTTTATTTTTTATTTCTACAACAAGGTCAATTAACATGTTGTCATACATCTTGGCAGGAGGCATATCCTGCATGAAATTCATAACAATTCCCTGAGTTCCTTTTCTGTAATCAACACCTGTTTCTCCTGTTTCTGGACCACACCCAAAACCAAAGAATAAAAGCAATATAAGGGCCATTAATATAATCTTTCTCATTTTATTATATAATCCCTTGATTTGTATTTAAAACTTTCTATTAAAACTATTTTTTTATTATGACTTTCTTTGATATGGAATATGTATAGCCATAGTTCAGCTCAATTGTCAATGGGCTGGTATAGGTTGCCATTTCCTTTGGTATGCCTTTCTCAAAAATGCACCTAATCTCATCTCCATCATACTTTAGCTTTAATGGTTCTGGCTTGCATTCAAGCTCTTCATTAGAAAGCATGACCTTTACATCCACTATATTCAACTCTTTGTGTTCTAATGGCTCTGAAGAGCATACATCAGATATCTTATCTTTGTCAATAACCTCCCCATTGCCAACATTTTTTATTTGAATTTTAAATGCCGGCTTTATTAAATTATCATCTTCTGCTGGAAGCATCTCGCTCTCTATCTTTGTTATTGCAACAGGAGCTCCCTGGGGTGTTAATGTTATATCCCTAACAAGGCATACTTTTTGCATCTTTTTTAGGTTATAAATATCTGTGTCTATGCAGGTTGTAATGTCTTTTTTTGTCTGGTACTGATAACATACATTTGCTAATATTGCTGACTCATGTTTCTCGCTCTGCTCATCTATTTTTTTTGTTTTTGCCTTTATTATTTTTATTAATTGGTCCCCTGTTGGAAGGGAAACAGACTTGCCTTTTAGACTAAATCTACTAACTCCTTCATTTTGGTTCATCAGTTCCATATAATCCTCTTCAATTGTGAAAGAAATAAAACCATTCTTAATGTCATATGCTCCTACATTCTTTAGAATAACTCCTATCTGGAATGGGTAATCCTCATATGTCTCGCTGGGAGGGGCATTAGTTAAAAATTCCATTAATATGCCCTGCCTTCCTGTTCTGAAGTCATCCTGCGTTGTTGGCCTTACAAACGGGTTTGAAACACATCCTGACATAAACAGAACAAGAATAATAACAGACAATAAAATCATTTTGATGTTTTTATTTGGTTTCATTTTTTAA
>JAFCEA010000037.1 GCA_017609385.1 Candidatus Woesearchaeota archaeon
CTCAATATATTGCCCCTCACCTTGCTGCAAAATAAACTTTAATTCTTTCTTATTCATTTTATCGCTTCTTTTCTGCTTCACTCTGATTTGGAGGTTTGAGCTAGAAGTCTATTGCCATCTTAGTAATTATGCCTTTGTAATGACTTCATATAGAAACATAGGGCTTTTTTATGCTTTGCCTGATTTTTTTATTGGTTTTTTTAGAATTAGCGAATGAATTTCGGAAAATAATGTAATTAATCTCAATCTCAAGAATTATAAAAAGAAAAAAAGTTTATGGTTTATTTGTAGTAAATAAATCCTACCTTGAACATGATATATCCAAGCCCCCTTGTTCAAGGCATATTATCATATTATTTTCAATTTTATAAGAACTTATACCAGGATTATCCACTTTTGCCTTGCAGCATAAATTATTTGCAAGGTTTTCTGCAAGAAGATCATATTGAAGCCTCAAATCATCTATTTCCTCTTGTTTTTCATTTATTAGCTTATCCAGCTCTTCATTTTTTTGGTCTAAATCCACTCTCAACAAACTAAAATTTATTTTCAGTGCATTTAGTTCACTGTTGCACTCAGAAAATTTATCTGAGTATTTCTCTAATTCAGTCAAAAGCTCTTTATTAAATGCACTGCAGGATGACAGGTTTGTATCAGAAACCAAAAGTTTTGTTTTCAAGTCCTGTATATCCTTTCCATAATCTTCTACAGAATAATTTGATTCTTTTACCTCGGTATATAGTATAACCTATTATTCCTGGTCTTATTATGAATATTAATAGTATTATAACAATAACTATTATTAATGCAAGAATAATCTTTCTTTTAAGTTTTTCTTCAACCATACAAAACTAAACTAGATGTCTAATTTTTTAAATCTTTCTATTTTTGGGATTTTTAGATTAATAACAAATTTCTCTGCGAGAAATTATGCTTACAGATTTTTAAATGATTAATTGTTTTACAACTTTTAGAAAACAAAACAGCACAAAACAAGCAGACCAGAGCATGTTCTTAGCTCAAATAACCGAAAGATTTATATATTTATTTGAATAAATAGTTCAAATATGTGGATTCCAAGATGGCTATGGGAAAGGTATAGGGAATTAAGGCTAAAGATAGGCCTTAATAACAGCTTCAGCTTTAAACAGGCAAAAGAGATATTCAGCTATAACAGGAATGAGATGATTTACAAGACATTAAATGAATTGGAAAGATTAAATATAATTAATGTTGAAAGATCCAAAAATGATAGAAGAGTAAAAAGATATAAAATAGTCCTGGAATTAAAAGACATCCCATATGCGGATATTACAATTCCAACAAATAAGCAACAAGAGCCCCCTGGTTTTATTTCTTCAACTGGCTCTGCAGCTATTTTTGGAACATCATCTATAAAACCAAGTGCTGCTTTTCACAGGATGTATACTAAAGACGGGAAACAACAAGTTACTATAGCCAAAAAGCCAGCAGCAAAAACAATTGAAGAGTATCTTGTTGAGAACATAAAAAGCTACAAATCTGCTGAGCCAATATTAGCTATAGTAAAAAAAGAAAAAATTGATTTCAGGAAAGTAATAAGAAACCTGAACTCATTCCAAAGAAGGTATTTGGGGGCATTATTGGAAATACTAAATAAAAAGGAATTAATAGAAGAATTGTATAACCTAACCAAAGATGATAACAGGAAATTCTCCATATTCCCAAAACAAGTAAAAAAGGTTCCAGAAAAATATAAAAAGATAGCAAGGAAATGGAGAATTAATCTTAATATTGATGTGGTGAATATAGATGAACTATGAGGAAACTGAAAAACAGTCCTTAGAGCTAACAGAGGAATTATGTAATAATATACTCAGCAAGATAAGCCACTTTGTTATAGGCGGGTGGGCAGTTACAGCCTACAGCGGCAATATTAGGTTTACTGCTGATGTTGACCTCATAACAAAGCCATTAACAACAATGCCTGTTATAAAATCATTTAATAAGGATTGGGATACAAAAAAAGTATTTTATGGTGTTCAGGCTAAACATAGAAAAACAGGTATACAGGTTCACATAAATACAATAAGCCATATGCTTGACAGAACAACTAATACAAAAATACCTGTTCCTAATGAATTATTTGAGAATATAAGCAAAGCAAGTGTTAATGGGATTTACTGCAAAAACACAATTGAGATTCCCATATGCCCATTTAACTATCTGCTTACATTAAAAGCAATCCCAAATAGGGTAAAGGATGATTTTGATTTTATTCTATTATGGCTAAATAAAAATTATTCAATTGAAGAATTCAAGAAATATCTGAATAAATGCAATAATATTAAGCCTTTTTTTGATAAGTGCAGAAGAATTTCAGATAAAAATTATTTTTATTCCTTACCTAAAAAGCTTATTACCAATCAAAGATTTGATTTAATAAAATATAATGCAATAACTAAAAAAATTGATGAAATAAAAGCTAATGAGTTTTCTTAAGAATTCTGTCTGCTATAACAATAAAAACCAAAACCATTACTAATTCCAAACTGGCGGGAGAACAAACAATTCCTTGACGAGAAAATCAAAAAATTGCTATTAGTTATGCTTACAGATTTTTAAAGAAAAATTAATTTTACAACCATTTGAAAACAAAACAGCAAAAAACAAGCCAATTCTTTACATTAAATTATTTCCTGAGCAACTATACCTAATAAATAGTAATTATATCATCATACTGATATGTAACCTCCCTATTGGTACAATTGTAGCTTATATTCTATTTTCAATTGAATCAAGAAGATTAGAAGACCAGAGCTCTTGTTTTATAGATCATTTCTTTACATAAATTAACTAATTTATTAAACTCTTTTTTTTCCTTAAATTCCAAATCAACACCATATTGAAAATTCTCTCTTAATTTAATAACATTGCTTTCTTGCATTTCTTCTACATTTGTTATCTTTAAAGTGTCTATGAATTTTTCATTAATATCTATCTTGCCTTCCTCCTTAAGCATTTCAATCATGGCTATTGTACATTCCTGGTTTCTTGACTCATAACCAAACTTTCTTAGAACAGCTAAAAAGCAATGATAAACACAATAGAAAAAAGCAGATGCTGACCAGTCTGAGAACCCTCCCTTTTCGAAATAAAGAGCAGCTTTTAGGTTATGCTCAGCTTTTACCATGTGCTGCTCAGCCAATTTTGAATCTTTCTCTGCTTTAACTAACTCCTATGCAAATCAGATTCTTCTAACTCTCTTTTTGCTTTATTTAAGCACCACTTAACCTTATTAGATGCTTGTGACACTCTTAACTACCTCTAATAGCTTATCATAACCACACAATATATAGCCATTTTTAATTGCGCTTAAAATTACCTTGTTTTTTAGATTTTTGTTTAAATCTTCTGGTGTCTGTTTTATTAAATGTATGGCTTTAATTGACAGAACCCTTCTTTCATCTATAATCTTATTTACAAGATTATTTTTTTCTTTTCTAAAGGCAACTAATAAATCAATATCATTTGCTTTTTTTGGATATCTGAGTATTGAACCAAATATAATTGCTATCTCTACATGATTGAATAAATCCTTAAATTCCTTTAACCATCTTGATGCTTTTTCTCTTGATTCATTTATAAGCAATGTTTCCATTGTCCTAAAAGTATAATAATCCTTTAGATTCACCTTATAAAAAACAGCTTTGCCCATTTTTTTGCCTGTAATTAATCCTTTTTTTTCCAAGTTTTTCATTGCTTTGAAAGCACCAGCTGGTGTAATCCTTATTTCCTTTGTTATATTGTTTGCATTGTAATCTGTAGAAAAATCTCTAAATAAAACTAACAAGATTTCAATTTCCTTATCACTTAATCCTTTCATATTAACTCACAGTTAATATATCATAACTCACAGTTAATATATAAACTTTTTGGTTTTTAGGTTAAAAAAAGAAATTATTTTATAAGAGTTTTGTAAAAAATTCCGGAAGATTTTCAATTAAAACTCAATTTTCAATTGAATCAAGAAGCATAGAAGACCAGAGCATGGCCTCATCAGCATAATAAAACAGGGTCTTATAGGGTGTGCCATTAGAATTAAAGACTTCAAGATAATTCCCATACTTCTCAACATTCTTAATATACTGGTTAACATATTCCTTTTCCTTATCAACCTTTTTAACAACATCAATAAAGCACTGGCCAAGATTTGTCCAGATAGTATTCCCTTCATAATTAGGAACTAAAATGCTTTCAAGAAGAAGATACTCTCCAACTTTTTCCTTTGTGTATTTTAAAGGAAACGGCTTGTCTAGATCATCTTGCTGTATTGCATCAAATGACAATTTAATCATTTTCCTTGAATCAAACAAACCTGTCCAGTATGGAAAAACATTTGCATCTCCTGCAATATAATCCAAGCCAGATAAATCATCCAGAAAATAATTTCCTGTCCAGAAATTATCTTTTATTATTTTTTTGAAATTATAGCTTTTGAAAGGATTATGCAAGCCAGAATAATCAATGTCATTGCTAAGCATCGCAATCATTGAGTTATTATAAAGGGAAGAGCTTCTTAATGCATTATCCTTCATTGAGGAAAAATAAGCATTTTTCTTAATCAGCCCTGTATCAGCATCAAATGAATTAAAAAAAGCTTTTCTTATTTCCCTTTCCAAAAAGAACCTATGCTTCAACAGCAGCTCTTTTGCATCAGCCAATCTTATTGAATGCAAAAGGTAAGCAACTGACTCTGGAGTGTAATATGGAAAGTCTAACACAGAACCATTATAGACTGTGGTAGTTATCTTATTGTTTCTTGAATAAACATCTAATGCAAATTCAAGTGTTTTAACAACCTTTTCCCTGTAACCTAAATTTAGTAATGCCTGCACACTAATGCCAAAATCCCTTATGTAAAAACAGGAAAAATGCCCAGAGCTTACCTGAAAATAATTCCCATTCCAGCAGCTATTAATTGCTTGCCTTAATATCTGCTTTGCATTTCCATTATATTTTCTTATGCCTCTAAATCTAACCTTAACAGACCTCTTAAAAATACCAAGCCCTTTTTTCAGGAGTATAGTTTTCATTTTTCATTATTATTAAAGACTATTTCTCTAAACTTAATCTTGTGCAATGCAAGGTATGACAAGCCTAAAAATACCCATATCATATCCCTGCCCCTGATAACAATGCTAAGTGCAAGACCCACACCCTTACTTACCTTTAGTAAAGCAGATGCAGATGACTGCCCAAACTCCAAGGCTCCCAAAGCAGC
Source organism: Candidatus Woesearchaeota archaeon (assembly GCA_017609385.1). GTDB lineage: Archaea > Nanobdellota > Nanobdellia > Woesearchaeales > CG1-02-33-12 > CG1-02-33-12. The sequence continues at coordinate 5,264 of JAFCEA010000037.1, forward strand.
AGGAACTGGAATTATATAGGCAAGACCAACAAGGGAAAACACAATGAAAATAGCTGCAAATGATGCATTATAACCCAGTAAGAGCAATGCTAATTTGAACTCAAAAAACATTAAAACCCAGACCAAAAGGAAAGTGAGAAAAGCATTCCTGAATCCTCTTTTGTTGTACTTAAAAAAGTGGATAAGATGCAATTCCATGCCTTTTATTTCTTTTTCATATTTTTTAGTAAGTTTCCATTTATTAAGCCCTAGCAATCTGAAGCAGGTTGTAAAAAATCCCTTTTCATTTAATGTTAAGTAATAGAAGGAATATATTGCAGCAGCCATTGCAAAAAAGCTCAAAACCATAAGGGATGCTGTTCTTTTTGAGACAGTAAAATTAGCTAAAATAATAAGTATTGTTATGCATGCAAAAAATCCATTTAGGCTTAAGTCAAGCGATTTATCAATAACAACAGATGAGAGTGATTTTTTAAATTCAATATTATGATTCTTATTAAGCAGGTATGCCCTTACAGGCTCACCCCCTATGTGGGCAGAAGGGGTTACATAACTTACTGCAAATCCAGCCAGCTTATATATAAAAAGTTTTGAAAAGGGTATTTTACAACCCTGGGCCCTTAGGATTATGTTCCATTTAAGCGTATGCAGAAGCATCATTACTATTGATACTATTATAAACAATACAAGCTTGTCAAAAGAGAAATAGCTGAAAGCCTTTAATATTTCCTCAACCTTAATATACCAAAAAAGGAATATGACTATAATAACACCAATTATTGCAGTTAATATCTGCGAATTTATTTTTCTCATAAAATTTTAGGCAGGACGCCTACCCCCTTTCCTCATAAACAAAACTATGCTCCCTGTTGCTCCAACTAAAAATCCTATTGGGCTTACAATTAATGCAATAAGGAAGGAAGCTACATGAAGGATTTCCATTGTATATTTTATTATGAAAATATTTTCTCCAATTATTCCTAAAGCATAAAAAAAGTTATGTAGTATTGAGAAAACCAAAGGAGATATAGCAGAAGCACCCATTAACATTAAAAATATCTTCAGTTTTCCTTTAATTTTTTGTTTTATGGTTAAAAAAATCAGGGCTATGCCCAGTAAAAGGAAAATAAGCCCTAAAACAGCAACAAGAGGAAAAAGTAGTCTCTCTATACCTGAGAATTGGAATGAAAATGCAAAATAACTTACCAGCAAAATGAAAATTCCTACTAATAACCAAAATACAGATTTTAGTACTTTTGGGTTTTTTATCATTTTAAAAAACGAGCCTGCCGGGACTTTCGCCACTGGTTATCTTAAGTGAGCATGGTGGGCTTGGCTTTTAATCCAATACCTGCCATGCATGTCAGCTTAGCAAATTGTTTGCGAGCGAAGCGAGCACGTCCGGCTTTATGCCGGACAGCGTGCCAGCTGAGCAACCAGCTGGTTCGAACCCGGGGTCTACAGCTTAGGAGGCTGTCGCCCTATCCAGACTAGGCTACAGGCTCATCTATGCCAAGAAAAATATGAAGCTTTATTAATGTTTTGTGTTTCTATATGTTATATGTATAAAATAAAACAGATTCCCGAGGATTTTGTAGTAAAAGAGGTAAATAATATTAAATTAAAGGAAAATGGGAATTACAGTTATTTCATTCTTAAAAAAAAGAACTACACAACAGAAAAAGCTGTTTCAACTATTGCACATTACCTGGAAATAAATAGAAAAAACATAGGATACGCTGGCTCAAAAGACAAAAATGCTATAACAGAGCAGATGATTTCTATTCAGGGATTTAACAAAACAAAAGGCATTAAGTTAAAAGACATTGAGCTTATTTACAAAGGCAAAGGAGATGAAAGAATAAGCCTTGGCGACTTAAATGGAAATGAGTTTATCATAACAGTAAGAAACCTAAACAAAGAAAATATTAAAATCAATTCAAAAACCATATCAATCCCAAATTACTTTGATGAGCAGAGGTTCAGCAAGAACAATTATCTGGTAGGAAAATCAATACTGAAAAAGGATTTCAAGAAAGCAGTTGATTTGATTTTAAAGGATTCTTCTGAAAAAACATCTGGTTTTGAAGAAGATGTAAACAAACACATTTCAAGATCACCAAATGATTTTATTGGTGCAATAAAAAAAATTCCAAAAAAAATAAGAATGATGTATGTCCATGCCTTCCAAAGCCTGATATTCAACAAAACAGTTTCAGAACTAATAATATCATAATATCAGAAACAAAGGATTACAAGGAAGTTAATTATTCACAAGGGATTTTTATTTTTCCAAATAAAGACCTAAATAACATCAAAATACCAATAATTGGTTTTGGAACTGAGTTTAAGGACAATAAATTAAATGAAATCTCATTAAAACTGCTCAAAGAGGAAGGAATAACATTAAGGGACTTTATTGTAAGAGGGATGCCAGAACTTGCCTCAGAGGGCGATGAAAGAAATATGTTTGTTAAAGCAGAAAAATTAAACATAAAAACAGAAGATGACGAGTTAAATAAAGACAAAAAGAAATGCATTATATCATTTGTACTTCCAAAAGGCTCTTATGCAACAATAGTCATTAAGAAGATTTTTAGTTAATTATTACTCTAATGCCTTTCTGGCATCAGCTATTACATTATCAACCTGCTCAATTGGCCACTCAGCATTAATACTCCTCAGAATTCCTTTTTTAGTGTAATAGTCTATTAAAGGCTCTGTTTGTTTTTTGTAAACAACCAACCGTTTCTTTACTGCTTCTGGCTTGTCATCATTCCTCTGGTAAACTTCTCCACCGCATTTGTCACAAACACCTTTTACTTTTGGAATTATATTCCTGATGTGGTATATAGCACCGCAGCTTTTGCAAATC
>JAFCEA010000038.1 GCA_017609385.1 Candidatus Woesearchaeota archaeon
GCATTAATAGTTCCTAACTTTGATTCATTAAATGAGTATGTTAAAAAGAAAAACATCCAATATAAAAGTATTGAAGAACTAATAAAGAATCAAGATATAATATCCTTGTTTCAAAAAGAACAAAGAAGATTAGTTTCAAAAGAAAGGGGATTTAAGCCATATGAAACAGTGATGAGGGTAGACCTTCTTCCTAAGGAGTTCACTATTGAGACAGGAGAACTGACCAAAACAATGAAAATGAGAAGATTTGAGATACATGAAAAGTATAAAAAAGAGATAGATAAAATATGTGGGTAATCTTTATAGGAATATATTTATATTCTTAACTTTTTATATAAGTTTATGAATTTTGAGAAAGAAAAAAAAGACTGCCTGAATAAGATTGATAAGTCAAAAAAAGGCTCAATAGACAAGAAAATAAAAGAACTGGTTGATTTAATTAACTCATTAAAGGATTACTATACTACTTCTTCATGTTCTGGCCGCATACTCTTAATAAAAAGGCCAAAATCAGGAAAAAAGTGCGATGTTGATTTCTTGTTTGAGAGCCATAACAAGGTTAGTTTTGAAGAAGTTAAATCATATTTAAAAAATATTCCAAAACAGGATTTGTGGTTCAGGCAGGAGTCAATGATACTGCATGTTGTATGCAGAACAATTGAGAATGCCCAGAAAATACTTGATTTAAGCAACAGAATTGGATTTAAACATTCAGGCATAATAACAACAAGAAAAAAGATTGTTGTTGAGATTATTGGCTCTGAGCAGTTTGATACTATAATTGCAAAACATGGCAAGGTTTTTGTTGGTGATGAATATTTAAGGTTGCTTGTTGATGAAGCTGATAAAAAGCTTGAAATAAATAACAGGAAAATAAAAAGATTTTATGGCTTAATTAAAAGCCTTAAAGGTCAAATGGCTCAACTTTCTTAAAACTATGCAACAAAATGCCTGCAAAAAATACTGATGCTGCAATTATAAGGCCTTTTGCATCAATCTCTGCAAAATTGTTTTGTGAATTATTTTGTTTTATTACATTGCTGTTAATTTTAAATAAAGAGTTATTTTCTGATGTGTTGTTTTTACTGGCTTTATTTTGAATTTCTTTTGTAAGATTAAATTTAATTTCTTTTAAAGACAAGTTAATATTGTTATTTCTCAGTTTATTTTCATTATCTGCAACAACAAGAGTTGTCCTGATTGCAACAGCAGGACTAAGACTAATCTGGTCGATTTTAGAATCTATTTGTTTAATGTAAATATTTGTATGGTATGTTTTGGAACTAACATTCTGGGGAATATTAACTATTACTCTTATGTTAGTGCTTTGGCCTGCTGGAATTGAAACTTTTTGTGGAATAAATTCAAACCACTCCTCAAAGTTATTTGTGTACACAAGATAGTTTGTTTCTATGTCCTGTGTGTTAAACAGACTAAATTCTCTCTCAACAGGAATCTCTTTTGGCACAACACCAAAGTCAAGTCTTGCAGGAGAAACACCAATAGCATTTGCTGTTGTAAATGTAAGCAGAAAAATAAGAAATAAAAAAATAATAATCCTCATCTTCAGTCAGCAATAGCAGTTATTGTTATAGATCCAGAGTAAGAGCCAGTTTTTGCTCCTTCAGGTATATATATCATTAGGTTCATGTTTTCATAACTTGACTCACCACATCCAAGATTTATGTCTTCTATTGTTGGGTTATTTAACAAAGGAGCAAATGAAGATGAACTAAACTGATATTGTAAATTGCTTATATCTATTATTTCTTCATTATTTGTTAAATCTGTACCACTAATCTCAATATCAGAAATAATATTTCCAAGGTTATGGATAGTTAAAGCCATGTTTTCATCAAGGGATTTATTTGTTCCAGTCGTAATATCACCAAAATTAATAGAGTCAAAGTTGATATCAATGGCCAAAAGCTCAAGATATTCAAATTCTGTTGTTTTAATCTCCTCTGAGCTGCTGTTATCAACTGCTTTTAAGGTCACATCATAATTTCCAGGAGCATCATAAAAACCCATATTTGTTTTGCCTTCATAAAGAGCTTCATATTCACTTATGGTTTCTTTTTTCAAAAGCTCTATCTCATTGTTGTTGATTGTTGCAGTTACACTAACAATATCATCTATGTTGTCACCATCACCTATAACAGCACTTATTGTAATTTCTTTATTTTCTCCAGCATTGGGCATTATCTGGAATCCTTGTGTGCTATGATAATCCGGAGATATGGTTATATTGTTAACAGATGGCCTGTTTCCAATAACATTAACATAAATTGGTATTGTTTTTGGATCTGCAGTTGGATTTTGTTCTGAGTTAGTGCTGCTAACACTGTTCTTAATGCCAGGAGTTCCTTCATTTGAAATGCTTTCAGCCCAATTATCTTCTTCATCAGGGTTCTTTCTCTCCAGGGTTTTTCCATTTCCGTCTGCACCCCAGCCCGAGGAATAGTTAACACAATCAATTAATGCCTGTGAACTATTTTTAATGCATATAAACTCCCCTGCATTATTTAGTGATATTGTAACTTTTACTACATCACAATTTACATTCGGATAAAATTCCTTGAATTTTGTATCATTGTTTGCAATGATTAAATACTCGCTAGGCTGTATTATTGTCTCAGGTATTGCCTTCCCATCTATTGTCCAACCTGTAAGATTTATTGTCTCTGCCTCATTGTTATAGAGTTCTATCCATTCTTTGCCTTTCTCTGTTCCATATGGATCATACATTATTTCATTTATTACAATTGCATCTGCGCTCTTTGCCATAAGAAAAACAAGGCAAAGCCAAACAATCAAACAAAATTTTTTATTATGCATTATCACACCCCCAAATTAAACTAGGATAGCTAGCTAAAAAATAGTTTTTAACATTTTCCAAGAAAAAACATTCAAATATTCGTTATAAAAAGAAATCTTTTGCTTTTTATGAAAGATTTTAGAATCTTCGATTAGAAAAAGTATAAAAATCAGAATAAAATTAAATAAATAAAAATAAAAAAATAAATTTAAAAAATTATCTTCTTGGGAATAGTCTGAATATCATTGCTAGGAATATTCCTGCTAAGATAACTACTGTAGCCACTAGTAAAACAAGATACAAACTTGTGTCCATGAATGATATTTCCCTTGTCACTTCACCACCAGTTGGTTCTTCTTCCTCTTCCTCTTCTTCTGGTTCAACAATAATAATTTCTCCTTCTTCTTCCTCTTCTTCGTCTTCTTCTACAGGAGGTGTTACTACACACTTTTTTATTATAAGGTTTGTTGAGCCATAAGCATTTAACTCAAAGTCTTTGTCATAGTAGTCTGATGAATCATAATACATTTTTGTGACTACCTTGTATGTTCCTGGTGCAACATCATCTGCTACTGTTATTGTATAGGATTTGCTCCAGTCGTCTCCTTCATCAATCTCAATATCTTCTTCTTTTATATTGATATCAAGGGCAGTGTTTTGTATTGTTAATATAATCTCATCCTCATCACTGCTTCCAAAATTAACAAGTTTAACATAAAATGTTGTTTCCCTGTCACATGATAATGTTGACTGGTCAAACTCTGCTCTCTTAAGGTCCATGTCATGTTTTTCTTTCTCTACTTCAAGAGTAAGTGTCCATTCAACTCTATGCTCTGTGTATGGAGATTTAGACTCTTCTCCTTCTACTATAATCTCAACTTCATAGTCACCTTCATCAACATCCATAGGAAGGTCAAACTCAACTGATTTTGTTGAGCTCTTTTCTTCTGCATCAAGGTCAAATTCTTTTGTCTCTTCCTCTAAGTCATCTCCATCATCAATTTCCTTGATTGTAACATAAATAACTATGTCCTCTATCTCTATGTCTTCATCATCTTCATCAAATAAATTCTTTATTACAAAATCAAATTTAATGGTTGATTCTGGACCAGTTTCCTTGCCTATTCTCTCTCCGTCATCTAAATTTGAATCTTTATTACCATCAACATAAACATCAAGGTCATATATTTGCAGCATTGATTTTCTGTTTACATTTATTGTAAAAGTATTTGAATCTGTTCCACCATAACCATCATTAACAGTTACAGTGCAGGTTGTTTGTCCTGTCTTGGTATCATTAACCCTTGTTGCAGTCAGCGTGTTTCCTGAGATGCTACATGTTGCTAATGAAGAATCACCAACTGCAGTTACAGAATAGCTTAATGAATCACCATCTGCATCAGAAGCTGAAACACTGGCTGTATCAGAATCCTCATGAGAATCAACTGTGATTGTTCCTGGGCTGATTGTTGGTGCTTTATTTTCAACGAAATCATCTTCAGAATAAGAACCAGATGAGTTTGCATCTGTTGTTGTTGTTTTGGCGTAAACCCTTATTGTATCATGGGCATCTGAAACTGTTATTGTATAGGAATTTGATGTTGACCAGTCCTGCCTTATGGTTGTGTCATTCACATTGTAGAATTTGTAATGGTATGTTATTGTGTCGTTTGCTGTTCCGTTTAAAGCAGTTACTGTTAATGTATCTCCAACATAAAGGTTTGTTGGGAATCCTATTATGTCAGTTGGGTCTGTTGGTGCCACTGCACTAACGCTTGCTGCAAGAAATAGCATAACAAATAACCCAACTAAACTTCCAGTTAAAAAGGTTTTTTTCATTTTTTACCCCCAAATATTATCTATTTTTTATCTATTTTGAAAATATACGTATGCATAGTCGTATATTATTGTTAAGTAGTTACACATCATATATAAAGCTTATTATTCTGTGATATATATAATAGACTATCTATTTATATTAAGAAAAAACCTTAAGAAATGATTCCAAACTTATCCAGGGCCTTTTTTAGCTCTTTATGACTTTTTGCATAAGTTTTAAGTGGAATTTTTTTAATTACAGAGTCAACTGCCTGCCTTATTGCTATTGCTCCTGCTTTTGTGCCATCTGGATGTCCATGGCAGCCGCCACCGAACTGCATCACTATATTATTGCCCATTGCTTTCATTAAGCTTGGTATGCATCCAGGATGTAGGCCGCCAGAGCATACTGCAAGGGTTGGCTTTAGATTATACCATTTCTGCTCAAGAACATGGGTTCCTTTTTGTGGGATTATTTGTTCTTCTATATCTTCTCCTATGTCTTTCACTTCACTTTTTGTTCCTGTCATCTTTCCAACAATTGCGCCAATATGAAGCTGGTCAACACCTATTAATCTTGCTACTTTGGCTATGGTAAGCATGCTTATTCCATGCTTTTCATTTCTTGTGAAAGCTGCATGTCCAGCGCGGTGAGCATGAATAACTAATCCAAGATCAGCATTTCTTAATGTCTGCAATGCAGACCAGCCAGAAGTAATAATATCTATCATAATGTACCTTCCGCCATTTGCCTTAACAAACCTTGCTCTTTTTAGCATTTCATTTGTTTCAGCAGTCACATTTGGCATGTATATTTTAGTTTCTCCTGTCTCTTTTTCAGCTTTATCTCTCATTTTCAATGTCTCAATAACCCTTTTGTTAAATCTGTTAAACTTCATAGATGTAAGGTTTTCATCATCCTTAACTATATCAAGCCCGCCTATCCAGGCATCATAAGCAACTTTTGCATGCTCTTTTTCATTTAAGCCGAGCTTTGGCTTTACTATTGTGCCTGTTAAAGGCCTGTTTTTGATTCCAGTAATCTTTCTTATGCCTTTTATTCCAAATCTTGGGCCTTTGAAGGATTTTATTATTGATTTTGGAAAAGAAATGTCAATTAACCTTAGATTTTTAACTGCACTCATGCCAAATATGTTTCCTGCAATGCTTGAAAGAATTTCAGGCATATTACCTTTTTCAAACAAATCCTGGCTATAGGCTATCTTTATTATATTGCTTTTTTTATTAATATAGAAAACACTTGGCTTTAGGGTTTTTGCTATCCTCTGATTCATAGTGCCAATATCAGTCCATGTTCCTATAGAGGATTCTAATGCAACATGGCTTGAGGCCTTCTCAAGGCTTATTTTATTTGGTTCCAGATAGAACTCACATATCAAATCAGTTTCTGGTGGCTTATATTTAAGATTTATATATTTTAACAAAAAAACACCTTTTTTTATTTAAATTATTTATTGCCAAAGTTAAAAACATTTGTTAAATCAATATTCTCCTCTGCATAATGTTTTTCACTCTTATGTTCTTTTTCTGGCTCTGGTTCTTTTTTCTCTTCACTGCTCTCTTTTTCATCTGAATCCTGTTCCTGCTTCTTCTCAGGTTCTTCTTCCTTTTTTTCCTCTTCAGAGTTTTGTTGTTCTTCTGTATTTTTATCTGAATTTTTTTCCGAGTCTTGTTCTTTTTCTTCTTCAGGTTGCTCAATTTGCTCTTGCTCCTTTTCTTCAGGCTCTTCAGACTCTTTAAGTTTTTTATCTTCCTCATAACTAGACTCAGCATCCTCTTCCATTAGCTCTCTTACTGTCTTTTCCTCTTTTGCAACATCATAATTTGTTTTTGTTCTATCAACTGGTTCTATCTCATCAACTGTTGGAAGCTCTTCTTTTTTTTCTTTAATTTCTTCTTTTGATTTGGTTTCTTCGCATGGTTCTTCAGGCTTAATCTCTTCTTGTTTTTCTTCAAGAGCTATTTCTGATTTTTCACCTGTTTTTATTTCCTCAGCTTCATTGCCTAAACTCCCCTCTTCCACAACTTGTTCAATGGTTTCCTGCTTCTCCACTGGCTTTTTTTCAAGTGGTTCTTCAATTTCATTTGGTTCCTCAGGCATTTCGGATTTCTTTTTTATTTCTTCAACATCTTCAGATATTCCCTCAGAAGTTTTAGGTTTTTCTTCTATTGGCTCTTCAACTTCTTTTGTTTCCTCAATTAATTCTTCTTTAGCTTCACCAAGTTCCTTAACTGTCTCTTCAGGATTTTCTTCATCATGCTCTTCAAAATCTTGTTCAATAGGCTCAGGTTCTTTTACCTTAACCTCAGGCTTTTCTTTTGGTTTCCCAACCATGTTCTTTGCCCGTTCTATTGCATCATGCATACTTGCAGCAAGACCATTATCTTTTAACGATTTAGCTAGTTTCATTATTTCATCTGGAACGTTCATTGTTTATCACCTTAAATTTTCTTTAAAATATTATCCTGAGGATAAACTTAATATTATATAAAAGTTATCTTTTGGCAAAGAAGATTATGTCTTTGTCTTCTTCAATTGTTTTTCTTATGTTAAAGAGTTCTTTTATTAGGTTCTTTATCTCATTTATTTTAGATGATTTTTTCAGTATGCTTAATGCAACATCCTTCTTTGAGACTCTTTTTATCTCTTCTAATCCTTTTCTTATGTTCTTGAAGTTATGAATTGCAGTAACAGATATGACACTGTCAAAAGAATTGTCTTTGAATGGCAGGTTTTCAGCATATGCCCTTATGTAAAATGCATTCTTTCCCTGATTTAAGAGGTTTACGGATGGGTCAATACCTATTTTTATACACTTAAATTCTTTTGCAAAAATACCTGTTCCACATCCAACATCTAAAAGAAAATCCTGTTTTTTGATTTCTAAATTATCTTTTATCAACCTTATCTTGTTTAACTGCTCTTCTCTGTGTAATTCATTATATGACCTTGAGATTGAGTTGTAATAATTCATCTTAAGACTTTACTCTGCCTCACTTTCCACGTTGTATTGAGCAACATGATATGCATCAAGCTTAAATGGATAAGATGGTGTTGTTATGCCTGTTATATTATACAACTTATTTCCATAACCTGTTCCAGGATCACACTCATCACTCCAGAAGCAGTAATCAACATAACTCTTATATCTTCCATCAGATAATGTTTTATTTATCATTGATTCAATACCGCAACATAATGAGGGTGAAGCACTATCATAAAACCTCATAAGATAGCTTGGTGAGTGCTGAGTTGACTCATTAGATTCATGCCTGTAAGTTGTGTTTGCAATATGCTCTTTCAGAGTATCAATATTCCATTCAGTATCATTAAAAGGGGTTTCCTTTATTGGATGGCTGTAAGGAATGTTTGGGTTTATTAGGTATAGTGGATCATCAAAACCAATAATGCTAAACATTATACTAACTGTCTCTGTCTTGTTCCATAAAGCAATTCCTGCATCAACAGAAAAATTTAAGCTTAGATTAACACCAACCTTCCATGGTCCTGTATCATCTGACTGGAATATCACAGTATCTATATTTTCCTTGTTAAAGTTGGTTGTTATATGCAAAACCTCTTGTGACATTTCCTCTATTTTATCAATTCTGTAAATAAAGGTATTATCCTGCATTAGCGTAATTCCCATATCGCCAAGATCTGTACCATCTATTGTTCCATTCAATAGCACTTCTTTAAACTTTGCATTTAAGTCATTTTCA
>JAFCEA010000039.1 GCA_017609385.1 Candidatus Woesearchaeota archaeon
TCTGGCTTGTCATCATTCCTCTGGTAAACTTCTCCACCGCATTTGTCACAAACACCTTTTACTTTTGGAATTATATTCCTGATGTGGTATATAGCACCGCAGCTTTTGCAAATCCTTCTGCCAGACAGCCTGTCAATTATTATTTTCTCTGAGGCTGTGAAATCCAATACCTTGTCAATAACAACTATTTTATCCAATGCCTCTGCCTGTGCTATTGTCCTTGGAAAGCCGTCAAGCATAAAGCCGTTTTTGCAGTCATCTTGTTTTAGCCTTTCTTCAACTATTTTTATTGTGACATCATCAGGAACAAGATTGCCCTTGTCAATATATGTTTTGGCAAGCAAGCCAATCTCTGTTTTGCTCTTCATAGCCTCCCTGAACATGTCTCCTGTTGAAATCTGCGGAATATTATATATTTTTGATATTCTCTCTGCATAAGTTCCCTTGCCAACTCCTGGTGGTCCTAATAGTATAATGTTCATTTTAACCAAAATACCTCGCCTTGTATTCTGTTGTTGATTCTTTTTCCCAAAAGTCTTTTATTTTCTTAATAAAAGTTGTCATCTCGCTTTTTATTTTATTCCATGAGTTAAAGAAGTTATTGATGAACCCAGCTTCCTTTGCCTCATCAGGGTTTAATGACAGCTCTAATGATAATTTTTCAAAAACCTTAAGTTTTTTGTACAATCCAAATATCTTTTTTCTCTCATCATCATCAAATGCCTTGTACTCATAAATGTTTGCTATGGTATTATCTGGGCTTAACAAATCCTCCAGGAACTCACACATTTTATTTATTTTATCAGCGATCTTCTTTCTTATTTCCCTTAATAAAAAATCCTCATGCTCTATTGTTGAGATTTCAAAGTCTCTGTTTAATTCCTCAAAATCAGGCAGGGAATATTTTTCTTTCAGTTTAGTGTATGTTTTTTCTATTTTCGGTTCCATTTTTAAAAGTGAAAGCCTCGGAGGGGAGTCGAACCCCCGACCTGCGGATTACAAGTCCGCCGCTATAGCCACTAAGCCACCGAGGCACAATCTTGGTAGTAAAACCATGGTTTATATAGTTTTCTGTAAAACCAAGGGAGATTTTATATATAAGATGCATAAAAATAAATTCAAATATGAAAACAATCTATCCAAGCATATGTGTTGAGAGCTCTTCTTTTTTTACATCTTCTGTTGCAGCAGCGCTTGTTGATATAAGGGCACAGTCAAGGTATAAGTATTTGTGGCATTATTTTAGGCCATCACCTCATATACTATACAGGAGAAAAACTGCAAATATAGTAAATGTTGAGAATCTTGCAAATAATGTAATAAAAGCTTATGATATCCTAGAAGATAAAAAATTTGATTCAATAATAATAGGACCTGGCTCTGGAGGAACAGCAGACATGGCCAATGCAATAAATGCTCCTTTGCTTCCTGTTCATACAATGGTCATTGAACTAAGGTTGTTTAATCCAATAAGGCCAGATGATATTCAAAGATATGCAAAAGAAGGAATTGAACTGGCAAAGATTATTTTAAGAAACAATAAAAATATTGATATAGTGATTCATGATGATGTCATACATGACAGGACAATGGTAAAGAGGTATTTAATTAATAGGATAAAGTTCAAAAAACTTCCAAAAGCATATGATTTTTTTATAAAAAAATTCCTTAAAAAAAATGGAACAATAGTCTTTATAGATAATACGCAATCCTGGAAACAGTACAGGATTGACAAAAATATATGGTTTCAGCTCGGCGGTTATGGTGGAATCCATTTTGATGAATATGTAAGCGGCTCTAAGAGAATTAATAACTGGCTTAAAAATAGCAATCAAAATCACAACAGCGGCTGGAGCCTTGACCATCTTGTTGAGGAAAGGCCAGAGTCTGAATGGGGCACTCCAATAGGCCTTGATAAAAATATCAAGAACTACTGCAAAAAAAACAAACTAAGATTCATAAAAATACAAACAGGCCACATAACAAATCTTAGCCTGCTTAGTGCATATCTATGGTATGAGAGGAATAACAGGGATGGGCATTCTAATGGATACTCAATAGGAACATTCTGGGCTCACTCTCCCACAGCATCTGCCTTATCAAAATACATTCCCTACTGGGCTCCATGGCCAGATGAACAAACCTTAAAAATAACTGACAAGCATTTAAGAAAAATGATGAATGATTTTAATGTTCCAAAAAAAGTCATATTTGCAAGGCATGGAGCAATTGGCCCGGATATTGTTGGAATCAAGGGCTGGGAAGACATGCTAAGAAAACATTTCAATAAAAAAGATATTAAGCTTCATGGAAGCCTGACCAACCTTATATATAATGGAATAAGAAAAAGGGTTCACTCCCTTGCAACCATTAACTCAATAGAATCATATATTATGAACATAACAACATGGGCAAAAAAGATAGATAAAAAAAGCAAAGATTCTTTAATAATAAATGATTTGGTTAGGATAGCAAGAAAAATTGGACTAGATGTTAAAAAATAGGTGTTGGTTTTATGAAAATTGGATTTTTCACAAATATTTACAAGCCAGTTATAAATGGTGTTGTTAGCTCAATATCTTCCTTCAAAAAAGGGCTGGAGGATCTAGGGCACGAGGTTTACATATTTGCCCCAACACACCCTAATTATAAAGATAATGAAAAAGGCATATTCAGGATTGAATCTTTAAAGCTGCCTTCACAAGAGGAATACAGAATAACCCTGCCAGTATTTAATAAAAAGTCATTAAAGGTTATCCAAGAACTGGATATTATACATACCCAGCATCCTCTTATTATGGGAAATTATGGCTCTTTTTTTGCAAATTTTCACACAAAACCACTGGTTTTTACCCACCATACGCAATATGATAAATACAGCCATTATATTCCATTTGAGCAGGAGCTAGTCAAAATCCTTGCAAGGCAGATTGTAAAAGATTATGCTAATAAATGTGATTGTGTAATAGCACCTTCTGAAAGCATTAAAAAGATGCTCCTAAAGCAGGGAATCAGATCAAGAATAGAGGTTATTCCAACAGGTATTAACCTGGATGTTTTTGGAAACCCAAATAGGGAAATAATCAGAAAAAAGTACAACCTTAGTCCAGATCAAAAACTGCTTTTATATGCCGGAAGGATAGCAAAAGAGAAAAATCTCGAGTTCCTGCTGAAAGCATTCAAGCTTGTTCTTAATAAAAGACCTGATACTTATCTAATGCTTGTCGGGCATGGCCCTGAAAAAGGCTATTTAGATGCTTTAATTAAAAAATTTGGGTTGGAAAAAAATATTTTCTCAGTTGGAATATCAAGATCAATACAGGATTATTATGCTGCTGCAGACCTCTTTGTCTTCAGCTCTGTCACTGAAACCCAGGGCCTGGTTTTAGTAGAGGCAATGGCAGCAGGAACACCTGTTGTTGCAGTTGATTCACCTGGAGTAAGAGAGGTAGTTGATGGAAAAAACGGATTGCTGGCTAAAGAATCCCTGACTGAATTTAGTGAAAAAATAATCAAGGTGTTGAATGACAATAAGTTAAGGAAAAAGATGTCTGAGCATGCAAGAAAAACCGCAAACAAATATTCAATTTCAAAGATGTCCAGGAAAGTGCTTAAGGTCTATGAATCAGTTCTAAAATAATTAATTTTTTTCTGCATAAAATTTACCAAAAGATTATTAAATACCTTTATTATTCAAATACCTGATGAAGATATACCAATTATCAAATTATCCGAACGAAAAAATCCCTATTAAGAAGAATATTGTTGAATTATTCACCCAAGATGAAAGAATTGGATTCTATCAATCATATTTTAATAAAATTCTTAATAGGATTTATGAAAGAGCATTTGGTGCGAATTATGGTTTAAAAAAACCCGGTGGTTCTTATTTTTTGAGAGGTATTGAAACAGATAATTTAGTATATGAGATTAATAAAGAAAATAAAAGCATAATTAAACATCCAAAAAAATCAAGTAGTGATTTATGGATTCTGTTAGAAATGGATAAAATTTCTGAGTATGTTGTAATAGAAGGAACTATTGAAGAAGTTCTTAATGAATTTAATAATGCAGGATTTAAGGTAAAATAATTTTTTGGCAAACTCTTTCTTATAATAAATCAATCTTCTTCTTTTTTCTTAAAGCTTTCCGGAAGGTCAATGAGGTATTTCCCTTCTTCCAACTTATATATTAAAGGCCTTTTCTTGAATAAATGAACAAGATCAAGCTCATACTTTCCTGGCTTAAGTATTCTTATTGATTCCAGGTCAAGAACAACCGGCTTTTCCACTCCCCTTTCTACTCCAATAAGATCAAAAACATCTTTTTCAATCTCATCTTTTTCTTTGGTTGTTAAATCAGCTATTATCTCTTTTGTCTCTTCAAGCTTTTTTTTGCTTATGTAAAAGAATAATCTTCCACCGCATGGGCAGCCCTTTAATATCTCTTCAGCTCCATCATCATAGAGTTTTCCACACCTGACACATTGATGGGGCATTTTATCTCAGGAATTATTTCTTCCTCCTCTTTTTAGCCCTGGTATCATCTTCAGTAAAAAGCTGTATCTTATCAGGGTCTTTTTTTATCTCCCTAACAATAGAAGCAGGCCCGATAATTGTCAAGCCTTGCCTATCTCCAAGAAGCATATTAACAAAACCCTTTTTTAACTTTCTGAATAAGTCACTCTCTTTCTTGTTTGGATAGATAACAGAAAGCTCTATTCCCTTGAAATCCTTGTTTATCTCTTCCATGGTTGCTTTTATAAGCTCAGCTTCTTCCTCTTTTTTTAATCTGCCCTCTAACAAGACAATCCTGTTTTCCTTTGCTATATTAAGGAGTTTTCTTATTCTTCCAACTGAGCTGATGTATTCTATTTCACTGTATGGAACAAACTGCAATGTTAACATTATCCCACCACCTTGAATAGGGATTCGTAAAACTCATCAATATTGTTGCCATACTTAGCGGATATTCCAACAACATGATACTGGGGAAATGCTGACTGGACTTTTTTTATCTTTGCCTTCTTTAAATCAACTTTATTGGCTACTACCAGAACAGGAATCTTCCTTGCCTCCAGGTTTCCAATGATAGTTATATTAACCTGTGAATATGGGTCTTTTGTTGCATCAAGAACAACAACCACTGTATCCATGTTGTCAAGCCACCTGATAGAATCTATAACACCCTTTGTTGCCTCTTTTGCCCTCTTCTTGGCTTTTTTTGCAGTCAGACCAAACTTCATAAAGTCCTCATAATCAATCTTGGTTGCAATTCCCGGAGTGTCAACAAGATTAAAAGAAATCTCCTTATTGCCGCTCTTTATGTTTATCTGCTCCTTTATCTGTATTTCCCTGGTTTCATGAGGCACATTTGTTACCTTGCCCATGCTCTCTCCTAACCAGTCCTCGCAGATTTTATTTGCCAAGGTGGTTTTTCCTGCATTTGGCGGCCCATATAAGCCAAGTTTTATGTGCTTTTTCCTCCTGAAAAGGTTTTTAAAGAAAGCTTTTATGAATTTCTCAAATATATTTGCCATTTTTGTAAATTATAGTTTAACTATTATATATAAAGTTTTGGTTTTTAATATACAGAAAGGGATTAATCACTCTCTTTTTATCTGGAGGCCGAACTTGATTATTTCCTCTGCCTTGTCAATATCTTCCTTTTTTACTGTTTTTCTTAATTCCATTCTTGCTGAGGCTTTTGCAATCCTTATCAGGCCAATAACAATCCTTGGCGAGATTTCAATTAAATATTTCTTTTCATCTTTTTTAAGTGTTGTTGAGAACTCAACAACCTGTTTTTCAAACTCTTTTGGAAACTCAACATCAACCTGTTCTGCAAAATCAACATACTCCCTTATGAACGCCATATCCTTTTCATTGATTTTTATATTCTTGCAAATCTTTCAAGCCCTGGCTTTCTTATTAAAAAAACCAGATGAAATCTTGTCAAAAGAGCAGAATCAAATGGAATCTGCTTTTTCAATATGTCTATTATGTTTCCAACAAAGCGGTCTCCTTTTGGATTGGAGGTTGCAATAACCCTGACATGAGCATCAAGCTGGAAATGCTTGTTTGCCTTGTCATAAGTGATAATGCCTTTTTCCATTGCAGAATATAGGGCAGCATAATCTGTTTTTTTCATTAAATTTAACTCATCAATGCAGCATATTCCCTCATTTGCCATTGGAAGAAGTCCCCTTATTATTTCATTTCCCTTAACAGCAGCTGAAAGCCCTGCCTTGGAAGCTCCGGAGCCAAGACCAAAGGATGTTATTGGATGCAAATTACTTACTGACCTTAGTATATCGGTTTTTCCTGTTCCAGGATCCCCTAAAAGAAGTATATGAACTGGTTCTACTGCAAACAACTGTAAAGCAGCTGCCTCTTTTACCAGCCCAAGGCCAAATATATTTGGTGCAATAAACTCTTTTATTGTTTTTTTTGATCTCTCAGAAAATAACCTAAATGTTCTTCTTTTAACCTTTTCCTCAATCTCTTTGTTTATTTTTTCTGTAAATAACTGCAGCTCATTATCCTCTAAAGCCAGGTTAAGCTGTGGAAATGAAGCATCATCCCCTATTTTTTCAGATATGCCAAGGCTTGAAAATGAAACACCTATTTTCTTGTTCTTCAGGAGATTCTTTATTTTCTTTAAATCCCTTGGCTCAAGGTGTTTATTTAGCTCAGACATATAGCCCCTTTCCTTTTTTGAGAGAGGCCTTACAAAATGGATAAATTTCATAAAATTTGAGGCCATAACCATTATTAAGAAGTTAAAGATTATAAAGGTTTTGTTTTGCTAATAGTTTAGGATAGTTGAAATTTTTTTTGATTATTTTGTAGCTTTATGTTTATTCAACAAAAATTTGTATAACTGTATAACTAGAAATTGGTTTGGCGAAAGATTTATAAAGTTGTATCTATTTTAAAGTTGTTAAAGGAGATTTAGATGAAGCCAGAAGATTTATATGAAAAGATAGAAAGGATTTGTGAACTTGATGAGATAATCCTTGAAAGACATAAAAAGGAAAAATTAGAAATTGGAGATAAGGATGTCATACAATACAATCACTTGGTTAATTCTATCATACAATCCATACAACCTTTACATCCAGAATATTTAATAGAAAATTTAAAAAAATATCATTTATTTTTAGAAGACAAAAAAGAAGAAGAATTATACCAACAAAAAGAGAATTTAAAAAATAAATTAGGGGATTTCATAGATAATATTAATCTTTGAATTATTGTATCTTTGACCATTGAACTCTTTTACTGTTGGGCTGTGTTTTATATTTAAATCAATCTTTTCAAGCTTTGCATTTTCATATTTGTTTAATAAAAAATCAATTATTGCCTCATTTTCCTCTGGCTCCAGTGTGCATGTGGAGTAAGTCATTACTCCGCCCGGTTTTAAGCAGTTGAATGCAACATCAATCAGCTGCCTCTGTGCCTCTGGGTTCCTGCAATTCTTTTAACCATGTTTGGATTCCACATTGATAAAGTTTTTAGGCTCTTTCTTATTGTGCCTGTTCCAGAGCAGGGAGCATCTAATAGTATTTTGTCAAAAGGCATTTTAAAAAAGCGGCCTTCCATTAATGTAACTAGTGTATTTGTTGCTCCTGTTCTCTGAATGTTAAAGCTTAATGGAGCCATTCTTTTGTAGTCAGAATCATTTGAAATCAAAACACCCTTATTTTTCATCATTGCTGCTATCTGGGTTGTTTTTGAGCCCGGAGCAGAGCACATATCTAAAACAACCTCATCTGGTTTTGCATCAAGAACAACTGGTGGGATCATTGAAGCTGCTTCCTGGACATAGAAATAACCTAAGCTATGTTCAATAAGA
>JAFCEA010000040.1 GCA_017609385.1 Candidatus Woesearchaeota archaeon
AGATCCAGATAATCCAATAAAGTTCAGCTATGATCTTGGCATTAACATGCCCTGTTTGTTGCGCAAAAATGAAAAATGCTCTGTTTATGAGGCAAGGCCATTAAACTGCCGCTTATTTCCGTACTGGATTTTGGTTCAGGAGTTTGTATTTAACAAAAAAGAGATGATTGATGCTTCATACAAATGCATGAATGGCCTTAAATTAAAAAGGGACAATATAAAAAAATACTCTGATTATTCTAAAATAGTTGGAGATATACTGATACAGGAGGCCTCTTTAACAGATAACATACTTTACAAACTTAATATTAAACATTCACTTGATCTTTCTGAAAACAAGGATTATAAAAAAATATTAAATAAATATAAAAACAAGAAAACCAAGGGTAGTTTAAAAGAGCTTGAGACAGAGAAAATAAGATTAGCTAAAAAAATAGTTGGAAAACTTAAAGATTTAGATATAAAGATGATTGAACAAGAGGCCAAGCGGCCCTTTTTACTGAAAATAATTGAAAACAACACCAAAAGATTAAATGAAGCAGAGGCTAAGTTAATGAGTTGAGAGTTTGTTTTCTGGGCAATCTCTTTTGCAACTTCTTTTTTATCTTTCTCATTGATAAATGTCCTTAGAAGTTTTACCTTGATAAGCTTTTTTTTGTTAAGCTGTTTTTTAATCTCTTTTATTGTGTTTTCTGTCAGACCATTCTTGCCGATTCTTATAACTGGCTCAAGTGTTTTTGCCTTTTCTTTTAATTTATTATTACTGGGCATTTTTATACATTATGGTTAAGATTCATTGGATGTTCCCTGCCAAGTTTTCTTCTTCTGTGCAGCTCATCTATATGTTTTAATTTTGTTTCAAGAATTTTGTTTATATCCCCTGTAAAATCTTCCAGAAGAATTGAAACATGGTCTCCACCAAGTAAATGCGGCAGTATAACATAATCTGCTCCAGCATCATAAAGAGTTAAAGCTTCATCAACCTGGTTTGCTGTTACAAATATAAGTGCCCTTTTATTAACATCTTTAGTTTTCTTTATTAAAAGAAGGTTGTCCTGCTCTTCTGGAACAGTTGATATAACCATCTCTGCCTTATTCAGCCCAATTCTTTCAAGAATCTCTGAATCACCAATATCACCATAAATGCATGGAACCTTTCTTGCTATTAACCTTTTTATAACATCTGGGTTAAAATCAACTATTAACAGGCTTTTTTTCATTTTCTGTACTGTTCTAACAATACTATATCCAATCCTATTATAACCACAAAGAATGATATCTGTTTTTTTATCTTCTGGAATATACTCCATTTTTTTAGTTCTAGTTCCTATTTTTTCAAATATCTGCAAGAATACTGAGAGCTTCACATATATACTATTATCAAACTGTATAAGGTAAGAGGTTAGGGCTATTGTTATAATGGCAAGAAGTATTGTTAAGGAAAATACTCCTTTGGATATATGACCAAGAATAAGCCCCTGGGCAACTATTATCAATGAAAATTCAGATACCTGTGCCAGTGATATAGAGCTTAAAAAAGATGTCCTTTTTTTGTAATTAAAAAGGCTGCATATAACCATTGTTAGTAATGGCTTGAAGATTATTACAAATAATGTAAAGATTATTAATGGAACCAGGATAGTGCGCATCTCACCCAATAATAACTCTAAGCCAAGAGATACAAAGAAGATAGTTGCAAAAAAATCTTTTAAAGGTTTTACCTTTCCAATAATCTCTACATTATAAGGAAGATTTGCTATGCTTACTCCTGCAATAAATGCACCAATTGCTATTGAAAATCCCGGCTTTAATAAATTCAAAACACTATCTGCAAGAACAAAGTTGAAAAAAGGAATCTTAAAAACATAAATTATTATCTGACCGATGTAGTTTGCAAAAATAGAGGAAAAGAAACATGTTGTTAAGGCCATTAAAAACAAAAGCTCCTGTGATTTTGCAGCAAACTTGAACAAGCTTGGAAGAATGAACTTGCTTGCGATTACTGCTACTGAAAGCAGGATAACTCCCTTTAGCAGGGCAATTACTAGTATTGCCATTGAGAAATTGTTTAGTGTTGTTAATATGGATAAAGCAACTATTGCAATCAGGTCCTGCATTAATAAGAATCCAATGATTATTCTTCCATGTAAGGTATCAAGCTCTCTCTTATCTGATAAGAGCTTTACAACAACCATTGTAGAGCTGAAGGCAACTATTAATGCAACGTAAGTTGCTTCAATAGTTAAAAAGCCAAGAGTTGCTGCTATTAAAAAGCCAAATGCAAAAAGTAAAACAAACTGCATAAGTCCCCCAAAGATTGAAATCGAGGCAACATCCCTTAGTTTCTTTAAGTTAAGCTCAAGACCAACAACAAAAAGAAGAAATGCAATTCCAATCTCAGACAAGGTTAATATCATGTTTGAGTCTTCTACCAGCCCGAGAAGAGGCCCTATTATAAGTCCTGTTAAAATATAGGCAGGAATCAACGGCTGCTTTAATAATCTTGCCAAATAACCTACAATAGTTGCAACAATTATTATAAGACCAATATCCAAAAATATGTTCTCCATGAAACACCTCTTTTTGCTAAAAACTTTTTTTATATTATATTTAAATCTTTTTATTTAGTTTTTTGATAAACAAGGGAATGTGATATATAAAATCACTGGCAATAAAACCATAGCCCTTTTCCTTTAAGAGATAATCTCCTATAATCCCGTTTATAAAAGCAGCAGAGCATGCTGAATCAAACAGGTTGTTTGTTTGTGCTAAAATTCCTGCTGTCAATCCAGCCAAAACATCTCCTGTGCCTGCAACACTCATTCCTGCGTTTCCTTTTTTGTTGAACCTGATCTTGTCCTTTGAAATAATAATATCTATTTTTCCTTTTAATAAGATAATATTATTTTTTTCAAGAAAATCTTTTAATGCAAATTGTATTTTCTTTGCCTTATTTTCAATTTTTATATTCTTATTAAAGATTTTTTCTAGAATTTTCTTATCTTTTAAATTGTTATGCAAAAAAATCCTTAATTCATTTTCATGAGGTGTGATTATTGAATTATTAACCTCAAATGTTAATGCCTTGATTGCATCAGCATCAATGACTTTTGGCTTTTTTATGTTTTTTATTATTTTTTGGGAGAATTTTATTGTTTGCTTTCTCATTCCAAAGCCGTTACCCACCAGAATAACATCAAAGTTCTTGCTTAATTTTATTATTTTACCTGAATGTTTTGATGCAAAGAAATCTCCATTGAATTTCCTTGTTATAAAATCAGGGCTAAAGGTATTTATTGCCCAGGCAACCTTTTCTGGAGCAGCTATTGTAACTATGTCAATGCCTGATCTGAAAGCTGCCATGCCTGCAAGCATAACAGCACCAATATAATCAACAGACCCGCCTATAATTAAAAGCCTGCCATTATTTCCTTTATGGCTTTCTGGTTTTCTTTTTGGCAATTTAAGGTCTTTTTTTGTAATGTATTTCATTTTGTTTTTTTAATTCTTGAGCCGCCTGCAGGAATAAACAAGGTTATCTCATCAATGCTTCCACCAATGATTTTTTTAATTTTTTTTGCAATCTCGCTTGTTTTTTCTTTTCCTTGTTTTATAATAATAAATTTTTCAGAGTTAACTTTTATAGCATTAATTGGGCCGCCAATTATTCTGTTTTCTTTAATACCAACTGCTATCTCTAACATAGGGTGCAGGTAGTTTGTTTTGCCTTTTACCATAAAAGCTCCTTTTCCTAGGTATTCTCCTGAACGCGCCTCCTTTGTCAGCTGCTCTGGCTTTACATAAAACACTTCAAGGCTTGACAAGCCCAAACGCCAGGCCCGGCTGTAAGATGCTGTTGCCTGGGCTGCTTCTTCCATTGTTTTGGGGCTTATTTTCTTATTATTTGCTTTTACAACAAAAAAAGGTGAGCCTGCCATATCTGTATGGAAAACAATATCATTCTTATCAGTATATTTTTTTATTATAATATCATTGGTTGTTGCATCCCTTCCGCCAATGCATAGAAATCCTTCTGAGCTAAAGAACCACCTGAATTTTTCATACCATTCTTTTTTTCTAACTGGTTTTTCTGTTCTTTTTTCAGTTAAACTCTCTTTATTCTTTTTTTCTTTTAACAGTTCCAACTTATTTTGAATTTTCTTTAATGCTTTTTTTGCCCCTTCAAGTTTTTTCCTTGCTTTCTTTGCTTTTTCAAAATAAACAGCAGCATTTTGCTCAATTGATTTTTTAATATCAAGGGTTATTTTAGTCATAGGAATATAATTATATCATAACTATTTATTGTTTTCGAAAATTCTTTAGCTTAAACTAACGGAGGTTTTCCTCCCTGTAGAGCATAGAATTTCTTATTCTTGTATTCCAGGGTGAAAACATCTGTGTTGCAGTCAGTAGACCTCATCTTGACAATTGATATTTCCCTTATAACCTTTCTGAACTTTTCTGTATGCTGCAAGAGAATTATTCCATCTGCCAGATAATCCTCAACCTCATATTCACTATACTTGCTTTTGTCAAGGGGCATCTCAGAAATCAAAAAGGTTGTTAATCCAACGTCCCTCAAAAACTCAAATATATAAAACAGCCTTGTCCTAGGATCATCAAAGCTTGAGAGAACATATAATGCAGATAATGAATCAAGAACAAACAAATCACATTTTGCCTCTTGCTTGAGCTTTTTGATTATGTTTTTTATAACATTCAGCCAGTCACCGCTAGGACCTATTTTTGTTCCTTTTATCTGCTTTCTTATAGTACCTAGATCCGAGATAACTAATGAACCACCCTTTGAGGATTTGACATCTTGGATTTTTTCCTTTAATTTTGATATGTCTGACATAACAATAAGGTTAATCTTCGAAAGGTCATAACCCATTTTTTCTGCATGCTCTAATAGGGATTTAGCTGACTGCTCAAGAGAAACATATAATCCTGTTTTTCCATTCAGTGCCTCATTATACAGCACATTAAAGGCTACACTGGTTTTCATTGTTCCAGCAGTACCGCAAATCAAGGTTACATATCCTTCTGGAATCCCCCCCTGAAGCTGATCATCAAAGCCTTCTATATAAAGCTTAATTCTCTTTAACTCCTCATTTTTTCTCAGTTCCTTAACCATTTTTCCCTCCATTAATCTTTTTTATAAGTTAAATTATCTAACTTTCCTTCCTTTATTCCAATAATAATCTCTTTTTGTTTTTTACTGTTTGTGATGAATGTAGAGCCAATTATCATTCCCTCTGTCTTGTACTGCCAGAGTTTTTTGCCGACATATTCCCCTGGTTCTGCTGTTATTAAATCATTATAATGGCCTGGCTGCTGTGTTATTCCTGAAACTCCCGGCATATAATCAAGAAGGAATGTTCCTTCCCCATCTAGGATATAAACAGAGTTGTCATAAGAGCCAGCAATAACCTCTAGTTTGCCGTCATTATCTATGTCTATAACAAGGGGGGTTGCAACAATCCAAAAGTCTGTTTCATAACTCCATATTTTGCTTCCTTTGCATGACAGGCAGTATATATTATCATCGCATGAGCCAAAGATTATCTCAAGTTTTTTGTCATTGTTGATATCAGCTAAGCAAGCTTCTGAGCATATCCTGCCTTCTGTTTCATAAAGCCATTCAAGTTTGCCATTCTCATCCAAGACATAAAGGTTGTTATCAGCAGAGCCAATAACAATATATTTTTTTTTATTAGCATAAATATCTCCTATTGCCGGCTTTGCTGTTATCTTTCCCTTTGTTTTGAATTGCCATAACAGCTTTCCTTTTGTGTTCAGGGAATAAATTTTGCCATCATTAGAGCCAAATATTATCTGTGTTTTTTTAGCTTTTAAAATAGCTGGGCTTGATTCAATGCCTGAGTCTGCCTTAAATTTCCATAAAAGTTTTCCCTTTGTATTTAGAGCATAAAGATTTTTGTCATTAGAGCCAAATATAATCATATTATCTTGCACAAGAGCAGATGACCTTATTTCCCCATCTGTCTTAAAATCCCATAAAAGCTTTCCTGATGAGCTTAAGGCATAGAATTTGCCAAGATCACACCCAAAAAGAACCTCTTTTTTGCCGTCTTTGTTTATATCAGCAAGTGTTGGTGTGGCATAAATGCTTTTTGCAGTTTCTTCATCCAGAAACATCTTTTGTATTTCATCAATCTTTTCCTGTATTGAATAAAACCATTTTATTTTTGCATTGTCACCAAGCATATACACTTTTCCATCCTGTGTGCCAAATGCAATTCCTA